>JAVXWN010000170.1:0-11249 GCA_032230645.1 Acidobacteriota bacterium | reverse complement strand
CCCCCCCCCCCGCTTCTCGCGTTCTAAAGCGCGAGCACTCTTTGATGTCATCAGCCCTCGTTTCTGCTATAACACAAGATAAAGCCTCGTAAATTTTGTTCGCGTCGGTGCGACGCTTCAAACGGATTCTGATGGAGCCGGGGAAAAGGGTCGGCAGCTACGTCATCGAAGAGCCCGTCGGCCGCGGCGGGATGGGTGTCGTCTATCGCGGCCGTCATGAGAAGCTTCCGCGTGTGGTCGCCATCAAGTCTATCAACCCGCGCGGCCTGCACGATCTGCGCCGCCTGCGCCACCGCTTCGAGCGCGAGGCATACGTGCAGGCTCAGCTCGACCATCCCGGCGTCGTCAAAATCTACGATTACATCGTCTCCGAGCAGGCCTACTACATCGTCATGGAGTTCGTCGATGGGCGCTCGCTCGCGCAATGCATCGCCGAGCACCCCGAGGGACTCAAGGAAGAGCGCGCCCTCGACCTCTTCGAGCAGATACTCGAAGCCGTCTCCTACGCGCACACCTTCGACTATCGCGACGAGGGTGGCACGATGCATCGCGGCATCGTCCACCGCGACTTGAAGCCTCCGAACATCATGGTCACGGACGGCGACCGTATCAAGGTCACGGACTTCGGCATCGTCAAGCTGGTCGGCGCGGAGGCGACCGACACGTCGAAGATCGCCTACGGCTCGCCGCGCTACGTCTCGCCCGAGCAGGCCGCTGGCGAACACCTCGACCAACGCTCCGACATCTATAGCCTCGGCGTCATCCTCTACGAGATGCTAACGGGCGAGCCGCCCTTCGGCGGGCGCGCGGGCAGCAAGGATTCGACGATGTCACGCACCGAGATACTGCGCGCCCATCGCGAGCAGCCGCCGCGCCCGCCGACCGAGCTTAACTCTTCAATCACACCGGCCGTCGAGCGTGTCGTGCTGCGCGCGCTCGAAAAGAAGCCCGAGCGGCGATTCTCGTCTGCGGCCGACTTCCTGCGCGCCGTTCGCAAGGCGCGAGGCCGCGAAACGGTGTCCCCTTCGCCCGAGCATGTGAGCCAGCCCCCGGTCGAGAAGAGCACCGGGCTCTTAGGCGAGCCGACGGGCGAGTTGACTCACGACTCCTATCACACGCAGCCCATCGCCCCCGGGGCGTCCGTGACCTGCGGCGTCTGCGGCGCGAGCGCCGATGCTGACGAGAGCGTCTGCCGCGAGTGCGGCCACGACCTGACCTCTTCGCCCGCGACGGCCGAGCTTGCACGTCAGGATGCGACGGCGCGGCATGGCAACAATCAGGGCTTGAAACTCTTCGGCGTGTCGCTTGCGCTGCTGCTGCTGCTCGCCTCGCTCGTCTACTTCGTCCGCAGCTTCGACGCCTCGGCTACGCGCGAGCCTGCCACGCCGTCGCCGACTCCGTTTCAAAGGCCCGACCCTGATGCAACACCGGGTGAGCAGGCAAAGCCCACGGATGTTGCCGCGCTCGTCTCGAACGTTCTGGTTGATTCCTCCTTCGACGGATACAACGCAAAGCCTTTGACGGACGGCGTCACGGACGTGCGCGAGATCGCGTCGAAGCGATACAACAAGGGCAACTGGGTCTCTGCCGAGAGTCCCGAGCCGCACTGGATTGAGCTTGACTTCCCGCGTGCGGCAAGCGTCACGGCCATCTACATCTACTGGGGGTTTGACCGCGACCGATACATGCCTTCGCGCCGTGTCGAGTTGCAGGCACCGGATGGGGCGGGAGGATGGCGCACGGTCTCGACTCTGGAGCCGGGTGGTAACTTCGACCGCGCGGCCTTCGAGTTCAGCCCCTTCTACGCCGAACGCGTGCGCCTCTTTCAACCCGCGCAGGCCGGCCCGCAGAACCGCCCCTTCGTCATGTGGGTGCGCGAAGTGCAAGCCTTCGGCACGTCCTCGGGCGGCAAGTGAATAAGGATGAAGGATGAGGGTTGAAGCATGAGGGATGAGGGATGAAGGTCAAGCAGTCTTCACTTCATCCTTCCTACTTACGAGTGGTCGGAAACACGCGAGCCCGTCGCATCGTAGTCTCTTTCGGGATTGAATCAGAACCGTGGCGGGGGACTTCCCGATGTCAGAACTCATCGCAGTCATGGAGATGTCCGGCAACGGCTACATGGTCGGCAAGCATTTGGTCAGGCGTATGTAGATTCGTCCGGACTTGCTGTTCACCATTCACTATTTATCATTCACGATTCATCAACGATGCTCACTGCTGAAATCATCGCCGTCGGCTCCGAGTTGCTGACGCCCTTTCGCACGGACACCAATAGCCTCTGGCTGACCGACAGGCTCAACACGGTCGGCGTCGAGGTCAAGCTCAAGACGATAGTCGGCGACGACGACGCGCGGCTCGAAGAGACGATACGCGACGCGCTCAAGCGCTCCGGCATAGTCGTCATCACCGGCGGGCTCGGGCCAACGGAAGACGACATCACGCGCAAGATAGCCGCGCGCGCACTCTCGCGCCGTCTCTTGCTTGATGAAAAGGTCTTGGAAGAGATCAGGGCGAAGTTTCTCCACTGGGGACGCAAGATGCCCGAGATCAACGCGCGGCAGGCGATGGTCATCGAGGGCGCGGAAGTCCTCCCGAATCCGAACGGGTCGGCACCGGGCATGTACCTTGAGTACGAGGGACGCGTTGTCACGATGCTGCCGGGGCCGCCGCGCGAGATGAAGCCGATGTTCGATACGCTCGTGCTGCCCAAACTTTCAGAGCGAGCCGGAGCGATGCGCGTCGCGCGCCGCGTGTTGAGAGTCGCGGGCCTCGGCGAGTCGGCCGTTGATGAACGCATCGCGCCCGTCTACACGCAGTACAAGAATCCGCAGACCACGATTCTCTTCAATAGCACCGAGATTGAGATTCACCTGACGGCGCAGGCGAAGACCGAGGCCGAGGCCGAGCTTCTGCTTGACGGTCTGGCCGGGCAGATCGAGGAGCGTCTGGGCGATTCGGTCTTCGCCTTTCGCGGCGAGTTGATGGAAGAGGTTGTGGGCTTGCGTCTCGCCGTCGGCGGCTTCACGCTCGCCGTCGCGGAGAGTTGCACGGGCGGTCTCATCGCGCACCGCCTCACGGAAGTGCCGGGCTCGTCAACATACTTTATGGAGGGCGTAGTCACTTACTCGAACGAAGCGAAGACGCGTCTGCTCGGCGTGCCTTCGGAGTTGATTGAGAGTCGCGGCGCGGTGAGCGCAGAGGTAGCCGAGGCGATGGCCGAAGGCGTGAAGCAGCGCGCGGGCACCGACTTCGGCCTCTCGGTCACGGGTGTTGCGGGCCCGGGCGGGGGCACACAGGAGAAGCCGGTCGGTCTCGTCTACGTCGCGCTCTCGGACGACGCGCACACAGAGCATCGTCGCCTGATGCTGCCCGGCGACCGGCATCTCATACGCTGGCGCGCATCGCAGTTCGCGCTCGACCTACTGCGGAGACGTTTGATTTAAGTCCGTCCGTTAAGATGAATCCGAGCGAAGGAGCGTCCGATGTTCTGTCCACAATGCGGCAACAAGCAGAGCGACGAGTTGAAGTTCTGCAACCTGTGCGGCGCGAATCTCTACGCCGTGCGGCAGGTGGTCGCCACGCGCGAGCCTGATGACAAGTTCGATTGGAGCAAGACGTGGGTCGCCGAGATGTTCCTCTCCGAGTCGGAGCGCAAGAAGCGTATGTCAGAGCTTGAGCGCGAGCGCGGGCTGACACCGGAGGTGAAACGCTACAACGAGATCAAGGCTGGCGTTATCACTTCGTGCGTGGGTATCGCCGTGATGATATTCCTCAACGTCATCGGCATGGCAATCTTTCGCAGCGGCCAGAACCCGCCCGGTGACGCCGAAATCATACGCAGCATCTGGGTCGCCGGGGTGATACCTTTCATGGTCGGCATAGGGTTGATTATCAATGGCCTCTTCGTCAGCAAAAAAATTGTCGAGGCCGCACGGCGCGAACGATTGTCAGCGACACCCGACCGCCTCGGGGCTGCTCCCGAACACCACTCGCTTCAATCAGCCGACACCGCCGAATTCATCCAGCCCGGCTACAGCGTCACGGAAGAGACAACCAAACACCTAAGCAATCGCGGGCAGAAGTAGTACAAAGGATGAAGGACGATGGATGAAGTTAAGACTGCTTGACCTTCATTCCTCATCCTTCACCCCTTCTTTGCTACGGTCGCATGATGGGTGGCGGCGGGGCCGTGATGCGCTTGGGCGGGTTGCGGCGCAACTCTTCGAGCAGATACTTGACGGCCGCTTCGAGCGTCGGGTCTTCGCCGCGTGCGACCAGTTCGGGACGGTCAACCACTTCCACGTCGGGGTCAACGCCCGTGCCTTCGACCGCCCAGTGCCCTTCGAGATCGAGGAAGCGGAAGGCGGGAGTTGAAAGGCTGCTGCCGTCGGCGAGTTGCGGGTTGCCGGAGAGCCCGATCAGCCCGCCCCACGTCGTCGTGCCGAAGATGCGACCGAGGTTGCGCTCGCGGAAGTAGTAAGGCAGTGCATCGCCGCCCGAGCCCGCGAAGCCGTTAATGAGCATCGCCTTCGGGCCGGGGTTGGCGAAGGCGGGCGTTGAGCCCGGCTCGATGCCGCGCCGCACCCAGTAGTTGAGCGGGCGACGCTCAAGCAACTCGATCATGCGGTCGGGAATGAAGCCGCCACCGTTGTAGCGGTCGTCAATGATGAGCGCGTCCTTGTTCACCTGCGGGTAGAAGCCTTTGAACAACTCGCGATTCCCCTCGACCGCTGTGTTAGGCGCGTGGATGTAGCCGATGCGACCACCCGAGAGACGTTCGACGACTGCGCGGCGCGACTGAACCCAGTCGAGATAGCGCAGGTTCGATTCACTCTTGACGGGTCGCACGCGCTCGTCGCGAGAGCCCGCCGTGTCAGGGCGTTCGTTCAAAGTGAGCGTGACGACGCGCGCGGCTTTGCCTTCCAACAGTTCGTAGAAGTTCTTCACGCCGCGCGTCGTGTGGCCGTCAACGGCGAGGATGAGGTCACCAACTTTCGCGCGCACGCCCGGCTCGGTCAAAGGCGAGCGGAAAGATTCCTGCCAGTTCTCGCCGGGAAAAATCTTCGCGATGCGGAAGTAGCCCGAGGCATCGGGAACAATCTCCGCGCCGAGCAGTCCACCGTCCGTTCGTGTGACGGGCGAAGGGTCGTCGCCGCGTTCGGCGTAGATGTGACCTGCCGAAAGCTCGCTTCCCATCTCGGTGAGCAGGAAGACGAAGTCCTCGCGGTTGGCGACGTAAGGGATGAGCGCGCCGTACTTGTCACGTATCGCGCGCCAGTCGAGGCCGTGCATGTTCGGGTCATAGAACCAATCACGCATCGTGCGCCAAGCGTCGTTGTACTCTTCGGCCCACTCGGCCCGTGGGTCAATCTTCATCGTCATGCCTTCGAGCTTGAGCAGACCCGCGTCCGCCTTCTGTCCCGGCGCGACGGGCGCGGTGCCGTAAGCATCGCGCGCTTGAAAGACGATGTGCTTGAGATCGGCCGAAAGGTCATAGTCCTGTATGCCCTCGATGATGGGCTGCTCGGCCTTCGCCTCGATGTTGTAGAGCGAGAGACGGCCGGGGCCCGCGATGTAGAGCACGCCGTCGTTCGTCGCCGTCAGGTGACGGTAGTTGGCGTTGGGGCCGGGGATGGCGCGCACGCGATCCTCGAAGCCCGCGAAGTCAATCTTAACGTTGACGCCCGCAGGCGGTGCCGTCCTCGGTTCCTCGGTCTTCGTCGGGGCTTGCACCGCCGCTGCTGTTGCTGGCGGAGTCGTGCTTTCGGTCTGCGGCGTCGGAGAAGCTTGCGGCGCGGGTGTGCCGGAGCCTTGCGGTTGCGGCTTCGCGCCCTGCGAGGGCGGTTGCTGCGCGGGGTTGGGTTGAGCCGTGAGCGGCGTCTCCTTCGTCTTCACGCGCTCCTCGTCGCTCGTCGGGAGAAAGAGCGCGGGGCCGTCAGCGGCGAGCAGTCCGACGTAGACTCGCGTCGGGTTGGTGTAGAGGTAGTTGAACTCGAAGGCGCTGAAGGTCAGGTTGAAGTCGCGGTTTGAAAGGAAGTAGAGATAACGTCCCTTCGGGTCGAAGACGGGCTCGGTGTCGCTCGTCATCCCGCCCGTGAGCTTCTGCGTCTTGTCGGAGGCGACCGAGTAGACCCAGATTTCTGAAAACTGGTTGGCACCATTCTTCGAGTAGGCTATCCAACGACTGTCGGGAGCCCAACTATAGTTGGTGATGTCGCCGTGCGTGCTGTGGTCAACGTCCGTGGTCTTGCCCGTTGCGACTTCGACGTAGCGAAGGCGTTGCTTCTTGTCGCCGTAGACGAGCAGGCGGCTGTCGGGCGACCACACGGCGGGGTAACGCCAGATGTCGCCGTCCGTGGTCACGCGCCGCTCCGCGCCCGTGCCGTCCGAGGGGCGCACGTAAATCTCGTACTCGCCCGAGCGGTCGGAGAGGTACGAGACCCATCGGCCGTCGGGCGACCACGCGGGCGCAATCTCGCGCACGCCCTGCGAGTCGGAGAGGTTACGCACCTCGCCCTCTTTGGCGGGGGCCGTATAGATGTCGCCGCGCGCGCCGAAGAGTGCGCGTGCTCCGCTCGGCGAGATCGAGAAGCTCTCGACGTTATCCTTCACGTTGCGGAAGTAGGGCACGGTGTCGGGGAAGTCGCCGTAGACCTTGATGGGCACGCGCTCTTCTTTGCCGCTCTTGGCATCGAGACGGTAGACGTAGCCGCCCGCCTCGTAGACCAACTCTTGACCTGAGCCCGAAGGCCAGAGCACGTCGTAGTCGGTGTGGTTCGTCATCTTCCGAGTCTTCTTCGTGCGCGTGTCGTAGGCGAAGACGTTCATCGTCCAGTCGCGGTCGGAGATGAAGAAGATCGTGTCGCCCAACCAGACGGGCAGCATGTCCTGCGCGCGCGTGTTCGTTATCTGTTCGGCGGTGTTGCTCTTGAGGTCGTAAATCCAAACGTCGGGCGATTGACCGCCGCGATAACGCTTCCAACCGCGAAACTCGTTCGAGATGGGAGTGAAGGCGACGCGCTCGCCGTCGGCCGAGTAACTCAGCCCGCCCGACTCCATGATGGCGAGCGGCTGTTCGCTTCCGCCCTCGACGGGAACGAGATAGGGGCGTCCCATGCGGTCGCTCTGCGCGACGCGGTTCGCGCGGAAGACGACGTTGCGGCCGTCGGGCGTCCAGCCCAACACGCGATTGTCATAGCCGCCGCGCGGCGGCAAGGCACCGACCTCGTTGTAGAAGGTGAGCTGCCGCGGCTCGCCGCCCTCGACCGGGATGACGAAGACCTGGCGCGTGCCCGCGTACTGGCCCGTGAAGGCAATCCAGCGTCCGTCGGGCGAGAACTTCGGGAACAACTCAAGACCGGGATGCGACGTGAGGCGGCGCGCCGTGCCGCCCGCGGCCGGGACAGTCCAGATGTCTCCGGCGTAGACGAAGGCGATCTGGTCGCCGTGGATGTCCGGGTAGCGCAGCAGCCGCGCAAGGTCGTCGCCGCGTCCCGCCTGCGCGACGGCGTGCGAGGCCGCGCAGAGCATGAGCAGGGCGGCGAGTAAGAGAGACCTATACATTCCTTCTGGCTCCTTTGAAGGGAGGGCGTTTACGCCGTGGGTTCGATTCGATTGTGAAAGCCTTCGGCGCGAGTATTTCGGTAGCATTATACTCGGGAGCGAGCGAAAAGGTTTCCGTGTTGAAGGGGGTGGGTAGTGTCCATTATTATGTATGTTGACTGTAGTAAGTATCACGACGTGACGGGCAAGCTTCTCGCGCATGTTCGGCGAGTGAGAGTAGAGAATGCGGATTTCGGCGTTCATTAGTTCTGTATTAGTGAGGCATTCGTTCGAGAATCGAGAAATCCGGGGTCATTTTATGGAAGACTTTTTTGGTGGAGGGGGATTGTCACCGGCCGAAAGGCGCGCGCTTCCTCGTATCATCTCGCCGCCGAAGCTGGTGGCGGCGGTTGATAACCTGACGCGGCACGAGATGTTGGGGACGGCAGAGGTCGCTGACTTCAGTTGTCTCGGCATGGCTGTGCGCGGCTTGCCGGGCGACCCCGTGGCGGCGATGGGCGACCGGCTCTGGGTCTCGCTCATCGCTGAAGAGGGCATCATTCCTCTGACCGCGAAGCTCGTCTACGTCAGGCGCGACGGCCTGATGGGTCTCAAGATTGACACGCCCTCGGCTGCGGGCCAGCACTTCCTGCTCCGCCTCTACGAACGCGCCGCGCGCCCTGCTGCTGCGCCCGCCGCGCGTCCGCTCGACGCGGTCTGACGCGCGAACAAAAACATTCATCACAGGAACGCGAAGGGCGGGGCTCGTCTCCGTCCTTCTTTTTTTCGTCATGTATGCGCCGGGGATGGTAAGCTCCAACGAGGCCGGAGTGATGCCGAGAGATGCAGGAAGAATTAACCAGACCGCACACCCCCGAAGAGGTTGAGAAGGCGCTCAGGGAGAGCGAGGAGCGTTATCGCGCCTTCATCGCCAATAGCTCCGAAGGCATCTGGCGCTTCGAGCTTGACGAGCCCGTCTCAACAACCCTCACTGCCGACGAACAGATCGAGCTGTGCTACCGCCACGGCTATCTCGCCGAGTGCAACGACGCGATGGCGCGCATGTACGGCTTCGCCAGCGCCGGAGAGATTACGGGCGCGCGCCTCGGCGACCTCCTCGTCCGCGACGACCCACGCAACATCACCTACCTGCGCGACTTCATAAGCTCCGGCTACAGACTGAACGATGCCGAGTCAATCGAAGTAGACCGCGAGGGCCGACAACGCCACTTCCTCAACAACCTCGTCGGCGTCATCGAGGGCGGGCTGCTGCTGCGCGCATGGGGCACGCAGAGGGACGCGACCGCCATGAAAGAGGCGGAGGAGGAGATGCGACGCGGCGAGGAGCGATACCGCTCGCTGCTTGAGAACGCCAACGACATCATCTACTCGCACGACCTCAGCGGCAACTACCTCACCATCAATCGCGCGGGCGCGGAGATAACGGGCTACACGCGCGAAGAGATTCTTGGCGGGCTCAACATCGCGCAGGTCGTCGCCCCCGAACACCTCGAACTCGCGAAGCGGATGACCGGGCAGAAGCTGAACGACCCCGAGTTGCCGACCGTCTACGAACTGGACATCATCGCGCACGACGGCCGCCGCCTGACGCTCGAAGTCTCGACGCGCATCGCCTACCGCGATGGTCGTCCCGTTGCCGTCGAAGGCATCGCGCGCGACGTGACGGAGCGTGTGCGAGCGGCGGCCGAGCGCGAGCGTCTGCTTCGCACCGCGCACGAGGCGCGCGACCTTGCGGAGGAGGCGCTCGGGCAGCGACAGGATGTCGAAGCGCGCCTGCGCACGCTCGTTGACGCCTCCGAGAATCTGCTCGGCTCGCCGCAGATGGACGTGGTGCTGCCCGCCGTGCTCGCGCTCTCTCACCGGCTGATCGCGGCGGACGCCTACGCCATCTGGCGCTTCATCCCTTCGCAATCGGTCTGGGCGGTCGTCGCGTCGAGCGGCCTCTCCAAAGACTACGGCGCAGACCGCATCGAGATTACTTCGCGGACGCCGCGTCTGCCCGAGATGCCGCTCATCGTCGAAGACGTTTTCGCAGACCCCATGCTCGCAGACCGTCGCGAGATGTACCAGCGTGAAGGTATCCGCTCCATGCTCACCCTGCCTTTGAGGGCGCACGGCGAGGACGTGGGCACGCTCGTCTTCTACTATCGCGAGCCGCGACGCTTCGCCGAGACGGACGTGGTCGTCGCCAACGCGCTCGCTAACCTCGCTGCCTCTGCTCTCCGCACGGCCGAACTCTACGAAGAGCAGAGCCGACAGCGCCGCGAGGCCGAGGCCGCCGAGCGTCGTGCCTCCTTCCTCGCCGAAGCGACGACACTGCTCTCCTCGTCGCTCGACTACGAGAAGACTCTGGAGGCGGTCGCGCATGCTGCTGTCCCGTGGGTCGCCGACTGGTGCGGCGTGGACATCGTGGGCGAAGACGGCGAGGTGCGGCGTCTCGCCGTCGCGCACGTTGACCCGGCGAAGGTCGCGTGGGCCCACGAACTGGCCGAGCGATACCCTTATGATCCCGACGCGCTGAACGGCCTGCCCGCCGTGTTGCGCACAGGCAAGTCCGAGTTGTACGAAGAGATTCCCGACGAGCTTCTGGTCGCGGCGGCGAAGGACGAAGAACATTTGAGAGTGCTGCGCGCGCTCGGCTTCAGCGCCGTGATGATCGTGCCGCTCTCGGCGCACGGGCGCACGTTTGGCGCTATCACCTTCGTAACGGCCGAGTCCGAGCGGCGCTACGGCGCGGGAGACCTCGCCTTTGCCAAAGACCTCGCGCGCCGCGCCTCGCTCGCCGTCGAGAACGCACGCCTCTATCGTCAGGCGCAGGAGGCCAACCGCACCAAGGACGAGTTCCTCGCCACTCTCTCGCACGAGCTACGCACGCCCTTGACCGCGATACTCGGTTGGTCTTCGATGCTCACCTCGGGTGGCTTCGACGTGGAGGCCACGCGCCGCGCCGTCGAGACCATCGAGCGCAACGCGCGCGCGCAGCGCCAGATCATTGACGACATCCTCGACGTGTCGCGCATCATCACGGGCAAGCTCCGGCTCGAACTGCGCCCCGTCGAAGTCAGGCCGCTTGTGCATGACGCAGTCGAGACCGTCCGCCCCGCGGCCGAGGCGAAGGGCGTCTACGTGAGCACACTGCTCGCTTCTGACGTGAGCGAAGTCTCGGCCGACCCCGACCGCCTGCGGCAGGTGATGTGGAACCTGCTCTCGAACTCGGTCAAGTTCACTCCCGGCGGCGGCCGCGTCGAAGTCGAACTGCGTCGCGAGGGAGCGCAGGCCGTCGTTCGCGTGAGCGACACGGGGCAGGGCATCTCCGAAGACTTCATCCCGCACGTCTTCGACCGCTTCCGCCAAGCCGACATGGGCACGACGCGACGCCACGGCGGTCTCGGGCTCGGGCTCGCAATCGTGCGTCACCTCGTCGAGCTTCACGGCGGCGAGGTGACGGCCGAGAGCGGTGGCCTCGGGCTCGGCTCAACCTTCACACTGCGTCTGCCTCTCAAGTCCGCCGCGCAGTCGGAAGCGCGCGCGGAGTTCACTATAACGAGAGCCGACGCGGAGCCGACCGCGACGCCTTCGACCTCGCTCGCCGGAGTGCGCGTGCTGCTCGTCGAGGACGAAGAGGATGCGCGTGGGATGTTGAAGGCCGTGTTGGAGAGCGACGGCGCGAAGGTCGTCGCGGT
>JAVXWN010000145.1:0-42498 GCA_032230645.1 Acidobacteriota bacterium | reverse complement strand
AATTCATGCTGTTTGTGCGAGAGCGAACCGGGGTAGTAGAGCTTGCGCACCTTCGGGTGCTCTTCGAGAAAGGCCGCCACGCTGCGGCCCGTCGCGTCGTGCTGCTCCATGCGGACGGCGAGCGTCTTCGTGCCGCGCAGGACGAGCCACGAGTCGAACGGCGAGAGGATGGCCCCGACGCTGTTCTGAATGAAGGCGAGCCACTCGGCGTCGCGCTCGTCGTTTAAGACGACGACGCCGCCGACGCTGTCCGAATGTCCGTTCAAATACTTCGTCGTCGAATGCACGACGATGTCAACGCCGAACTCGATAGGGCGCTGGAGGTATGGCGACATGAAAGTGTTGTCGCACACGACGCGCGCGCCCGCCGCGTGCGCCACGTCCGAGACGGCCTTCAAATCCGTCACCATCATCACGGGGTTCGTCGGCGTCTCGACAAAGACCATCCGCGTGTTCTCTTTGATCGCGGCCTCGACGTTCAAAGCGTCGGTTGTGTCCACGAAGCTAAACTCGATGCCGTAGTTCGCGAGCACGCGGCTAAACAGTCGGAACGTCCCGCCGTAGGTGTTATCGCTGACGACGACGTGCTCGCCCGCCTTTATCAACCTGAGTGTCGAGTCAATGGCCGCCATCCCCGATGCAAAGGCGTAGCCGTACTTCGCGCCTTCGAGAGCAGCGATGTTCTGCTCGACCGCCAAACGCGTCGGGTTCTGTGTGCGCGCGTACTCGTAGCCATGACGAGGTTTGCCTAACCCCTCCTGCGCGTATGTCGAAGTCTGATAGATGGGCACGGTCACTGCGCCCGTCGTTGGGTCGGGCTCGTTGCCCGCGTGAATTGCTGTTGTTGAGAAACCCATAAGTTAAATTATGAACGCGGAATGATGAGTAATGAATAGAGTCGTCGACAGCTTCAATCGCTCAACTTGAATCTTATTCATCATTCATCACTCATCATTCCGCATTAGTCAAAAATTCCCTGACTCATGTAACGCTCCGCGCCGTCGGGGAAGAGCGTGACGACGCGGTTGCCTGTGCCGAGCCGTTCAGCGACTTTACGTGCGGCCGCCGCCGCTGCGCCGGTCGAGCCGCCGCCGAGGACGCCTTCGGTGCGCGCCAGCTCGCGGACGGTGGCGAACGCTTCGGCGTCCGTGACGGCGATGATTTCGTCGGCCACATCGCGGTCGAGGTTGGGCGGGATGAACTCGCGCTGGCCTATGCCTTCGAGCCGATAGAAACCGGGCGCGCCGCCGCCGAGTATCGAACCCTCGGGCTCGACGAGCGCGCAGTAGACTTCCGGGTTGACCTGCTTTATCGCGCGTGTGATGCCCGTAAACGTCCCCGCCGAGCCGCATCCTAAGACGACGGCGTCAACGCGCCCATCCATCTGCTCGATGATCTCGCGCGCGGTCGTCTCTTCGTGAAAGCGTGGGTTGGCGGGGTTCTCGAACTGCTGCGGGATAAAGCTGCCGGGCGTTTCGTCTGCAAGCTCGGTCGCGCGCCGCACCGCGCCCTCCATGCCCACCTCTGCGGGGACGTATTCGATGCGCCCGCCGAGCGCCTCCATAATCTTCATCTTCTCGCGCGAGTAACCTTCGGGCACGCAGAGCACGACGCGATAGCCGCGCGCAACGCCGACGAGCGCGAGCCCAATACCGGTGTTACCCGCAGTCGGCTCGATGATGGTCGCGCCCGGCCGCAGGACGCCGCGCCGCTCCGCGTCGAGTATCATGCCGAGCGCCGCGCGGTCTTTGACCGAGCCGCCGGGGTTCATGTATTCGAGCTTCGCAAACACTTCGGCCGCGGGCGGCGGCGCGAACCGCGACAGCCGCAGCAGAGGCGTGCCGCCTACAAGGTCGAGGATACTCTCCACGGCCGCACGCGGCGTCGCGCCTCTCCCCTCACTCTTCATTTGTGACGGTGTAACCATGAAAGTGGAACTGCCCGATGGTAGCCCAGCGAAGTGATGAGTGACAAGCGGTCAGACTCCAGACTTATTCCCCTTGTCACCGTCAACGCTTTAGGCTATCTTGTAATCCCGTGAATCACACGGGCTCACCTGTTCCGAATCCCACGGTCGTCGCAATCATCCCCGCACGCTTCTCTTCGAGCCGTCTTCCGGGTAAGCCGCTGCTTGAGATACAGGGCCGCCCGATGGTCGTCCACGTCGTCGAGCGCGCGCTTCGGGCCCCTTCGGTCTCGCGCGCCGTCGTCGCCACCGACGACGAAAGAATTTTCAAAGCGGTGCGCGCCGCTGGCTTCGAGGCGTTGATGACGAGCTCCGACCACGCCTCGGGCAGCGACCGTCTCGCCGAAGCCGCCGAGCAGATCGAGTGCGATGTCGTCGTCAACGTGCAGGGTGACGAACCGCTGATCTCGCCCGAGACGATTGAAGTAGCGGTCGGTGCGCTGCTCGCGGACGAGGGCGCGTCGGTTGCGACCACATCCGAGTCCATCGAGAGAGCGGCGGACGTTTTGAGCAGCGATGTCGTCAAGGTCGTCGTGGACGAGCGTGGCCGTGCGCTCTACTTCTCGCGCTCGCCCATCCCGTTCCCGCGCGAGACGGCGCGGCGCTACGGCTCGCTCGCGGCTGCGCTTGAAAGAGAGCCCGCGCTTCTCTCGACGTTTCGCAAGCACACGGGGCTTTATGTTTACCGTCGCGCCTTTTTGTTAGAATACGCGCGCTGGCCGCAGACCGCGCTCGAACGCGCCGAATCGCTCGAACAACTCCGCGTGCTCGAACGCGGACATCGCATCTTGGTCGTCGAGGCCGCCTCGCCTTCAATCGGCGTGGACACGCAAGAAGACCTGCGGCGCGTGCGTGAGATGTTTGAAGCGAAAGCCCAATTCTGACTTTGAATGATATGGGCGACTGGATCGGACTCGGAATCATCGTGCTCGTCATCGCGGGGGCGCTCGTCGGGCTCTCGCAACTCGGCAAGCCGTCGAAGCTGCTGAGCAAAGATGAGTACGAGCGCCGCGTGGCGGACAGGCGCGGGTGGATGAGCGCGGGCGCGTTCGCGGGGATGATCGCGCTGCAAAAACTCGTCAACCCGAAGGCCGCCGAGGCCATCGAGAAGCAGAAGGATTTGAAAGCGGGTTTCTACAACGACGAAGAGAAGAAGGGCGAGGGCGACGAGCCGGGCTCTGACGGCAAAGTGCGGAGGCCGACTGACGAAGGGGGAAGTGATGCCTAAATATATTTTCGTGACGGGCGGCGTGGTTTCGAGTTTGGGGAAAGGCTTGGCGGCCTCGTCCATCGGGTGCCTGCTCGAAGCGAGGGGCCTGAGCGTCACCTGCATCAAGCTCGACCCGTACATCAACGTCGATCCCGGCACGATGTCGCCCTTCCAACACGGAGAGGTCTTCGTCACCGACGACGGCGCGGAGACCGACCTCGACCTCGGCCACTACGAACGCTTCACGCACGCGCGCCTCTCGCGCTCGAACAACTGGACGACCGGCCGCATCTATCTCTCCGTCATTGAGAAGGAGCGGCGCGGCGACTACCTCGGCAAGACCATACAGGTCATCCCGCACATCACCGACGAGATCAAGCGCGCCGTGCGCTCGGTTGCGGAGAAAGACTCGACCGACGTAGTTATCGTCGAGATAGGCGGCACGGTCGGCGACATCGAGAGCCTTCCTTTCCTCGAAGCCATTCGCCAGATGGGCAACGAAGAGAGGCAGAACGGCCAGAACGGCGCGATCTTCATCCACCTCACGCTCGTCCCCTTCATTGCCGCCGCAGGCGAACTCAAGACCAAGCCGACGCAGCACTCCGTTCGCGACTTGCGCGAGATAGGCATCGCCGTTGACATCCTGCTCTGCCGCTCAGACCGCACGCTGCCGCGCGACATCCGCTCGAAGATCGCGCTCTTCTGCAACGTCAAGGAGCAGGCCGTCATCGCCGCGCAGGACGTTGCCACGATTTACGAAGTGCCGCTCGCCTTCCACGAGCAGGGGCTTGACGACCAGATTGTCTCCGCATTAGGACTTCAAGACCGCGCGCCCAACGCAGACCTCACGCGCTGGCGCGAACTGGTCGCGACCATCCGCGACCCCTCGAAAGGCAGCGTCACCATCGGCATCGTCGGCAAGTACGTCGAGCTTGAAGACTCTTACAAGTCTCTGCGCGAAGCACTCACGCACGGCGGCGTGGCAAACAATCTGCGTGTTGACGTGCGCTGGGTCGAATCGGAAGGCTTGATGGATGAGGATTACGAAGAGCGGCTGCGCGATTACGACGCCATCCTCGTCCCCGGCGGTTTCGGCAAGCGCGGGGTGGCGGGGATGATTCGCGCCATCAACTACGCGCGCAAGACGCGCACGCCCTACTTCGGCATCTGTCTCGGCATGCAAACGGCCGTCATCGAGTATGCGCGCGCGGTCTGCGGCCTCAGCGGGGCGGACTCGACCGAGTTCGACTCGGACACGGCGCATCCAGTCATCTTCAAGCTGCGCGACCTTGTTGATGTTGAGGAGATGGGCGGGACGATGCGGCTCGGCGCTTGGACGTGCCTGCTTGCCGAAGGGAGTCTGGCGCGCGAGGTCTACGGCGGACGCAGTGAGATAAGCGAGCGGCACCGGCATCGCTACGAGTTCAACCCCGAGTTTCGTGAACAGCTCGAAGCGTCAGGGCTGCGTATCAGCGGCATCTCGGAGGACGGCCGCTTCGTCGAGATGGTCGAGCTTCCGCGCGAGGCGCACCCGTGGTTCCTCGGTTGCCAGTTCCATCCCGAGTACAAGTCGAAGCCGCTCGCGCCCCAACCGCTGTTTGCGTCTTTCGTGCGCGCGGCGTACCGTAACCGCATGCGCGACGAAACGGCGGTCGAGGGCGCGGGCGCAGCGGAAGCCCGGGCGCACGAGCGCGCGCAGGTGCTGGCCGGTGACGACTGAAAGATACGCACAAGGAGGCTTTCTGTATGAGTGAGGATTTGGGATTGGGGACGATGACGGGCGAGCACGAGAAGCCCGAGTTGGAGAGCACGAACACGAAGATTCACGGCGAGCCGCCCGAGGGCTCGCCCATGCCCGGCGTCGAGAGGGAAGAGAATACAGAGGTCAAGGAAGAGGTCAACCCGAATACCGAGTGAGGTGCCGGGAGACTCTTAAACTCGAAAGCGCGTGAACAGCCCGCAAGGGATGCGAGGGAAAAACTTTGCGTTCTTTGCGGATTCTTCGCGCGCTTTGCGGTAAACTGCGGACGCTGAGGAACACGCGCTCTCTCCAGCGCCAAGCTTATGCTCCAGTGCCCGAAATGTGAGCGACAGTTCGACTCTGACGTGACCGTCTGCCCCGTAGACGGGACGCCGCTCAGCGCCGACATCACGGTCGCCAACCCTTCGGCCGCGAACGAGACGGAAGACCCGCTCGCGGGACTCGTCCTTGATGACAAGTATCGTCTTGACGAACGGCTCGGCGAGGGCGGCATGGGCACGGTCTACCGCGCGACGCATCTTCTGATAGAGCGCCCCGTGGCCGTCAAGGTTCTCAACTCACGTCTCGTCACAGACGACGCGGCAAAGGAGCGTTTCCGTCGAGAGGCGCGCGCCGCCGGTCGCTTGCAGCACACGAACGCCGTGGCCGTCACCGACTTCGGCGAGACGAGCGACGGGCTGGTCTATCTCGTGATGGAACTGCTCGAAGGCAAGCCGCTTCGCGAAGTGCTCGCGCGCGAAGCGCCGCTCGACCCTGCGCGCGCTGTCTCCTTGATGCTGCAAATCGCGGCGGCCGTCGAGGCCGCGCACGAAGCAGGCATCATCCATCGCGACCTCAAGCCCGGCAACATCTTCCTCGTCCAACGCCCTGACTCGCCATACATCGTCAAGGTCTTGGACTTCGGCATCGCCAAGCTCGCGACCGAAGGCGGCGACTACAGTTTCGCGGATACGCTTACGGGCATGGGCGTCATGATCGGCACGCCGCGCTATATGTCGCCCGAGCAGTGCGACGGCGCGCAGCTCACGCCCGCCGCCGACGTGTACAGCCTTGGCGTCATCCTCTACGAGATGCTGACCGGGCAGACGCCTTTCTCGGGCGTCTCGCCGCTCGCGCTCGCGCTCAAACATTCTTCCGAGAGCCCGCGCCCGCCGCGCGAGATTGTGACGACCATCCCGCCCGCGCTCGAATCGGTCGTGCTGCACGCTCTGGAGAAGGGCGCGGGAGAGCGTCCCGCGGATGCGGGCGAGTTCCGCCGCGAGCTATTCGCCGTCGCCGAGCGTCTGGGGCTTGAACACTCGGCGGGCTTCAGCGCGCCGACCATCGAGACGCTGCGCGACGCGGGCACCGAGACGCCTTCGGGCCGACTCATCATTGACATCGAACGCCTGCGTCGCAGCCGCGCCGCCACGCAGACCGGCGAGTCCGGCTTACCTACAAACGAAGGCGATGAACGCGACACATCGGGCAGACCCGCCGCCGCGCGCTTCTCTTCATCAGGCGCGGTTGCAAACGACCCGGAGGCGCGCGCGCAAGATTCGAGCGACGCTTCGTCGAGCAGTTCATCGGATGCTGCAGCGTCGAACGTTTCGTCGAACTCGACACCCGAAGGGCTTTCGACTTCGCTCGACGCCGCGCACGCTTCCGCGTCAGGCAAGGTCGCGGGGCAGGGTCGCGCTGGCGTGTCAGTATCACGTGCGAAGGGCGTGCGCGACTTCAAGAGCTTGCTGACGCAGCCGCTGGTCTTCGTCCTCGTCATCTCCGCCGCGCTGCTTCTTATCTTCGGCGCGGTCATGCTCCGCCGTTCGCCCGCGCGCCGTGCGGCATTGACGGACGATGCAGCGCACGCTTCGGACGAGTCGGATGAGACACTCGGGCGAACGCTCTCGCAGTCGGACTCCGCGCCGCGCGGCTCGCTTGTCGAGCAGCCGAAGAGCGCATCCGAGTTCTACGAGAACGGCACATACTTCCTCTCCATACGCAGCTACGACGCGGCCGTGCGCGACCTGCGGCGCGCGGTCGAGTTGCAGCCCGACTTCCCTGCGGCGCACAACCGGCTCGGGCGCGCTCTGCTCTTCAAAGGGCAGGACGTGGCCGCATCGGAAGAGTTTCGCAAGGCCGTCGAGCAGCGCGGCGGCAACTACCCGACCGCGCAGTACAACCTCGGCTTCGCGCTCCGGCAGCAGGGCGAGAGAGAGCGTGCGCTCGAAGCATATCGCGGCGCAATCGAGAGTCGCGGCGGCAGCTACGCGGATGCCTTCTATCAAATCGGCGGCATCCTCTACGACGAGGGGCACTGGCCTGAGTCGGCCGAGGCGTTCCGCAAAGCCATCGAGCAGAACGGCGGGCGCGACCCCGAAGCCTTCTATCGCCTCGGCGTCTCGCTCGTACAGCAGAAGGACTACGCGGGGGCCGAATCGGCGTTCCGCGAAGCGGTCAATCAACGCGGCGGCGACTTCGCCTTCGCGCACTATAACCTCGGCCTGCTCTACGAACAGTTGGACAGGGTTGACGATGCGATACGCGAGTTCGAGACTTACGTGCAGCAAGCGCCACACGACGAGAACCGCTTCAGGGCCGAGAACACGCTCCGCGACCTGCGCCGCAGGGCCGCGCGCGAGGGGAACAGAAAACAGTGAGTGAGACTTCGGAGCGAGTTGAAATCAAACCCTTCAAGGTCGGTGATGCGACCTTTGGCGACGGACGCCTGACGCTCATCGCGGGCCCGTGCGTGGTCGAGTCGCGCGAGCACGTGCTGATGATGGCGCGCGAGTGTCAGAAGCGTGCGCGCGACGCGGGGCTCGACTACGTCTTCAAGGCTTCTTACGACAAGGCCAATCGCTCTTCGCACGCTTCCTATCGCGGCCCCGGCATGCACGAAGGGCTCGACGCTTTGCGCGCCGTCCGCGAGGAGACGGGTCTTCCCGTGCTCACCGACGTTCACGCCGTCTCTCAAGTTGAGGAAGCGGCGCGGGTCGCGGACATTCTACAAATCCCGGCCTTCCTCTCTCGTCAGACAGACCTCATCGTCGCGGCGTGCGAAACGGGGCGCGCCGTCAACATCAAGAAGGGGCAGTTTCTCGCGCCCACGGACGCGCGCAACATCGTTGAGAAGGCGCGCTCGGTCGGGTGCGAGCGGCTTCTGCTCACCGAGCGCGGATTCACCTTCGGCTACAACAACCTCGTCGTTGACATGCGCTCGTTCCCCATCATGCGTAGTTTCGGCGCGCCCGTCGTCTTCGACGTGACGCACAGCCTGCAACTGCCCGGCGGCCTCGGCAGTGCAACGGGTGGACAGTCGGAGTTCATCGAACCGCTCGCACGCGCCGGTGTCGCCTGCGGCGTGGATGCGGTCTTCATGGAAGTTCACGACGCGCCCGAGCGTGCGCTCTCCGACGGCCCGAATGCACTTCCGCTCGCGCGCATGGCCGCGCTGCTTGCGATGCTGCGCGACCTGCACGAGCTTGTCGGGCGCGGCGCGCACGACAACGCATAAGAGATTGATAAAAGATCGTTGACGACATTTCGCGTATGACTAAATCGCTCGCAAACAAACTTCTACTACTCGCGCTTCTCTTCGCCATCGCTCATGCGGCGCGCGCGCAGCAGCCCGTCGAGGGCGCGCCCGCGTGGCAGGTCACGCTCTTTGACGTGAGCGTGAACGCAGCGGGCGCAAGCGGTGCGGAGCGCGCCATTGCCGCACGCGCCACCATCACGGCGCGCAACGTCGGTGGCGGCGCGGGCCGCACGCTCACGCTGCGCATAAACAACGCCGCGAAGATTGACTCGGCGAGCGTCGGCGGCGAACCCGCGCGCTTCACTCCCGGCAAGGACGCGCGCGCTGAGTTGCAGACGGCGCAGATCACGCTGCCCGCACCCGTGCCGCGCGGCGGAACCGTCACAGCGACACTCGACTACCATCTGCCCATCACGGAGAACTCGGGCCTCGCGGCCGTCACGCCCACTGGCTTGCAGTTCCTACCGCTCTCCTACTGGTATCCGACGCCGAACACGACCTTCGCTCCGCGCGGCGTTGACTACGCTCCCGTGCATCTCACTTTCGCGGGATTGCCGGGCGGCGACGCGGCCGTCTCCTCCGGCAAGCCCACGGGCGCGGGCAGCTTCGAGCAGCCGCTCAACTCTCAGCCCTTCTTCATCACGGGGAGTTGGGAGACGATAGAGGGCGCGGGTGAGGCTCGCGGGGTGAGCGCCGTGCTCCATCAGGGCGCGAGCGCCGAGGAGAAGCGCGGGGCCGAGTCGCTCATCAACTTTGCCGCCGCCGCGCGGACGTTCTACGTCGCATCGCTCGGCCCTGCGCCCGATGTTCCTTTGCGAATCGTCGGCGTGCAAAGAGGCGCGGGCTTCGAGACGGGCGGGACGCTTCTCGTCAACAATGCAGTCTTCCGTCGTCAGAAGCTCGACGCGGTGACGGCGATGCAGGTCGCGGACGCGGTGGCGCGTTTGTGGGTCGGCGGCGCGACGGGCATCGAAGGCGAAGGCGCGGGCGCGCTGCGCGAAGGGCTCCCGAGATTTCTGGCCGCGCTCTTTGTCGAGAAACAGTTCGGACGACAGGCCGCGGACGACGAGTGGATGAGAATGGCGCTGGTCTACGCGCCCGTCGCCGAGCGTGACGCGCCGCTCTCAAAGCTCACGCCGTCTTTCGAGACATACTTCAACTCGACGACGAACAAGGCCGCGCTCGTCTGGCGCATACTGATGAACGCCGTGGGACGCGAAGCCTTCATGGGCATGCTTCGCGGGCAGCTTACGCAAGCGGGCGCGAAGTCACTCTCGCTCGCTTCGATGCGTGCGCGGCTTTTGGAAGCGGGAGGCGACCGCCTGAGCCTGCTCATGTCTTCGCTCTTCGACCTGCCGACCGACACAGACCTACTGGTCGGGTTGCCTGTAGAGCGCGTGGGCGCGTGGGTATCGAACCTGCGCAACACCGGCTCGTTCGACGTGGAGGTGACGGTGCAGGCTTTGACCGACCGCGGCGAGAAGTTGATGACCACCGCGCGTGTACCCGCGAAGGACTTCGGCGAAGCGCAGTTCAAGACTTCGTCGAAGATAGTTCGTGTCGAAGTTGACCCGGAGAAGTTTTACCCGCAGACCAACTTCGCCAACGACGTAGTGCCGCAAGGGCCCGGTCTCGCCGAAGCCGTCGAGCAGGCGCGCATACAGTTGGGGCAACAGCCCGCGCGCGCCGAGACGCTCGCACGTGAACTGCTGACGCGCGCGCCTTCGAGCGAAGAGGCGCGCGTCGTGCTCGCTCGCTCGCTTCTTGAAGAGGGGCGGCTCGACGAAGCGGAGCGCGAGTTCCGCGCCGCGCTCGACACGCCCTTGCCGCTGCCCTCGACGCTCGCATGGGGTCAAATCGGACTGGGCGAAATTGCGCTGCGTCGCAACCGCGCCGCCGACGCCGTCAAGCTCTTCGACTCGGCGGCGAAGTCCGAGGCCGATTACGCTACGACGCTCACGGCACGTGCGGCGCGCATCAAGGCCGAGGCCGCCGCGGGCACGCCACCCGCCGTTGACGAGCAAATCAAGACTGCGGTTGCCAACCTCGACGCGGCTATCCGCACCGGGCACAAGGCTGATGTCGAGGCGCTTCTGGTTGCGGGCGAGCTTTCGGGTTTCTCGAAAGGCATTGTCGGTACGCAGCCCGAGGTCTGGCAGACGCGCGTCGTCCGCACCGAGCAGCTTGATGCAAATCACGTCGCCGCCGATGTCACACTCACCGCACGCACGCTCGGCCATGACCAGAGCGGAACGGCGCTTTATGTCTTCACGCGCACGTCAACGGGGTGGAAGCTTTCCGAGATTCCGATTTTTGAAGTCAAGTAAAATGGAAACGTTGGATGAGGTTGAAAGTCGCGCTTCGCGTGTCCGGCTTCTGCTTTTGGACTGCGACGGGGTGTTGACCGATGGGCGCATCACGCCGGTCGCGGGCGGCGACGAGTTGAAGAGCTTTCACACGCGCGACGGCCACGGCCTCGTGCTGCTCCATCGCGCGGGGCTTCGCTCGGGAATTATTTCGGGGCGCGCTTCGAGACTGGTCGAGATGCGCGCAGCAGACCTCGGCATCTCTTTCGTGTGGCAGGGAGTGCTCAACAAGTTGGAGGCGTTCGAGAGTCTGCTCGCGGAGGCGGGTGCCGAGCCCGGAAGCACGGCCTTCATCGGCGACGACGTGGTGGACATCCCGCTTATGCGCCGCTGCGGTCTGGCCGTTGCCGTCGCCGATGCGACACCCGACACGCGTGCCGCCGCGCACTACGTCACGCAACTGCCCGGAGGCTTCGGCGCCGTCCGCGAAGTCTGCGAGCTTATCCTCAAGGCGCAGGGGCGTTGGGACGAGTTGATGAAAAGATACCTCGCCTGAGACCGTCGCTCCTTCACGCATTCGTCATGCTTTAGACTTGCCTGCGCGCTTCGTCGCCCCCGACTTACGCCCGCGCTTCTTACTGCTCCGCGCAGGCTTAGTCGCACGTCTCTGCTTTGCCTTCGCCGCGCCCGACTCCGCCGCAAAGTGTTCGTGGCAGAGCGCGAGGAAGGTCTGCGTGACGGGCGAGACATAGCCGCCGCTCAAACGTGCGACGCCCATCTCCCAATTGATGCGCGCGCCTTCGATCCACCAGCGGACGAGACGGCCGCGCTCCACATCTTCGCGCGCCACAGACAGCGGCACTATCCCCACACCCATGTCGGCCGCCACCATATTCTTGATGGCCTGCTGCCTGCTCAACTCCATCGCGACCGTCGGGCGCAGCCCCGCCTCGGCGAAGAACTCATCAATCAGACGGCGCGTGTTACCGCCGCGCTCGCCGAGGATGAGCTTCTCGCCCGCGAGTGCGAAGGCGCTCACCACCCTCTGCGCGGCGAGCATATGACGCGGGCTCGCGATGGCGACGAGTTGATCCTGACTGAGCAACTCGGTCTCGACGTTGTGCGCCTGAACGGGGAGCGAGATGAAGGCCACGTCCAGCGTGCCCGCAAGTATCTTCCCGACTAGCTCTTCGCTCGTGCCCGACGACACAGAGACATCGGCGTGCGTGTGTGCGCGCCGCAGCCGCTTCAGGATTGCGGGCAAGGCGTCTGCGCTGACCATTCCCGACGCGCTTCCCACGCGCAGGCGGCCGTGCTTGGCCCCGGCCAACTCGGCCAGCTCGGCGAGCGCCGCGTCGTGCTCGCGCATGATGTGATGCGCGCGCTCAATCAAACGCTCTCCAGCCTCGGTCAGCACGACCCGGCGCGGCATACGCGTGAAGAGAGGGACGCCGACCTCCTTCTCCAACTGCTTGATCTGCATGCTGAGCGCGGCCTGCGTGTAGTGTGTGCGCTGGGCGGCGGCGGTGAACGTGTGCGCTTCGGCGATAGCCAAAAAAGCCTTGAGTTGTCGAATCTCCATCGGTCGCTCCGGTATCAGAGACGGTTATCGTAGAAATAAAATCTTTTAGTTTTGATTATAATCAAACATCCGCTAGGATTGCACAAAATTTTTCGGGCGCGGGCGGTTGCCCCGCCACTTTCGCTCCTTTTCCCCGATGAAGGCCAAGCGCCGACCAGTCAAACTACAGGCAAAACGTCCGCCGCCGTCGCTCGGCGCGCGTCCGCTCGTGCTCGGGGTGGACGGTGGCGGCTCGAAGACACGTGCCGTCGTGGCCGATGCCTCGGGCGAAGTGCTGGGCGAGGGTCTGGCCGGGCCCTCGAACCCTCTGCGGGTGGGCGTGAGCGAGGCGGCCAACGCCATTCGAGATGCGGCCGAGCGCGCCTGTGTCGGTGCAGGCGTGCGTCGCGTTGATATCGTCTCAGCCGAGGTGGGGCTCGCCGGGGTCAGGCGCGCGGACATACGCGAGCGCATGCGCGCCGCGCTCAAAGAGCTTGACATCAAGACGGTCGAGGTCGTGACCGACTCGGACATCGCGCTCTACGGAGCGACCGAGGGCAAGCCCGGTCTCGTCATCATCGCCGGGACGGGCTCGATCTGCTGCGGCATCAACGCACGTGGTCGGCGCGCATGCGCGGGCGGATGGGGGCCGGTGGTGGGCGACGAGGGAAGCGGGTCTTGGATAGCGCGGCGCGCCTTGCAGGCTGTGGCGCGTGCGAGCGACGGGCGCGGGCGCAAGACCTCGCTCGTCGAAGCCGCCTGCGAATATTTCAACGTGGCGAAGCCCGAAGACCTCTCGACGGCCGTTTACGCACCGAACGTAACGAACACGCGCATCGCGGGCTTTGGCAGTCGAGTGGTTGAGGCGGGCCGGAAGCGCGACGTGGTCGCGCGCGAGATTATCGAAGAGGCCGGGCGCGAACTGGCGCAAGCAGCCGCAGCCGTCATACGCAAGCTCAGGATGGAGCGCGAGCGTTTTCAGGTGGCCTACGTCGGCGGCGTCTTCATGGCCGGGAGCTTGATACTTGAGCCGCTTGGCTTAGAGGTGAAGCGAGCCGCACCGCGCGCATTCGTCGCACCGCCTGTGCTGGCTCCCGCCGAGGCGGCCGCGCGCATGGCCGCCGAGCAGTTGCAACTCGCTCTCGCGGGTTGAGGAAGGTAACTCGCAATCTCAAATTCGAGATTGCGAGTTGAAGGTTATCAGGCGTCCCCGTTAGAACTGATGTCATCCGACGGTCAAACAGAACTTCCCGTGACGGAGCAGGAGAACCCGCGGACGCGTGGGCTCAGCGACCTTCCCGTGGCGGAGGTCGTGCGCTTGATGAACGAGGAGGACGCGGGCGTCGCGGCGGCGGTCGGGCTCGTCCTGCCGGACGTAGCGCGCGCGGTCGAACGCATCGTCGAGCGGTTGAGCGCGGGCGGCAAACTCTTTTATGTCGGCACGGGCACGTCGGGCCGTCTGGGCGTGCTCGACGCTTCGGAGTGCCCGCCGACTTTCGGAGTGCCCGCTGAGTTGGTACAGGGAATCATCGCGGGCGGATACGATGCGCTTCATCGCGCAACGGAAGCTTCGGAGGACGACCGTGAAGCGGGTGCGCGCGATGCGGAGTCGCGCGGTGTGTCGGGCAAGGATGCGCTGGTCGGCATCGCCGCGTCGGGGCGGACGCCTTACACCATCGGCGCGGTCGAGTACGCGCGCGGCCTTGGTGCTTTCACTGTGGCCTTGACGTGCGCACCCAACTCGCTTATCACGCGCGCGGCCGAGTTGGCTATCGTTGCAGTGGTCGGGCCCGAAGTGATCGCGGGTTCGACTCGTCTGAAGGCCGGGACGGCTCAGAAGATGGTGCTGAACATGCTTTCGACCGCGACGTTGGTTCGGCTCGGCTACGTCGAGGGCAACCGCATGACGAACATGCGGCCGAGCAACGTCAAGCTGCGCGCTCGCTCCGAGCGCATCCTTGCCGCCGAAGCAGGGCTCGACGAGCGGGGTGCGCGCGATGCGCTCGACGCGGCGGGCGGCGATCTGCGTGTCGCGCTCGTCATGTCGAAGACGGGAAGCGAGCGTGAAGCGGCGCGTCGTGCGCTAGAAGCCTGCGGGTGGGTCGTCGCGCGCGCGGTCGAGGAGCTTTCAAGTGGTCGTTAGCGTGGTGAAGTGTTTATGAACAAGTTTCCTGAGCTTTAATTGTGCAGGGCGATTTGCTTCAAGACGAGGTTTGAAAATAGAATCTCGCGTCACTCCCGCTCGTAAAGACTGACCCCGGCAAACCGGTAATGCATACACTCGACCTGATTATCATCTTCGGCTACCTCGTCGGCATCACGCTGTTCGGCATCTGGTTCGCGGGCAAGCAGGAGACGACCGAGGATTACTTCGTCGGCGACCGAAGCGTGCCGTGGTGGGCCATCGCGGCATCAATCGTCGCCACCGAGACTTCGACCATCACCTTCATCAGCGTGCCCGGCGTGGCGTTTGCGCGTGGAGGGAATTTCCAGTTCCTCCAACTCGTGATGGGTTACATGCTCGGGCGCGTGGTCATCTCGCTGCTCTTCATCCCCTCGTACTTCCGTGGCGAACTGTTGACCGTCTATCAACTGCTTGAGCGGCGCTTCGGCGGGCGCATCAAGATGCTGGCGGCCGCGCTCTTCGTCGTCATGCGCAACATCGCCGACGGCATACGCCTGCTGCTGACGGCAATCGTGCTGGCCGCCGTCTACACGGCCTTCCAGCCACAGGCGAACGTGACGACGGTAACAATCGCCTCCATCGTTCTGCTCGGCGTGGTGATGATCATCTTCACATACTACGGTGGGATGGAAGCGGTCATCTGGGTCGAGGTCGTGCAACTCGGTATCTATCTCGCGGGCGCTGCTGCGGCGGCCGTCGTCATCGCCTCGTCAGTCAAGGGAGGCTTTGGCGGCGCAATCGAGCTTGGGCGTCAGTTCGGCAAGTTCGACGTGATTGACTTCGGGTTGAGGCAGACGCCTTACGCTCTATCATTCCCGTTCACCGGCTCTACTTTCAACTTCACGCTGCCCATTGATTTGACGAAGAGCTACACGTTCTGGGCGGGACTCGTCGGCGGGTGTTTCCTGACGATGAGCACGCACGGGACGGATCAGTATCTCGTGCAACGATACCTCTGCACGGACAGGCCGCGACGTGCGGCGGCGGCGCTTTTGTCGAGCGGCGCGGTCGTCTTTGCGCAGTTCATCGGCTTCCTCTTTATCGGCGTGCTGCTCTTCGCTTTCTACGGGCCGCACGCGAGCCCGCTCTACTCTGACTTCGCCGCCGGATGCGCGCAGGTGAACCCGACCGAGGCTGCGGGGCGTTGCCTGTCCGACCCCGCGTTCGCAAAAGCCGCAAGCGCGACCTTCCCGTTCGCGGGCGGCGACCGCGTCTTTCCCGACTTCATCACGAAGCACATGCCGACGGGGCTCTCGGGTCTTGTCGTCGCGGCTATCTTCGCGGCGGCGCTCTCATCTTCCTTGAACTCGATTGCGGCGACCGCGGTTAACGACCTCTACAAACCTTTCCGGCCGAAGCGTCCTGACAAGCACTACCTGCGCGTCTCGCACTGGCTGACTCTCGTATGGGGAATCGTGCAGATAGGTGTGGCCGTCGTCGCGATGAGCTATCCAAGCTCGGCGCTCGACAAGGCGCTGTCAATCGCGTCGCTCATCAACGGGCCCGTGCTCGGCGTCTTCCTCGTCGGCACGTTCCTGCGGCGCGTGAGCGAGCCACCCGCGCTCATCGGCATGGCGGCGAGCATCGTTATCATGCTCTACGTGCGCTTCTACACACCGCTGGCGTGGACTTGGTACGTGCTGCTGGGGAGCGCCGTGACCTTCATCGTCGCGTGGCTCGCGGGCTACGCGTTTGCGCCCGCTCCCGCTGATCGCAGGGACGAACTTGCGCCCGGCGGGACTGACTGACTGACTGCGATTGGAATTTAACTTTAGATGAGACTCAGGAAGTTTTTAAGTCAAGGGCGGGCGGCGCTTCTGCTCGTGGCGGTCATCGCAACGACGATGGTGCCGTCATACGGGCCGCGCGCCTTTGCGCAGAAGGACTCGCGGTCGCGCGACGACAACAAGTGCTGTACCTCCGACATCTCGCCCGTCGCGCACGCGCAGCCTTACCGGCGACAGCCGAGCGCGGCTGCGCTCAAGTGGGCCGACGAACAACTCAGGCACATGACGCTCGACGAGAAGGCGGGGCAGCTTATCTCGGTCGGCATCAACGCGCACTTTCTCAATCAGGAGAGCGACGAGTTCAAGGAGTTGCGCCGACAGGTCGAGCAGAATCACGTCGGCGGCATCATCCTCTTTCGCGGCCCCGTCTACGAGTCGGTACATCTCGTCAATCGCATGCAGCAGCTTGCGCGCCTGCCGCTGCTCATCTCGGCAGACCTCGAAGCCGGAAGCGGCATGCGCTTCGACGATGCGACTAACCTGCCGTGGAACATGGCGCTCGGCGCGACGGGCAATCCCGAATATGCGCGCCGCGAAGGTGAGTTGACCGCGCACGAAGCGCGCGCCCTCGGCGTACAGCAACTCTTCGCGCCCGTCGCCGATGTAAACAACAACGCAGGCAATCCCGTCATCAACGTCCGTTCATTCGGCGAAGACCCGGCCGAGGTCGCGCGCTTCGTCTCGGCCTTCATCGTCGGCGCGCAAAGTGCCGGGGTCATCGCAACGGCCAAGCACTTCCCCGGCCACGGCGACACGGCGACCGATTCGCATCGAGGGCTTCCCGTCATCAACGTCGCGCGCTCGCGGCTCGACGCGATTGAGCTTGTCCCTTTTCGCGCGGCGATTGCATCGGGCGTCGGCGCGGTGATGTCGGCGCACATCGGGCTGCCGCAGATAGACCCGACGCAGGTGAGCCCGCTGCCGCGCGACTCAATCGTGCGGCCGAGCTATGCCGAGCGCGAAGTCTTTGCTGAGAACGCCGTGCTGCCCGGTACGCTCTCGCCCGTGATTCTGAATGGGATGCTGCGCAGAGACCTCGGCTTCGACGGCATCGTCGTCACCGACGCGCTCGACATGAGCGGGCTGACCATCTACTTCAAGCAGGACGAGGCCGGTGTGCGCGCGGTGCTCGCGGGCGCGGACATGCTCTTGAAGCCCGCCGACCCTGACGCCGTTTTGCGTGGCTTGCGCGAGGCGGTGCGCTCGGGTCGCTTGACCGAGAAGCGCATCGAAGAGTCGGCGCGCAAGATTCTCGCGGCCAAGTACGACCTCGGGTTGGTACGCCAGCGCATCACGCCGCTTGACTTGATTGACCGCGCCGTCGCGGGCCCCGAAGCCATGAAGCTTGCGGACGAAGTGGCCGAGCACGCGATAACTCTTGTGCGCGACGATGCCAAACTTATACAGCGCGCGAACGGCGGCGTGGGCCTGCGCACGGACGCGCGCATCTTCAATCTCGCCATCACGAACGGCGAAGACCGCTTCTTTGTCGCGACGCCCTTCACGTCGCAGTTGGCACGGCTCGGGCGTCGCGTCGAGACGGTCGTGCTCGACTATCGCTCGACCGAAGACGAGGTGCGAGACGCGCTTGAACGCGCGCAGAAAGCGGATGTCGTCATCGCTTCGATGTACGGGCGCGTGCGCTCGGGGGCAACCAACAGCACGGGGTTGCCCGAGCAGGGCGCGCGCGTGCTCTCGGTGCTGCTGGAGAAGAAGGTGCCGGTGGTCGGCATCAGTTTCGGCAACCCGTACCTGCTGCAAAACTTCACAGGGCTTCAGACATACTTCGTGGCCTACGGCGACATGCCGAGCCTGCAACGCGCAACGGCGCGCGCACTGTTGGGTCAGTCGGACGTGACCGGCCGCTTGCCCATCTCGCTCCCCGGTCTCTACCCGCGAGGGACGGGGATACAGTTGAAAGCCTCGCCGACTCCGGCGGCGGCAGTGACGAGCAGATGAATCGAAGACTTCCGAAGAGAGTGATGGCGTCCGTGCTTTTGACATTCGCGCTCGTCGCAAACGTCATCGCCGCAACGCTGCCCGTCGTCGCGCCCGCGAAGGTCGCGGTGGCAGCCGACAGGCTTGTCTTCATTGACGCGGCGGTGAATGATGCCATCGAGAAGAAGGAGTTGCCGGGCGCGGTCGTCCTCGTCGCACGTCGCGGCGGCATCGTCTGGCGCAAGGCTTACGGCTCGCGCGCCCTCTTGCCCCGCCGCGAGGTGATGACAGCGGACACCATCTTCGACCTCGCAAGCCTGACGAAAGTTTTGGCGACGGCGACGAGCATCATGATACTCGTCGAGCGCGGCAAGGTTCGTCTGTCCGATACGGTCTCGCGCTACATACCCGAGCTAAAGGGCGAAGGCAGGGAGAAGTTGACCGTCGAGCATCTGCTCACGCATCGCTCGGGCTACGCGCCCGACTTCGATTTGAGCGAGCAGTGGTCGGGCTACGACGAGATGCTCAAGCGGCTGTACAAGGAGCCGCTTCGCAACGCACCCGGCACGCGCTTCGTCTACAGCGACATCAACTTCATCGCGCTCGGCGAGATAGTCCGCCGCGCTTCGGGGCAGACGCTTGACGAGTTCTCGCGCAAAAACATTTACGAGCCGCTGGGCATGCGCGACACGGGCTTCCGTCCGCGTGCGGAGCTTATGCCGCGCATCGCGCCGACCGAGAACGTGCGCGGTGTGAAAAGCTATCTGGGCGGCGTGGGCGCTACCGGCTCCGAAGGTGAGCGCATGCTGCGCGGAGAGGTTCACGACCCGACGGCAAATCGCATGGGCGGCGTCGCGGGGCACGCAGGACTCTTCTCGACCGCCGACGACCTCGCAATCTTCTGTCAGATGATTATGAACGGCGGCGAGTACGGAGGCGCGCGCATACTCTCGCCGCTCGGTGTAGCAGAGATGACGCGGCCGCGGCAGGTGACTGAGGATGGCGGCGCGCGTGGCCTCGGTTGGGACGTGAACACCACCTTCTCGACCAATCGCGGCGACCTCTTTCCCACGGGCTCATTCGGGCACACGGGCTTTACGGGCACCTCCATCTGGCTAGACCCGGCAAGCGAGACCTTCGTCGTCTTCCTCTCGAACCGAGTCCACCCCGACGGCAAGGGTGACGTAGGGCCTCTGCGCGCGCGTGTGGCGAACGTCGTTGCGGGCGCGGTTACGGACACGGCGACGGTTGCGCGCGCGCGCATCGAGCAGAGCCAGTACGTGCAGGACATGACGGCGGGGCTCGCGCGCTTCACCTCTTCTTTGAGCGAGGCGCGCGCGGGCGAGGCCGCCGGTCTGCTCACGCCCGAACAATCGGAAGTTCTGAACGGCATTGACGTGCTCGAACGCGACGGCTTCAAAGAGCTTCAGGGATTGCGCGTCGGGTTGATTACGAATCACACGGGGCGCGACCGCGCGGGGCGGCAGACGATTGACGTGCTGCGCGAAGCTCCGGGCGTCAAACTCACCACACTCTTCTCGCCCGAGCACGGCATACGCGGGCAGGCGGACGAGAAGGTATCCGACACGGTTGACGAGAAGACGGGTCTTCCGGTCTTTTCACTCTATGGTGAAACGCGGCGTCCGAAGCCTGAGCAGTTGAAGAATCTCGACGCGCTCGTCTTCGACATACAGGATGTTGGCGCGCGCTTCTACACGTACATTTCGACGCTCGGCTACGCGTTGGAAGAGGCGGCGCGTGCGCACGTTCCTGTCTTCGTTCTCGACCGCCCGAACCCGATTGGCGGCGCGGAGGTCGAAGGGCCGGTGGCGGATGAAGACAAGCTCTCCTTCACCGCTTATCACATGCTGCCCGTGCGGCACGGCATGACGGTGGGCGAGCTTGCGCGACTCTTCAAAGAGCAGCGCAAGATAGATTGCGACCTGCGCGTGGTGAAGTTGGAGAACTGGCGGCGCGGGATGTGGCTCGACGCGACGGGGCAGACGTGGGTGAATCCTTCGCCCAACATGCGCAGCCTGACCGAAGCGACGCTGTACCCCGGTGTTGGGTTGCTTGAGACGACGAACCTCTCGGTCGGGCGCGGGACGGACACGCCGTTCGAGTTGATCGGCGCGCCGTGGCTCGACGGGCGGAAGCTTGCGACGTATCTTAATGGGCGCGGCCTTGCGGGCGTGCGCTTCGTGCCCGTGCGGTTCACGCCGCGCGCCTCGGTCTTCAAGGATCAAGATTGCGGCGGCGTTAATCTAATTGTTACCGACCGCGCGCTCTTTCGTCCCGTGCGCGCGGGGCTTGAAATGGCAATCGCTCTGCGGCGTCTCTACCCGCAGGAGTGGAAGGTTGACGATTACGCGCGGCTGCTCGTCAACGCCGACACGCTTGAGCGCGTCAAGCGCGCCGACGAGCCCGAGTCAATCGCGCGCTCATGGCAACCGCGCCTCGACGAATTCCGCCGCGCACGCGCGCGGGTTCTGCTTTACAAATAAAGTGCTGACATTCGAGGAGAAGAGTGATGCGCTTCATCGGTAGATTCCTAATCGTCGCTGCGCTGCTTTTGACCGCGCAGGCGAACGCCTTCGCGTGGCACGACACGGGGCACATGATCGTCGCGCAGGTCGCATACCTGCGTCTGACTCCGGCGGCGAAGGCGCGCGTTGATGCGCTGCTCGTGACGCCGCAGGGAAAGCGCCCGCTCATCTTTCTCTGCGCGGGCTACTACTCGCCCGAGACGTGCGAGAAGACATACGACCCCGTTCAGATAGCCGTCTGGATGGACGACTTTCGCGGCGACTCGCTCAACGACCCATACGCGCCGTGGCACTACATAGATTTCAACCCCATCTTCGACGGCATCCCCGAACGCACGAACGCCGGCCCCGAGCCCGAGAACGTGCTCTCGCGCATCAACTGGGCCATCAACACGCTGAGGAAGGGAACGGGCTCGAACAAGACGGACGCCGAGACGCTCGGCTTCCTCTTCCACCTCGTCGGCGACGTGCATCAGCCCCTGCACGCGGCGACACGCTACACGCAGGCGAATCCCAACGGCGATCAGGGCGGCAACCTCTTCAAGATTAAGATGCCTCCCGACGCGCACATCTCGAACCTGCATGCCTTCTGGGACGCGGCGGGCGGCACGTTCGGCTTCATCAGTCCCAAGCGACCGCTCGATCAGGCGGGCAAGGATCGCATGCTCGCGCTGGCTCAAGAGGTGATGAAGGAGTTCCCCGATACTTCTGTGCCCGAGTGGAAGAATCTCGACCCGCACGACTGGGCGATTGAGAGCAACACGCTCGCGCGCGAGGTCGTCTACAAGAACATCAAAGAGGGCGACACGCCTTCGAAGGCTTACACCGACGAAGCGCAGAGGCTCTCGCGCAAGCGGTTGGCGATTGCGGGCTATCGCCTCGCGGGCGTGCTCAACGCGCTCTTCATCACGCCGCCCGCGAAACCGTAGGGCGGCGCACGGCTCGCATAGTATCCCACGCTCAAAGGAGAATGGCTGTATGGCTACTCATCTCTTCAGTGTTCGGCGGTGTCTTCTCTTCGTCGGACTCGGTCTGTCCGGGGCGCTCACGTGCGCGGCCCAGCAGCAGCCCTCGCCCGCCCCGACGCCCGCCGCAAGATTGTGCGAGGCACCGATGCCCGTCGGTCGCCCCGGCGGCAGGGGCGTCGGAAGCGGAACGGGCAGTGCGACGATAAACGACGAAGTGAAAGTGGTTTTTACTCAGTCGGAGGTGACGAAGAAAGCGGAAGTCCTGTTCAGACCGGAGCCGGATTATACGGCGGCGGGGGACGGCGTGTCATGGAAGGTCGAGTTGCGCGTCGTTCTATGTCCTAAAGGCTACGTGAGTAATATAGAGATTCGCTCGAAGGCGTCGAACGATATTATTGAAAAGGCGGTCGAAGCAGCAAGAAACGTTCGCTTCATTCCAGCCGAGAAGGACGGAAAGCGTGTGGCACAGTACGTCATCATCTCGTACTCGCATGAAGTCTATTAGAGCCGCAAGCCGTTTTGAAGATAGTGAAAAGGGATGTGTTCTGCTTCACGTCCGGCGGCGCGCAGGACTTCGACCATGCGTTGTGAGCCTTTGTAGTTGAGCGAGTGGATGACGATGAGCGCGTCGCGCTGCGCGGTCGGGTTATCGGCCAGCCAGCGCGCGACGGCATAACCGGTGCGCTCGTCGTCGGGCTCGTCTGAGAAGTAGTGCTCGTCCGTAAGGTCATGGTCTAGGAGCACGGCCCGGTAGTCACGCTCTTTCAGCCAACGGACGGCCATGCGCACGTCGCAGGTCACGTCGAGTTGACGCCCTTGCAGGCGCTCGCGAAACCAAGCGCAGCGCGACTCGTCGTCCTCCACGATTAAAACGCGCGACGCAACCGCTTCTTCACTCATAAACCACCGTCCCGGCCCGAATCGTTGCGAATCGTTTTCGCCGTCGCTGAATTTATAACACGCCGCGCCCGACCCCCTACAAATCCGCGCCGGAAATCGTTATGATAAGCCCGACGTGATAATCGCAACATGGAACGTGAACTCGGTGTTGGCGCGACTGCCCGTAGTCATGCGCTGGCTTGAGGAGGCGCGCCCCGACGTGCTCTGCCTGCAAGAAGTAAAGTGCGTGGACGAACGCTTCCCGACGTCGGAGTTCGCGGCCGCCGGGTATCGTTCGGTCGTCAACGGGCAGCCGACCTACAACGGCGTGGCGATACTCTCGCGCTTTGAGCTTGAGGACGTGCGGCGCGGCATGACCGGCGACGAGGAGGGCGCGCACGCGCGCGTCATCACGGCGACCGTGCAGGGCGTGAAGGTCGTCAACGTCTACGTGCCGAACGGTCAGTCGGTCGGAACGGACAAGTACAAGTTCAAGCTCGAATGGCTCGCGCGCCTGCGCGCGCACCTCGATGAAGAGTTCTGGGCCGACGACGGCGTGCTCATCTGCGGCGACTTCAACGTCGCGCCCGAAGACCGAGACGTACATGACCCGGAACTCTGGCGCGGCCGCATTCTCTTTAGTCGTCCTGAGCGCGAGGCGATTGAAGAGGTGCGCGCGTGGGGCTTCACCGATGCCTTCCGCATGCACAATCAGGGCGGCGGGCAGTTCTCTTGGTGGGACTACCGGCAGGGCTCGTTTCGTCGAAACACGGGACTGCGCATTGACCACGTGTGGGTCTCGGAGTCTCTGGCCGCGCGCTGCAAGCGTTCGTGGATTGACCGCGAGCCGCGTGGTTGGGAGCGCCCTTCAGACCACACGCCTGTCGTCGCCGAGTTCGCAAGGGTTTGAATTTGAAAGGGGCGTTGATGAACGAGAGCTTGAGGGATACATTGAAATTCGCGGCGGCCGGTGCCGGTGCTCTTCTGGCCGCGCGCGCTGTTTATCGTCGGCTGAGCGAGTATGACTTCCGAGGCAAGACCGTGCTGATCACGGGCGGCTCACGCGGGCTCGGGCTTGTGCTTGCGCGCGGCTTCGCAGCGGAGGGCGCGAACATCGCCATCTGCGCGCGCGACCCGCAGGAGCTTGAGCGTGCGCGCCGAGACCTCGCCTCGCGCGGCACGGGCGTCTTCGCATACCCCTGCGACGTGACCGACCGCTCGCAGGTGAGGGAACTGGTCGCGCTCGTCACGCGCCACTTCGGCCGCATTGACGTGCTCGTCAACAACGCGGGCGTGATACAGGTGGGCCCGCTTGAGACGATGACGCTCGAAGACTTCGAGCAGGCGATGGCCGTACACTTCTGGGGGCCGCTCTACGCGACGCTCGCCGTGCTTCCGCAGATGCGCGAACGACGCGAGGGACGCATCGTCAACGTCTCGTCCATCGGCGGTAAGATAGCTGTCCCGCACCTCGTTCCCTACAGCGCGAGCAAGTTCGCGCTGGCGGGCTTAAGCGACGGGCTGCGCGCGGAGCTTGCGAAGGACGGCGTGGTCGTCACCTCAATCTTCCCCGGACTGATGCGGACTGGGAGCCCGCGCAACGCGACTTTCAAGGGGCGGCATCGCGCCGAGTACGCGTGGTTCGCCGTCAGCGATTCGCTCCCCGTCTCTTCAATCAACGCCGAGCGCGCCGCCTCGCAAATCATCGCGGCGTGCAGGCGCGGTCAGGCCGAGCTTGTCATCACGACGCAGGCCGTGGCCGCCGTCAAGTTCCGCGCGCTCTTCCCCGAAGCGACCGCCGACCTTCTCGCCATCGTCAACCGGCTCCTGCCCGGCGCGGGCGGCATCGGCCGCGCGCGCTTGAAGGGCAAGGAGAGCGAGTCGGCGCTCGCGCCTTCCATCCTCACGACGTTGACCGAGGGAGCGGCGCGGCGCAACAACGAGATGCAAGAGGTCAAGGCATGATCCGCCGCCCGCCCGCGCTAAAGTCTACGAAGCTCGACTATTCATAAAGGAGACAAATTCGGATGAGCAGTACTGACAGGTAAGACACAACCATCTACAAGGTAGTCGTCAACCACGAAGAACAGTATTCGATCTGGCCCGCCGACCGCGAGAACCCGCTCGGTTGGAACGACGCGGGCAAGAGCGGCACGAAAGAGGAATGCCTCGCATACATCAAAGAGGTATGGACTGACATGCGCCCCTTGAGCCTTCGCAAGAAGATGCAGGAGATGGGTTACGAGTAACACGCACGTCGGCTCGACGCGCGCGGAGACTTCGGCGCGTGCGCCGTGTTGTTTTAGAATCGGCGCATGGAAGACGCCGACTCGGAGAAGTTCTTTGCCGCTCTCGAAGAAAGTCTTGAGGGCGGTCACTTCGTCAAGCTCACGCTCGCAAAGCACCGCGACCGCGGCGCGGAACTGAAGAACGTCTACGTCCGCCTCGTCGCGCTCAAAGGCGGCGAGCGCCTCTCCTTCCTCTATCGTTACAAGACGCGCGACGAGACACGCAACCACACGCACGCCGAAGGCTCGCGGCTGTTGCGCGAGTTGCTCGGGGCGGAGTTTTTGAGCGGCCACCTCTTCACCTCGAAAGAAGACCTGCGGCTCGACTTCAACCGCAGGAGCGAGTCGCGCCTCATCCGGCAATCTCCGACGTTTGAGGCAGCGCCCGCCGCCGCACACGACCGGCGGAAGCGGCGAGCAATCGAGCCCGGGGACAACGTATACCTGCGCGCGCTCGGCGTAACGGATGAGCGCGGCGTGGTGCGCCCCGCGATGGGCGACAAGTTCCGGCAGATTAATAGATTCGTCGAGGTGGTCGCGGGGCTCCACGCCTCTTCGCCGCTCGCGGGAAAGGAAGCGCTCTCGGTCGTTGACGTAGGCTCGGGCAAAGGCTATCTGACCTTCGCCGTCTATGACTACTTCAACAACGCGTTGGGACTGCACGCCACGGTGACGGGCGTTGAGGCATGCGCGGAACTCGTCGCGCTCTGCAACGACGTGGCGCGACAGGCGGGCTTCGACCGCTTGAGCTTTCAGACCGGCTTCGTGCGGGAGTTCGAGATGCCGCGCACCGACTTTCTCATCGCGCTTCACGCCTGCGACACGGCCACCGACGACGCAATCTACAAAGGCATCGCGGCCGGTGCCTCGGTCATCGTCGCCGCGCCGTGCTGTCACAAGGAGGTCAGAGCGCAGATTAAGCCGCCCCTTGCGCTGCGCGGAGTCCTGCGCCACGGCCACCTGCTCGAACGCGAGGCCGAGTCCGTGACCGATAGCTTGCGCGCGCTCCTTCTCGAATCAGCGGGCTACAGTGTTAAGGTCTTCGAGTTCATCTCGACCGAGCACACGCGCAAGAACACGATGATCGCCGCCGTGCGCCGTGATGATGCAGGGGACAAAGAAACGGCGCTCCGCGAATACCGTTCTCTCAAAGAGTTCTACGGTATCCGCGAACAGCGCCTCGAAAAGTTGCTCTGTGAGATTTAAGTCAGTGACTCTTTAGTCGCCAGCGGTCGGCACTTCTCTCTGCGCGGTAAGCTCGCGCCATGAGAGAGGGTGTGCGCCGTCGTCAAGCCTCACCATCGAGATGCAGCCCGGTACGGGGCAGACGAGATAGCAGAGGTTACAGCCGACGCACTCGTGCTCGTCAACGACGGGATAGCGCGTGCCGTTCATCTGCACAAGCGGGATGCACTGGTGCGCGCCGTCTTCGCAGGCGATGTGGCAGAGGTTGCACTGGATGCACTTCGCGTGGTCAATGCGCGCCACGGTCTTGTAGTTGAGGTCGAGCGCGCCCCAGTCGGTCACGCGCGGCACGCTCGCGCCGATTAGCTCGCCAACCGAAGAGAAGCCCTTGTCGTCGAGATAGTTCGACAGCCCGTCAATCATGTCTTCGACGATGCGATAGCCGTAATGCATCACCGCCGTGCAAACCTGCACGGTCGAGGCTCCGAGCGCGAGGAACTCCGCCGCATCGCGCCACGTGGAGATGCCGCCAATGCCGGAGATGGGAACAGTCACCTCGGGGTCGCGCGCAAGCTCAGAGACCATGTTGAGCGCGATGGGCTTGACCGCGGGGCCGCAGTAGCCGCCGTGCGCCGCCATTCCGCCGACGTTCGGGTGTGGAACGAGCGTGTCCAGATTGACGCCCATCATCGAGTTGATGGTGTTGATGAGCGAGACGGCGTCCGCATGTCCGCGCACGGCCGCACGCGCCGGAGGCACGATGCTCGTCACGTTGGGCGTGAGCTTGACGATGACGGGCAGCGTGGCCGCCTCCTTCACCCACTCCGTGACCATGCAAGTGTATTCGGGCACCTGTCCCATGGCTGCGCCCATGCCTCGCTCGCTCATCCCGTGCGGGCAGCCGAAGTTCAACTCGAAGCCGTCACAACCCGTGTCCTCGGCTTGCTTGACTATCTCGTGCCAAGCCTCGCGTCGAGACTCGACCATCAGCGAGACGATGAGCGCGTGCTTCGGGTACTTACGCTTGACCTCGCGAATCTCGCGCAGGTTCACGTCGAGCGGCCGGTCGGTGATGAGTTCGATGTTGTTGAGCCCCATCATGCGATTGGGCCCATAATCAACCGAGGCCAGACGCGAGCAGACGTTGCGTATCGGCTCGCCCAGAGTCTTCCAGACCGCGCCGCCCCATCCGGCGTCGAACGCGCGCTCGACCATCGAGCCCATATTGGTCGGCGGCGCGGAGGCCAGCCAGAACGGGTTAGGCGATTTGATGCCCGCGAAATCAACACTCAGGTCTGCCATGCTTTCACTTCCTTCGGTCGAGTCTCTAGTTGCTCGAATCTTCTATCAGCCGCCCGTACAGATAACCGCTCACCGTAGCGATGCCGTCCTTGACGAGATAGCCGTTCAGCTTGTTCGGCGAGCAAACCACATCAACCTCGCCGCCGATGGTCTCTAACTTGGCCCAGCAGAAGTCGAGCCCGGTGACGGGGTTGCTGATGATGCCGGTGTCGAGGACGAAGCCCGAGACCTCGACGCTCGCGGGCTGCAACTCGCCCCCCTCCCCACGCGGTTTGAGCATGCAGGCCGGGACGAAATATTTGTAGCCCCAGCAGTAGCCCTCTTCGTCAGCCGGGTATGCTTCGTCGAACTCATCCTCGGTCTCGTACCCGGTCATCCGGAATGCGAACGCCGTGAACTGGACAGCGGCGAGACGCGGTAGACTCAGGCCGTCATAGCGATGATAGTCGGGCGTATCGAAGATGAAAGGGAGGCGGCCCGCGATCCAGTTCCGTCCGGCGCATGCGCTACTGCGACAGAGAAAGGCCCCGTCTGAAAGCGTCGGCTTTGGGCGCGGCATCTTTTCTATGAGCGCGACCGTCATGCGCGCATCGCCCGCGTAGTAGGAATAAAAGATCGGCTCGGGCTTACCGTCGAGCACCCTCGTCCAAAGCTCCAACTTCTCGCCCACGTCCCACTTCAGATACTTCATGCTGTTCGTCTCTACCATCTCGCCGTGTTCACACATCTGCATGAAGGTTTCGTAGTGATCCATCACGCTATTGTCGCTGAAGCCGACATCTGCCTTGAAAGACATAACCGCTCTCCTTGTGAAGCGAGGAGCGATGCGGCACGGGGCCGCATCAGTGAGCTTTAACGTCCTGCGTCTCTTCAAGAAGCGGGACGCGCGCGCCCGCAAACTCGATGCGCTCGCCCGTGAGCGCGAGGTGCATGCCTTGCGCGGCGAGCTTTCCGGTTTGTGATGCGTCTACAGCCTCGCGCCCGCCGTTGACGCAGTCGCCTCCGGCGAAGAATTTGGGATTGCCCGTTTGCAGCGTCTCTTTGTCTACGCTGACGCGCCCTGCTGCGTCCATCTCGACGCCGTTGATGCCAGCGAAGAACTCGCGCATCTTCTGTTGACCCGTGGCCTTGATGACCATGTCGGCGGGCACGACGAACTCCGAGCCCTCGACGGGTTTGACCGAGCGGCGACCCGAGGCGTCCGCATCTCCAAACTCCATCTTGACGCAGCGAAGTCCCGTGACACGTGTGCCGTCTTCGCCTGCGAGAATCTCTAAGGGAGCCGTCTGCCAGAGGAACTCGACGGCGTCCTGCTTCGCAAGCGTGTATTCATACTCGAAGGCGGGCATCTCCTTCTGGCTCCGGCGGTAGACGAGCATGACGCGCTCGGCTCCGAGGCGTCGCGCCTGTGTGACCGCGTCAATGGCCGTGTTGCCCGCGCCGATGACCGCGACCGAGTGGCCGATGGGCACGCTCTCCCACCGACGCGACTTGATGCGCTCGATAAAGTAGAGCGCATCATAGACGCCCTCTAAATCTTCACCGGGGATGTCGAGCCGCCCCGTCTCGCCGAGTCCCACGCCGAGGAAGACGCCGTCGTGCGCGCGCTCAAGCTCTTCGATTGAGATGTCGCGGCCAATCTCCGTGTTGAGGCGAAACTTGACGCCGAGGCGCTTGACCATCTCGGCCTCGTCGGTCGAGACGCGTTGCGACATCTTGTACTCGGCCATGCCGTAGGTGTCGAGACCGCCCGGCAGAGGCTTCCTGTCATAGATGGTCACGTCGTAGCCGAGCCGCGCCAGATACGTCGCACAGGAGAGCCCGGCGGGCCCCGAGCCGACGATGCCGACTGACTTGCCGTTGGGCTGGCCCGCCTTCAACACGTCGCGCCCCGAGTCAAGCGCGAAATCGGTGGCGTAGCGTTGCAGCCGCCCGATCTCGATAGGCTTGTTCATCAGCGTCTTCTCGACGCACGCGCCCTCGCACAGAACTTCGACAGGACAGACGCGCGCGCACGTCCCACCGATTGGATTGGCGTCGAAGATGACGCGCGCCGAGCCCACGAGGTTCCCCGAAGCGATCTTCTTGATGAAGGCGGGCACGTCAATATGCGTCGGGCAAGCGTGCGTACACGGCGCGTCGTAGCAGTAGACGCAGCGGTTCGACTCGAACAACGCTTCGGCGTCCGTCAGCGGCGGAGCAATCTCGCTGAAGTTCCGCTCGATCTGTTCGACCGGGACTGTGGGATGTTGCGGGGTGGTCATATGTGTCATTGCTTAATCGGCGACGAGTGACTGATACGTGTCGGGGCGACGGTCGCGGAAGAACTGCCAAGTGTTGCGGACTTCGCGAATCTGGTCGAGGTCGAGGTCGGCGGTGACGAGCGCGTCCGAGTCGCGCGGGGCTTCGGCGATGATCTGGCCGCGCGGGTCGCAGAAGTAGCTCTGGCCGTAGAACTCGCCGATGTCCCACGGCTGTTCGTGGCCGACGCGGTTGATGGCTCCGACGAAGTAGCCGTTGGCGACGGCATGCGCGGGTTGCTCAAGCTTCCAGAGATACTCGGAAAGCCCCGCGACCGTAGCCGAAGGGTTGAAGACTATCTCAGCGCCGTTCAGACCCAACGCGCGCGCGCCTTCCGGGAAGTGTCGGTCGTAGCAGATGTAGACGCCGACGCGCGCGTAGGCCGTGTCGAAGCAGGGGTAGCCGAGGTTGCCCGGTCGAAAGTAGAACTTCTCCCAGAAGCCGGGGTTGACGTGCGGGATGTGGTTCTTGCGATACTTGCCGAGATACTTACCGTCGGCATCAATGACGGCCGCCGTGTTGTAGTAGAGCCCCGCAATCTCCTCTTCATAGATGGGCACGACGATGACCATGCCGTGCTGCCGTGCCACGTCCTGCATCAACTTCACGGTCGGCCCATCGGGGATGCGCTCGACCGCTTCGTACCAGCGCGTCTGCTGCTCGGCGCAGAAGTAGGGCGTGGTGAAGACCTCTTGCATGCAGAGAATCTGCACGCCCTGCGCGGCGGCGTCTTCGATAAGCTTCAGATGCTTTTCGATGTTGAGCCGCTTGATCTCTTCGATGGGTGCGTCGGTCGGCGCGGCGTTGGTCGCCTGTATGAGTCCGCATTTAACTATGCGCGGCATATGAACCTCCGTTGGGATAAAAACAGTTGAAGTGAAAAAGTCATTCGCTTGTGACGGTCACGCCCTGTGGCGTATCCACAGCGGCGGACTCGACTGCACGCGGCGGCGCGAGTTTCATCAATGCGTAGTGCGCGACGAAGGCCGCGCCGAAGCCGACGAACCAGCCGTAGTTGTAGAGCGGCGACATGGCGCTGATATAGAGTCCGCCCCAGGCGAAGAAGCACCCGATGAGTGTGGCCGCGACAGCACGCCAGTTCCAACCGCGCGTGAACGTGTAGAGGCCGCGCGTGCGGTAGAGGTCAGGGAGCGCGAGCCGCCTATCTCTGACGAGCCAGTAGTCCGCGATGAGCACGCCCGCAATCGCGCCCATCCCGCCCGAATAGCCGACGAGCCAGCCGTCAATGTAGCGCGCGGGGTCTTGGAGCAGACGCCACGGCTGCATGACGACGCCGACGATGCCCGTGATGAGTCCGCCCGTGCTGAAAGAAATCCAGCGCGGGAAGGCGTTGGCAAAGTCGTTCGCGGGCGAGACGACGTTGGCCGCGATGTTGACCGCGAGCGTCGCCACGACGACCGTGAACATTGAGACGGCGACGACCCACACCTGCGAGAACTGCCCGACAAGTTTCATCGGGTCCCAGAGGTGCGCCTTCTGCTCGGCCGGCAGGCCAGAGTATATCGCCAGCGCAGCCGACGTGATCATAACGCTCATCGCTGCAAAGGCGGTCATGGTCGTGGGCAGCGCGATTGCCTGGCCGATGATCTGTTCGCGCTGGCTGCGGCCGAAGCGCGTGAAGTCGGGCATGTTTAAGGAGAGCGTCGCCCAGAAGCCGACCATCGCGGTCAGGCTCGGGACGAAGACGGGCAGGAACTCCGACAGGCTGTGGAATTTTCCGGGCGCGCTCAAAAGCGGCCCAACTCCGCCCGCCTGCCGAAGCGCCCACACAAGCAGGATCGCGGTCATCACGAGTACGAAGGGCGCGGCCCAGTTTTCGATCTTCCGCAGGAGATTCATCCCACGATAGATGATGTAGATGTTCAGCGCCCAGAAGAGCAAGAAAGAGAGCCAGCGTGTCAGTGTGTAGCCGAAGACCGCGCCGCCGAGAAACGTGTCCCATCCGGGAACGAGTGCGCTGAAGAATGTGTGCAGCGCCTCACCGCCGATCCATGCGTTGATGCCGAACCAGCCGCAGGCCACGAGCGCGCGCATTAACGCGGGAAGGTTCGAGCCGTATGTGCCGTAGCTCGCGCGTGCGAAGACGGGGAAGGGGATGCCGTACTTCGTACCGGGGTGCGAGTTGAGCAGTATTGGGACCAGCACAATGGAGTTGCCGAGGAGGATTGTCGCGAGCGCCTGCCACCAGTTCATGCCCTTGTCGATGAGCCCCGAGGCAAGCATGTAGGTCGGGATGCAGTGCGCCATGCTGACCCACAGCGCCGCGTAGTTATACGTCGTCCAGTTGCGCCGCTCGATGGGCACGGGCGCGAGGTCTTCGTTGTAGAGCGGACTGTGGCGAATCTCGGCGGCTGCCGCCTCTCTCAACTCGACGCGCCCGTCCGCGTGCTGAATCGTTTCAGTGTCAGTGGATGTCGCCACGTCTGAACGTCTCCGTTATTTGCCCGGCGGCTCGATCTTGATGTCTCCGTTGTAGTCGGAGATGGTGGCTACGGTTTTGGATTTTATTCCGCCAAACTCGCCCTCGGTCTCAGTCTTACGCGGCAGCCCGTCCGAGACGGCGACCCACGTCTTGGAAACGCTCTTGAGATTCGCGCCCGCAGGGTTGTTGAGCGTGTACGTGTAGACGAGCATCGGCATTCCGTCGAGCAAGTCGGGGCCGACGAATTTTATTTCCGCGCCCTTCGTCAACTCGTCCAAGACCTTCGGGTCGCGGAATGAGTTGATCATGCTGCCCATGTCCACGGGCGACTTCATCCACTGTCCCCCCGCCGTCTTCATGTACGTGTCTTTGCCGATAATGATGATTTCGCGACCAAAATTCTTGCCGTCCGCCTGCGAGTCTGTGACCATGCGATAGCGGTCGGGCGCGACGTACTCGACGAGAAGCTTGCTGGTCGTCCCGTTGGAAGTCGAGCTGTCCATGTGCGTGCGGTAAGACTTGGCGTCGAGCTGAGCGCGCATCGCTCTGGTCATGACGTTAAGGGGGTCATCGTTTGCGGAGACGACCGCCGCGCCCCCGGCTTTGCCGCTGTCGCCAGTTGTTGTCGTAGTCGCCCCTCCCCCACTCGGCGGGGCGGGATTGCAGGCGGCGAAGGCGAGCAGCAGAGTGCAAAACGCGAGCGTGCTCGATCTCTTGTTTAATCTCATTCGACTATGTCTTTCACATTCAATTTATCTGGCTGACTTCTTCCGCCGTCAGAAGAGACCGAAGGAATTTGCGCTTCACATCGAAACGCATGTCCCGCGTTTCAAAAACTCGCCGCCGCCCGCCTTGCCTTTGAACTCGCCATCCTCGATGACGACGCGGCCGCGTGAGAGGACGGTCTCGACCGTGCCTTGCACCTTGCGCCCTTCGTAGGCGCTGTAGTCAACGTTCATGTGGTGCGTCGCGGCGCTGATAACTTGTTCGCGCTCGGGGTCGAAGATGACGATGTCTGCGTCGGAGCCGACGGCGATTGTCCCTTTGCGCGGGAAGAGGCCGAACATCTTGGCGGCGGCCGTCGAGGTCAACTCGACGAAGCGATTGAGCGAGATACGATTTTGCACAACGCCGCCGTCGTAGATGAGCGACATGCGATGCTCGACGCCGGGTGCGCCGTTCGGAATCTTTGAGAAGTCGTCGCGCCCCAACTCCTTCTGCTCCTTCATGCAGAAGGGGCAGTGGTCGGTTGAGATGACTTGCAGGTCGTCCGTCTTCAAGCCCTTCCAAAGCTCCGCCTGATTGTGCTTCTCCCTGAGCGGCGGCGTCATCACGTACTTCGCGCCCTCGAAGCCCTCGCCGTAATCGTCTATGGAGAGGAAGAGATACTGCGGGCACGTCTCGGCAAAGGCGGGCAGCCCTCGGTCGCGCGCCTCGCGGACTTGCTTGAGCGCGTCGGCGCAACTGAGATGAACGATGTAGACGGGCGACTCGGCCATCTCCGCAATTGCGATGGCACGGTGAACGCCTTCGGCTTCGGCAATGGTCGGCCGCGTGAGCGCGTGATACTTCGGCGCGGTTCTACCTTCGGCAAGCGCGCGCTTGATAATCTCGTTGATGACGATGCCGTTCTCGGCATGCATGCAGATAAGACCGCCGCGCGACCCGGCAGCCGACATCGCGCGGAAGATAGTCGCGTCGTCGGCGAGGAAGACGCCGGGATAAGCCATGAACAGCTTGAAGCTCGTCACGCCCTCGTCCATCGCCTTGTAGAGTTCGGGCACGCGCTCGTCTTCGAGGTCTGTGACGATCAAGTGAAACCCGTAATCAATCGCCGCCTTCCCCTCGGCCTTCGCGTGCCACGCGTCCAAGCCCTCTCGCAAAGCCTGCCCCTTGTACTGCACCGCGAAATCAATAATCGTCGTCGTCCCGCCATGCGCCGCCGCCACCGTGCCGGTGCGAAAGTCATCCGACGCCTGCGTCCCCCCGAACGGCAACTCCATGTGCGTGTGCGGGTCGATGCCGCCGGGAATGACGAGCTTGCCCGCCGCATCAATCACGCGGTCTGCTTCCATCTCAAGCTTCGCGCCGATGACGGAGACAATCTCGCCGTCAACAAGAATGTCGGCCCTGTAATCGTCAACCGCCGTGACGACGCGCCCGTTACGAATCAATGTCTTCATTAAATAGTCCTCAAACAGTTGCTAAGGCTGCGTCGAGCGCGTTAATCAATTCGTCAACGGTGTCATTCGTCGAGTTGAGCATGAGCCCCGTGCGGATGACGTTGCCGTAGAGGCCGCCTTTGCCGATGAGGACGCCGCGTCGGCGGGTCTCTTCAAAAACTTTGAGGACGGATTGCGGGTCGGGCTCTTTGGTCTCTCGGTCTTTGACAAGTTCGAGGGCTTGCATGAGTCCCATGCCGCGCACGTCGCCGATGACGGGGTATTTGTCTTTGAGTTCTTCGAGGCGCGTGCGGAAGTATGCGCCGACCTCCGCTGCGTTACGGCGCAGGTCTCCCTCTTCGATGACGTGGATGACGGCGAGCGCGGCGGTCATCGAGACGGGGTTGCCGCCGAAGGTCGAGAAGGTGAGGCCGGGAAACTTGTCCGCAACCTCGGGCGTGGCGACGGTGATGCCGACGGGAACGCCGTTGCCGAGGCCCTTGGCTGAAGTGATGATGTCGGGCTCGACGTTCCAGTGCTCGATGCCGAACCACTTGTCACCCGTGCGACCCCAGCCGGTCTGCACTTCGTCGGCGATGAAGAGGCCGCCGTGCTTGCGCGTGATCTCGACCGCGCGCTCGAAGTAGCCGGGCGGGGGAACGATGAAACCGCCGACGCCGAGGATAGGCTCGGCCATGAAGGCCGCGATCTCGCCCGTCGTCGTGGTCATAATCAACTCTTCGATGTCCTCGGCGCATTCCAGACCGCAACTCTCGGGAGAGAGCTTGAAGGGACAGCGATAGCAGTAGGGGGCGCGCGCGTGAACAATCCCTGCGACCTGCGGCGGCAGAGGCCGCCACGTCGAATGCCCCGTGGCCGACAGAGCCGTGGCCGAGCGACCCGAGTAGCTGTGGCGCAGGACGACTATCTCGTGGCGGCCGGTCGCGGTCTTCGCGGCGTGGATGGCGGTGTCGTCGGCCTCCGTGCCGCTGTTGGTGAAGAAGGATTTTTGAAGACGGCCGGGCGTGATCTGGTAGAGCTTCTCGGCGAGGTCGGACTGCGGCTTGTTGGCGTAGAGCGTTGAGGTGTGCTGGATGGTGCGCGCCTGCTCGACTACGGCGTCGGTCACTTTCGGGTGACAGTGGCCGACGCTCACGGTGAGCACGCCGCCGAAGCAGTCGAGGTAACGATTGCCCTTGTCATCCCACACGTATGCGCCCTCGCCGCGGACGAGCGCGACGGGCTCTTTGTAGTACATCGCGACGGCGGGGAAGAGAAACTGCTTGTGCTTCTCGATAATCTCGGAGCCCGTGGGCTCGGTCTCGGTCGCGTTCAGTTGTGGTTCGGCGGTGCTCATGTTCTGTTCTCCGTTGACGGCGCGAAAGATGATTGACTCGGAATCGCTTCAAGCGGCTTCGGCGCTGACGCCTGACTTGTAGGCTTTGGAGTCGTTCTTGATGCGAAAGAAGATGACGTAGACGGCCCACGCGATTGAAGCGAACATCGCCAGCGCGGCGAGTGGGCCGCCGAGCGTTCGGTTGACCCATGATGAATTGAGCGAGCCCAGCACGATGGGCGCGAGCCCGACGAGCATGAGCGCGTAGACGCGCACGACCCTCGCGGGCGAGAGCGGCGCGCGACCGAGTATCTGGAAATAGGCGCTCATCCGGCCGTAGCTGTTCTCCTGCCGCTTGGGCCGGATAACATAAGAGGCAAGCGGCACGAGCGGCAACCCGAGGGCAATCACCCAGCGCGTCGCCTGCCACGTGCCGTCTTGAAGCTCGCGGTAGTCCAGAAGCGTCGTGCCGAAGCCGTTGAACGACTTGAAGGAGGGCGCGTTGATCTCCGACATGCGCTCGCCCGCTCGCTTCAACTCGTCGAGGCTGTGCTGGAGCACGGCCTCGGCCAGAGGCTCGCCGCACGCGGCGCACTTCGTGCTGACTTCCGCGTTCGGATTCACGGTCTGACAGGCGGGGCAGACGACGTTGACGTTGACGTTGCTCATCGGTGTTCGGTCGGCGCGTCGCTAGTACAGGTTGCCTTCGCGCTTGCGGCCGGTGTAGTCAACGTAGACGACCTTCAACTCGGTGTAGAAGTCGAGCGCGGTCGAGCCCTGCTCGAATGCTCCGACGCCCGTTGACTTGATACCGCCGAAGGGGACGTGCGCCTCGCCGCCCGTGGTCGGCGAGTTGATGTGCGTCATGCCGGTCTCGATCTCGTCTACGAAGCGAAAGACGCGCGCGGCGTCGTTCGTGAAGATTGAAGATGAGAGACCGTACTCGCTATCGTTGGCGACCTGCAACGCCTCCTCGAAGTCCTTCACTCTCAGCACCGAGAGGACAGGGCCGAAGACCTCTTCGCGCGCGATGCGCATGTCGGGCGTGACGCGGTCGAAGATAGTCGGCTTGATGAAGTAACCTTTGCGCAACCCCGCGCCGTCGGCCGGGCCGCCACCGCAAACAAGCTCCGCGCCGTCCTCGCGCCCGATGTCCATGTAGGAGAGAACGGACTTGAACTGGCTCGCGTCAACGATGGGGCCGATCTCGGTCTCAGCGGCCATGCCGTCGCCGAGGCGAAACGCGTTGGCGCGCTCGACGATGCGCGAGACGAACTCGTCGGCGACGCTCTCGACGACAACGGCGCGGCTCGTTGCCGTGCAACGCTGCCCCGTCGAACCGAAAGCGCCCTGCGCCGTTGACTCGACGGCGAGCGAGAGGTCTGCGTCTTCGAGTATGACGACAGGATTCTTGCCGCCCATCTCGCACTGCACGCGCACGCCGCGCCGCGCCGCCTGTTCGTAGAGACGGACGCCGACGCCGTTCGAGCCGGTAAAGGAGATAGCGCGCACGGCGCGATGACTGACAATCTCGTCACCGGCCTCGGAGCCCGAGCCGAGGATGAGATTCAAGACTCCGGGCGGGAGTCCCGCTTCGGCGAAAAGCTCGACGATGCGAACGGCCGTCGCGGGCGTGTTGGTCGCGGGCTTGAAGACGACCGTGTTGCCCGCGACGAGTGCGGGCGCGAGCTTCCACACGGGGATGGCGACGGGGAAGTTCCACGGCGTGACGACGGCGACGACGCCGTGCGGCTGCTTGATCGTGTAGGCGAAGTTCGAGGGAAGCTCCGAAGGGATTGTCTCGCCGTTCATGCGCCGCGACTCGCCCGCGCAGAACTCGGCGACGTTGATGGCGCGCTGCAATTCGCCGCGAGCCTCCGACACGGTCTTGCCCTCCTCGCGCGTCAAGAGCGCGGCGATGTTCTCCTTCTCCTGCTCCATCAATCGCGCGGCGCGCGAGACGATGCGCCCGCGCGCGGGGGCGGGCGTCGAGCGCCATTCGCGGAAAGCTTCGGCCGCCGCCTCGACTGCTCCACGCGCCTCTTCGCGCGTGGAGAGTCGCACCGTGCCGACGATGTCTTCGGTGTTCGCGGGGTTGACGTTCTCAGTCGTGTTGGAAGAGACCGACTCGGCCCACTTCCCATTGATGTAGTTGCGATAAGTTTCCATTACTCGATTCGGCCTTGTTCGCATGCGACTCGGAAACAGTGCCGCACGACACTGTTTCCGAGTCGCGTCTTAGATGACGGACTTTTCTTGAACCGGCTCGGCCGTGGCCTTCCCGCGTGGCAGAGGGATGAGCATCGGCACCTGTCGTTTATAAGCAATGTATGGCTCGCCGTGGGCGCTTGCGAGGTCGCGCTCCTCAAGCTGTATCGCGATGAGCATGTAGAGGGTCGTGGCGACGGCGAAGACGAGATGGCCGAGCGTCATCCGGGGCGTGGCCCAGAAGGCGATGACGAAGCCGAGCAGGAGCGGGTGCCGCACTACGCGATAGAAGACGGACACCTTGAACTCGACAGGCGTATACTCGCTGCCGCGCCGGTAATGGTTAACCTGTCGCAGCCCGAACAGGTCGAAGTGGCTGATGACGAACGTCGAGAGAAGCACGAGCAGCCAGCCCGCCGCGAACAGCGTGAGCAGTACGGCGCGGCCAAACGCGTTCTCGACGCTCCATACCACTGCCGTCATCGGCCGCCACTGCCAGAATAGAAGCACGAGCGCGAGGCTCGACAACAGGACGTAGGTGCTGCGCTCGACGGGCTTGGGCACGAACTTCGTCCACCATTCTTTGAAAGCAGGGCGGGCCATCAGACTGTGCTGGACGGCAAAGACGCCGAGCAGCAAAGCGTTAATCAGCAGCGCCGTCACAAAGGGAGACTCGACGCCGCCGTGGTCAATCGTTCTGGGCACGATGATGTTTCCGACAAACCCTATCGCGTACAAAAACGTCAGGAAGAATATCAGGTAGCTGACCACCCCGTAGACGAAAGCGATAATGCGACCCATGTTGTTATATTCTCCTCTCGCGAGTTGATGTCGAAGCGCACGCCGACCTTAGTCTGATTGAAACCGGAACCAATCATCTCGCCGCTCGTCACGGATGTTGCGAGTTGACCGCTACGGTCAGAGCTGTTGAGAAAAAGGGAGCGTATCCGATAAGCTTGTGGCGCGTCGAAGCCTGCAAGCAAAGGTCAGTGGCCCTTCAAAGCGGGGGAAAATATAGCACATGGCATGGACGGGCGAACAGTAAAGTGAAACCGCCGGGATTGATGAAAAGCCTTCGCGAACTGCTTGAGGCGCGCGCCACCGCCACGCCCGAAAAGCTCTTTCTCTTTTCGGAGGCGGACGGGCGACGCTTCACCTTTCGAGAGCTTGATGCGGCCGTCAATCGCGCGGCGAACCTGCTCGCCGCGCACGGCGTCGCTCGGGGCGACGTGGTCAGCCTGCTGCTCCCGAACAGCGCCGAGTATGTCATCGCATACTTCGCCTGCTTCAAGCTCGGCGCGCTCGCGGGGCCCGTCAACTCTCTGCTCAAGCCGGAGGAGATGGCCTACGTCGTCGGCAACTCCGAGGCGAAGCTCTTGCTCTACAACTCGCAGTTCGCCGAACAGGTCGCAGAGTTTCGTGATGAGGTGAAGACGCTCCGCACTTGCCTTGTCTTCGACGACGAACGTGCGGCGACCGAAGGGCAGGCGGGCGAGCCGGGCGCGTGGGGTGCAACGCGGCTTGGTATAGAAGACGACGCCATCATCATCTACACTTCGGGGACGACGGGGAAGCCGAAGGGCTGTCTGCTGACGCACGGCAACCTGCTCGCCAACGCGCGACAGATTACGGAGTGGCTCGGCTTCAATGAAGACGAAAGACTGCTCACCGTCATGCCGCTCTTTCACATGAACGCGGTTTCGGTGACGACGATGAGCGCGCTCTACGCGGGCGGCTCGACGGTGGTGAGCCCGCGCTTCTCGGCCTCGCGCTTCTGGCGGATAGTGGGTGAGTACGGCATCACCTCCTTTGGCTCGGTCGCGACGATGCTCTCGATGCTGCTCGCCAACTACCCGGAAGGCGTGCCCGAAGGGTTGAGCACCGAAACGCTTCGCTTCGCGATGTGCGGTTCAGCGCCCGTGCCTGCCGAGGTGCTGCGTCGCTTCGAGGAGACTTTCAATTGCCTTGTCATCGAGGGCTACGGGCTTTCCGAATCAACCTGTCGCTCGACCTTCAACCCGCCTGACGGGCGACGGCGGCCCGGCTCCTGCGGGATGAGCATCGGTAACGAGATGCGCGTCGTGGACGAAGAGGACAACGAGTTACCCGACGGCGAGGCAGGCGAGATTGTCATGCGCGGCGAGAACGTCTTCAAGGGTTACTTCCGTAACCCGGAGGCGACCGAGCGCGCCTTTCGCGGCGGCTGGTTTCACACGGGCGACGTGGGATTGCGCGATGCGAAAGGCTTCTTTCACATCATAGACCGCAAGTCCGACATGATTATCCGAGGCGGCGAGAACATCTACCCGCGTGAGATAGATGAACTCCTCTATCGCCACCCGGCGGTCGCCGAGGCCGCGGCCATCGGTGTGCCCGATGAGTTGTACGGCGAAGAGGTCGCGGCCTTCGTCGTGCTCAAAGAGGGACGCGCGGCCCATGAAGACGACATCATCGCCCACTGCCGCGAGCACCTTGCTGACTTCAAGTGCCCGAAGAGGGTGCACGTCGTCGCGGTGCTCCCGAAGGGGCCGACGGGAAAGGTTCTGAAGCGCGAGCTTACGCGCGCCTACAGCGAAACGCTCGACGCATCTTCAAAGGGGTGGTCGGAGACCGATGGCAAAGATCAAGGATAAGGTTGAGAACGCGCTCAACGAGGCGCGCATGCTCGTGCTCGGCGCGCAGGTGCTCGTCGGGTTTCAGTTCCGTTCGATCTTCGAGAAGGGGTTCGACTCGCTCCCGCTCACGTCGCAGATACTCAAGCTGGCGGGGCTCGGGCTGTTGCTCGTCGCCATCGGGCTCATCATCTCGCCGTCGTCCTATCATCGCCTCGTCGAGCGCGGCGAGGACACGCAGGAGATTCACCGCTACACGTCGAAGCTGATGAGTTGGGCGCTGTTGCCCTTCTCAGTGGGGTTAGGGATAGACCTGTACGTGGCGACGCAGAAGATCATCGGCTGGAAGGCGGGCGTGGTGGCGGGGCTTGCGGGCACACTGGTCGCGGCGTCGTTCTGGTACGGGCTCGAATTTTACATGCGGCGCGAGCGAGCGGACGAGATCGAAGCGGCATTGAAAGAAGAGGAGCGCGAGATGGGCGAAGAGAAGGACGAAGAGAAGGACAAGGCGCAGGACGAGAAGAGGAAGCTGACCGACAAGATCAAGCACGTGCTGACCGAGTGTCGCGTCGTGCTGCCGGGCTCGCAGGCACTCTTAGGCTTTCAGTTCATCGTCATCCTCACCGAGGGTTTCGACAAGCTGCCGTCGTCGTCAAAGTACGTGCATCTCGCATGCCTCGGCTTAAACGCGCTCGTCATCGTGCTGCTGATGACCCCGGCCGCATATCACCGCATCGTCGAGCGCGGTGAAGAGACCGCGCACTTTCACCGCTTCGCCTCAAAGCTGCTTGTGGCCGCGCTCGTCCCGCTCGCGCTCGGGCTCGCGGGCGATGTTTACGTAGTCGTGCAGAAGGTGACTGACTCGCAACTCGTCTCGGTCGTCTCGGGGTTAGTTATCCTCGCTATCTTCTGGGAACTCTGGTTCGGCCTTCCGCTCTACCGCCGCACACAGCGCGAGTACGCGGACTGAAATTCAGATAAATAACCATCGGAGAATCAACGTGAGACTGTTCATCTCCTGCTTTATCGCGGCCATCATGCTCGGCTCCTTTGCGCTCGTGCCGTGCGGTCACGCTTCGGTGAATGCCGCATTGACTGCCGATGCGAGCGCGCGTGAACAGAGAGTAGCGGCGGCGGCCGAGTCTATGCGCGGGCAACTCGTCGCGCAGCGGCGCGACTTTCACATGCACCCCGAATTGTCGAACCGCGAGGAGCGCACGTCGCGCGTCGTCGCCGAGCGGCTGCGCGCGCTTGGACTCACCGACGTGAAGACGGGCGTGGGCAAGTACGGCGTGACGGCGCTCTTAGTCGGCGCGAAGCCCGGCCCCGTCGTCGCCGTGCGCGCCGACATGGACGCGCTGCCGATTCAGGAAGTGAACGATGTGCCTTACAAGTCGCAGACGCCGGGCGTCAAACACGCCTGCGGCCACGACGTTCACACGACTATTGAGTTGGGCGTCGCGGAAATCCTCTCGAAGATGAAGGACGACGTTCACGGCACCGTCAAGTTTATCTTTCAGCCCGCCGAGGAGGGCGCGCCCGTGGGCGAAGAGGGCGGCGCGAAGTTCATGATTAAGGAGGGCGCGCTCGATAATCCACGGCCGCAGGTCATCTTCGGCCTGCACACCGAGCCGAACCTACAGGTCGGTCAAATCGGCTATCAAGTCGGGCCCGCGATGGCTTCGTCCGACACCTTCTCAATTACGATTCACGGCAAGACTTCGCACGGCGCGCAGCCGCAGTTGGGCGTGGACGCAGTGGTCGTCGCCTCGCAGTGCGTGCTCGCGCTCCAGAACATTCGGAGCCGTCGCATAGACCCGCTCGAACCGCTCGTCATCACGGTCGGGACGATTCAGGGTGGCGACCGCTTCAACGTCATCGCGGGCGAGGTGAAGATGACCGGCACCATGCGCACCTTCAACGAACAGGTGCGCGAACGCTCCATCGCCATGATGCGCGAGACGCTTCAGAACGTCACCGCCGCCTACGGCGCGACCTACGAGTTGAACATCGGAGACGGCAATCCCGTCACCTAC
>JAVXWN010000126.1:0-10624 GCA_032230645.1 Acidobacteriota bacterium | reverse complement strand
CGCTCGCCTACTCGCTCCTGCTCGCCTCGGCCTACGCAGTCGCGTCCGCGTACTCCGAGAAGGAGTCGCGCGCGCGTTACCTCTGGTCTCTCGCTTTTCTCGCGGCCGGTGTGATGCTCGCCGCCGTGCAAATCCTACCGACCTTCGAGTTACTGCGCAACAGCCCGCGCGCCGACGCTACCTACGACTTCTTCACTTCGTTCTCGATGACGCCGCGCATGATTGAAACTTTCATCGCGCCATACGTCGCGGGCGGCGGCGACGGCGCGTTGTTCCGCGCGCCCTACGTCGGCCCGCCGTACTACGGCGAGATGGCGGGTTACGTCGGCGCGCTCGGGCTGATGCTCGCGGCCTGCGCGGTCGTCTTCAAGAGGGACTCGCGGACGAAGTTCTGGGCCGTAGCCGCGCTCGCCTGTTTGACGCTCGCGCTCGGTCGCTATGCGCCGCTCCGTTTCTACAAGCTCATCTATCACGTCCCCATTCTTAATCTCTTCCGCGTGCCCGCGCGGCATTTGATGGAGACGCAGTTCGCGCTCGCGGTGTTGGCAGGGCGCGGGCTGACGGCGCTCTCGGCATCACGCATGCAGAGCCGTGCGGTGCGGCGCGCGTTGATAGTGGGCGTGTTCATCATGGTGCTGACGTGCATAGTTGTGACGCTGGGGCGGCCCGGCGCGTTCAAGCTTGCGCGCGAAGCGCCGGTCGGTGTCTTGCGCGCGCCGGAGCTGTTCGTGCCCGTCATCGTCGCGTGCGCAAGCGCGTGGGCATTGTGGGCTTTCGCACGGCGCGGTCGCGGCGCGAGCGTGATGCTCGTCGCCGTGCTTGCGTGTGACCTCGCGTTGTGGGGACAGTCGAGCGGGTGGCGTTTGTCGAGCCCGAAGTCGGACGAGGAGCTTTGGCGCGAGCCCGAAACGGTCAAGCTCCTGCACGCGCACGGCGCGGTTGACCCGTCATCTTACAGAATCCTGACCGCGCCGCACGCATTCGACCCTGCGGTTGCGCCCGTGCCACCTTCGGTGTCGCACTCGACCGAGTGGACGCTGTGGACGCAGCCCGACGTGTACATGATGAGCGACATACATAACGCCGCCGGTTACGACGGCTTCGGGCTTGCGCGCTACAGCCGTCTCGCGGGCGAGATGAAGGTCTGGGGCGAGTTGACCAACCCCGATGCCAGCTTGCGCGGCGAGAGTCGCGAGATAGACCTGCTGGGCGTTCGTTACCTCCTCTCGATGCACACGAAGGGCAGCGGCGCGAAGGTCGCCGTGACTGGTACTACTAACACTGGCGGCGGAATAACCGACGCCGCGAAGATGAAGGAAGCGGCCGTGCCGACGCCTGAGCCTTCATCCACGCCGACGCCCGCGCAGGACTTCCCCGCAGCGACGCAGGAGTACGGTGGGTTTATGTTCGCGGCGAGTGACTTGGGCTTGCCGAACATCGGCGTGGGCAAGAGCTTGCGGTTCACGCTCGCGCCTACAGCGGCCGACCGCATCGCGCTCGTGACTAACCTTTCTTGGTCTGAGGATGTGCCGGACGGTGCAATTGTCGGGCGCGTGCGCCTGCGCGTTGAGGATGGCCGCGTCTTCGAGTTCGCGTTGCGCGCGGGCGCGGACACGTCGGAGTGGGCGCACGACCGCGCCGACATCCGTGCGCGCATTCGTCACAGGCGCGCAGGCATTGCGACGAGCTACGCGGTCGCGGACGCCTCGGGCAGCTACGAGGGGCACACTTACGTCACTTCGTTCGCACTGCCTGAGCGCGTCGCCGTCACGGGTGGCGAGATAGCGGCCGAAGCTTCGTCGAAGTGGCCCGACCTTCTGCTCGGCGTCTTCCGCGTCTCTCTCGTGGATACCGCCGAGGGGCACGCGTACCCCTTGCGTCGTGAGTGGGTGAGCGTCGAAAGGTCTGAGCGCGTGGAGGTCGCTACGACTCCCAAAGCCGCAGCTACTCCCGCACCCAAAGCTGCGGCCACTCCTTCCGCACCGAAGGCGCAGCCCGATTCAACTAACTTGAAAGCAAGCGGTGAGGATATTGAGAAAGGTGGAGCGGGCGACGCGCGCTGGCATCTGCTAGGGCAGACCGCGCAGGCCGACATCTACGAGAACGCACGTGCGTTGCCGCGCGTGTGGCTTGCAAACGAGGCGCGCGTGCTCGGCGAAGATGCGACGCTTGAAGTTATACGCAAAGGGCGTCTGCCCGAAGGCTCAAGGTGGGAGCCGCTGCACACGGCGCTCGTCGAATCCGAACCTGCGGCGGTGCTCGCACCGGGCTCGGGCGCGAGCGGGCGCGCGGAGGTGACGAGGTACGAGCCGAACCGCGTTGACGTGCGGACGAACGCCGATGCGCCCTCGATACTCGTTCTGAGCGAGAACCATTATCCGGGCTGGCGCGCGTACCTCGATGGGCGTTCGGTCGGCGTGCTGAGGGTTGATTACGGGCTGCGTGGTGTCAACGTCCCGGCGGGCGAGCATGAGGTAAGCTTCGTCTATCGACCGAAGTCGGTGCTCGTCGGCCTTCTCATCTCGCTGCTCACGGCCGCCGCACTCCTCCTCTGGTGGCGCAGGCTTTTGCCCGAAGGGCGAATGCTGCGGCTGGCCGCGCGCCTGCGTCGGACGAGGCATTAAAGTGACGTGGGAAGTGACGTGGGAAGTGACGAGGTGAGTGTATGAGTCAGCCAATCGAGTTCGTCGCGCCGCGCCGCGTCGAGTCGCCCGAAGGGTGCTTCTTCTATCACACGGTGGAGCTGCCCGGCCTCGGCGTGGTTCACGGGCAGTGGGACTTGCGCGATAAGTTCGAGGAGTACATCGGCGGCGTTGAAGTGGCGGGCAAGAGCGTGCTCGACGTGGGGACGGCGACCGGCTTTCTCAGCTTCGAGGCGGAGCGGCGCGGTGCGGAGCGCGTCGTCTCATTCGACATGAGCGACGTGCGGCAGCAGACGCTGCTTCCGTTCAAAGACAAGCTTTACTATCAAGACCACGAGCGTTGGGCCGAACTGTACGGCGCGGAGATGGAGCGTTGGAAGGACGCCTACTGGCTCTGCCACAGGCTGCTCGGCTCGCACGCCGAAGTCTTCTACGGCAGCGTCTACGACGTGCCGCCCGCGCTTGGTCTCTTCGATGTTGTCATCGTCGGGTCAGTGCTCGAACACCTGAGCGATCAGGTGACGGCGCTCAGCTCAATCGCGCGCGTGACGAAGGAGACGTTGGTCGTCGTCACGCCGCTGCTCCAGACCGAGGAGCGCATCGCGCGCTTCGAGCCGCTGGCGAGCAATCCCGATTATGACTACACGTGGTGGACTTACTCGGCGGGCGTCTACCGCGAGGTCTTTCGTATGCTTGGCTTTCGCATCGAGAGGATAACGACGGGGCAGTACTACTACGACTACGCGGGTCGCTGGGAGGAGCGACATACAATCGTCGCCGTGCGAGAGGGCGAGTAGTCGTGGGCTTACCCGGTCACACTTGAACTATACACAAGTATGAATTGACGAGTCCGCTCAAAAAGAAGAGGGCGCTCTACACCTGAGCGCCCTTCACTTTCTTTGATGCGGCCGACGCTTTAGAAGCGCGTGCGGTACTCGGTCGAGTTGATGAACGCCTTGACCATCTCGGCCTGCGCGAAGTTGCCGTTGAACTGGTTGAGCTTCGAGAGCCAGAAGCTATAGCCCGTGTAGTCCGCGTCCGGCAGGTCGTCCGGGTTACGCTTTAGGTAGCCGAAGTATTGCATCAGCACGAACGCCTTGTTGAACTCGCGCTGGTGCAGGTTCGCGTTCTCGGCCACTGCACGCAGCACGGCCGCGCGCTTCGACGCATCGGCGGGAGTCGCCCCGAGCGACGTGACGAGGTTCGCCTTCTCCGCGGACGAGAGCACGCCGCCCGCGTTCGTGTCGAGCTTGGAGACGAACTCGTCGGCCGTCATCGTCGAAGGATAGGCCGTCTGGAAGTCGCCGCGCCCGACGAACGAAAGCTCGAAAGCGTTCTTGTTGTCATCAAGCTGCTGCTGCCAGTTGCCGACGTTGACAATCACGCCGTTTGAAATCGAGCGCGTGTCGGGCATGAAGTTCTCGCGGCGCACGGGCACGGGCTTGCCCGCGAGGTCGCCGAAGGCCGCCTTGTAGGTCTTGTAGACGAAGTAGCCCGTCTCCTTGAACTCAATCGAAAGGAAGAAGGCCGCGCTGACGTTGATGCGGTGCGCTTCGATGCAGCCCACGTTCGTGCCGCACTGGTTGATGTCGTTCTGCCAGAAGACGAAGCCCGACTGGTCGGGGAAGCGCGAGAGGAAGTCAACGTAGTGCTGCTGGACGAAGAAGTCCGAGTCGTCAATCGTGATCGGCACGTTGGTGCCGGGGCGCAGGCGCAGCGGCTTGACCTTCGTGTTGCCGTACATCAACTCGGAGGGCAGGCGGTTGCCGTCCTCCGAGACGATGCGAAGCGTCGGTGCCTGCTGACTCTGTGCGAGCGCGGCGGAGGCCGCGAGGGCCACGGCGAAGATGGCTGCGATAAACTTACGCATCTGCTTGCTCCAAGATTTCGGAAAGCTGCGGTGAGTTGCTGACGCGAACCGCCGACCCGGCGCGGCATCGCTCAAAACACTCGACGGGAGCGGGGCTCTCCCGCCACGACCAAAGGAAGTTTAGACACCCCCCTGACCTTTGTCAACTTCAACAAACGGGAAGATTTAATTGCTTCGGCGCGAGACGACGTGGCTGCACCCGCACGTTGCTTTTGACGCCCCGCGCGGCCGAAAAGTTGACAGTATTTCGACCGCTCCCAAAGTTTTTCACGGCGCTTCAATGTCCTGTTGCTCGACCGTCAGCGCATGGCTGACCACGGCCGAGCCGAGGTCTTCAAACCATGCGAGATGCTCAGAGACCATATCGAATTCGAGCCTGTAGCCGCCGGGCGCAGTGGGTGCGCGCATGGCGATCTCGATTGTGACCGACTCGCCGGGCGCAACGTCCGTGGGCAGGTAAGCTCCCGCGTGATACCAGGAGAGCGGCTCCTCGCCCTCCGCGCCGAAGATGTGCGCGACGAGATGAACAGCGCCCCTGTCGGTCTCCGCCTCGCCCTCGCGGAGCCAGCGCGCGAGCCCCGTGTTCTCCGCGCGCACGCGGAACGTCAAGACCTCGCCCGCGCCGCAGCGTGATGCGCCCTCTTCGATGGCGAGCGAAGCAGCAAGGTATGCAATCGAGCGACTGTCCGGGTACGGCTCGCGTTTGCGGCAGGCGAGGATGGTGCGGTCGTCCTGCGTCGCGGGGAAGACCTCAACCTCGTCAAATCCGACGTTTCTGAGCAGCGCACGCAGCGCCTCGACGCCCGGCAGGAACCAGTTGTAGATTGCCTCCTTCGCCTCACCCGGATTCTCGACGTATGCGAGCGGGTGGAGCAGAGGCCGCAAGCCGCCGACCTCGTATGTGAACGAGCCGGGCGAATGCTCGGGCGGGTAGATGGCCGTCTCAAGGATGAGCAACTCGCGCGTGACGGCGAAGAGTCGTTCGAGCGCGAGCACGAGATGCTTGCAGTGATAGACGAGCCCGAGCGCGAGCGTCACATCGAACTGCCCCAAAGCGCGCGGGTCGAGGTCGTAGACAGACATCCTCTGGTATTCGATGTCGAGCCCGAGCACGTCGCGCACGAAGACGGCCTGCCTGACGAGGTTGCGCTGCGAATCAACGCCGAGGACGCGCCCCGCCCCGCGCCGCTTCAACTCGATTGCGTAGAAGCCCGCGTTGCAGCCCACGTCGAGGACGCTGCGGCCCGCCAACTCATCGGGCAGACACGGCCTGACCTTCTCCCACGTCGGGCGCGGATGCTCGACCGGCTCGCCGATGGCGCTCTCGGTCTTCGTCATCAGGCCGCCGCCGAGGTCTATGCAATGGAACCAAGGCCCGAGCCTCTCCACGCGCGCCTCTGTTTCCTCTCGCGTCAGTGTCTCGCTCATCTCAAGTACATGTTCTTTGGTCGCGCCCGTGCGAAGTCAAAATTATAGAACTCGAAACTGAATCGAGAGCGGAGTCGAGCCTCGCTGCTCGAACCAGCAGACATGCTGCGCCACCAAGTCGAGCTTAAGCGTGTAGAGTCCCGTTGCGTGCGGAGCCTTCAACTCGAACCTGACCGTGGCCGATTCGCCGGGCGCAAGCGCGCGCGGCAGCGGCGGCGTGCCGTGTCGCTCCGCGACGAGCGCTCCCGCCTCGTCGAAGAGGCGGACGCCGAGCATGCAAGAGCCCGCGCTCTCGGCCGCGCCCACAAGCCAGAGCGTGTCCCCTGTGTTCTCGACGACGAGCGTTGCCTTCGTCGTTGACCCTCGCTCGACCTCGCGCGGCCAGCCTTCGGGGAAGGTCATGCGCGCGGCGGGACGAGAGGGCTTGCGACTGTCGGGCATCGAAGAGGCGGGACGCCCCGGCGCGGCCGTGACCTTCTTGCAGAGCAGATAATTTACCTCGGGCGGCTCGACGCGTAGTCGCCCCGCTTCGAGCGAGCCACGGTCGAAGAGGCCGTTGACGCTCACGTAGTCGCCGACAACAGCGAAGCCGAACTCGTCGAGGAGCGCGCGCAGGTATTCGCGGCCGAAGGGCGATTCGAGCGTCCCGTAGGCGCGCATCACTTCGAGCAGCTCACCTTCGGGCTCGGAGCCCTCGGCGGGGCGGTCGCCTTCGAGGATAAAGAGCGCGCCGCCCGTTCGGGTCATCGCCGCGAGACTTCGGAGCACGGCGCGTTCGTCCTCGAAGTGATGCAGCGAGTCATAACAGATGACGGCGTCGAACTCGTCGGCGAGCGGCGCGCTCTCGATGTCGTGGATGAGGAAGCGGCAGCGGAGCGGCGTCTCGTGGTCAGCGCCGTAGGGCACGCGCTCGATGCGCTCGCGCGCGATGTCGATGAGGTCGGGGCTGATGTCAATGCCGGTCACGTCGTAGCCGAGGCGCGCGAAGTATTCGCTGAGCCAGCCCGAGCCGCAGCCCACGTCGAGGATGCGCTGGTCGGGCGGGAGCGCGAGCGCCGCAGCCACGTTGGCGAAGTCGCAGAAGTGGCGAAAGGTATCAGCATCAATACCATCGCCCGCGTATTTCTCAGGCTTGTGCGCGAGGTTGTAGAAGGGCTTGGTGCGCAGGTGATGCAGCCGCTCCTCGGTAATCCTGCGCGGGTACTCGACGGCTGCACGCTTATAGTCTACGCCTTCGAGCTTGCGCCCGCGCCCATTCGACGCGGCGTGCGTTCGCGCGTTCGTGCTCGCTTCATGCCCGTTCGAGTTCGACTGAAGCCGCGTGCGCGGCGCTTGGGCCGTCGCGGGGGCGAAGAGGCTCGCGGGCGCGAGCGCGGCGAACTCCGACGCCACATCGCGCACAAGTTGCTCATCGCGGTCGGGCTCGACGCCGAGCAGCGAGAGTTCCGAAGAGAGACCGGCGAGCAGGCGGCGGCGCGGGCGCGCGGCGACGACCTCGCGAATGAAGTCGAGATAGTCGGCGGCGCTTTGTCGGATGTCGTGAGAAGTTACGACGTGGCGTCGTGCGTTCGCGCCGAGACGTTCGCGCAAGCCTGCGTCTTCAACGAGACGTTCGAGGTAGGCGCTGAGCATCGCGTCCGCGTGTTCGCCCGGCTCGATCTTGACGACCGCGTCGTCGGGCAACTCGCCGAACCAGCCCACGCGCGAGACGACCGCCGCGACGCCCCCGGCCATGATGCGACAGAGGCTCCCGGATGTCTCGCCCACGGTGCGCTCGCGCAGGTTCAAGGCGATGTCGGTCTCGGCGATGCGCCGCTCGAACTCGGCGAGCGAGACGTGCCCCGTAATTTCAACCCGGTCTTCAAGGCCGCACTCGCGCACGAGCGCGCGCACGTCGAAGTAGCTGTTCGGGTCGCCGACGAGCGTGTAGCGGAAGTCGTGACGGTCGCGCAAAGAGGCGAGCGCGCGCAGCGCACGCTCTATCCCTTTGTCCGGCGTGATGAGTCCGAACGAAGCGATGCGCACAGGAGCCCGTTCGTCGTCGCGCGCCCTGCGCATCAGCCCGTTAATAGCTTCGTGCGTCAGTCCCGACGCGGCAGCGCCGTGTGTGATGTGGTGATTGATGCGACGGGCGGGAACACCGGGCGCGGCTCGCTCGAATCGCTCGCGGCTCCAGTCGGAGTGAACGATGATGCCTTCGGCTGCGCGCGCGAGACGGCAGTTGAGAGGGAAGTCGAGCGGGCGCGCGAACATGGCGGGCGTCGCGCCGCGCGTGAGCGCCTCTTCGGCTTCGCGCCTTGCGGCCTCGCCGTGACACGCCGCCACCTCGTCGAGATAGAGCCGCATGTCACCGCGCTCGCGTGCGAGCCCGAGGAAGAAGTCTTGCAGCGCGAAGTCGTGAAAGACGACTATGCCCGCATGCGCCTGCATCGCATCGAAGATGCCCGCGTGGTAGCGGTGGTCGTTGCCCACGTGATAGACGACGGCCTCGAACTCGTCGAGCGAAGAGAGCGCGGCCGGGTTGCGCCGGTAGTCGCGCACCTCGAAGTGCTCGACCAACTCGTGGCTCGCGGGCCGGAAGCCCTCGACAAAGAGCGTCACGTCCGCACCCGCCGCCGCCAGATGCGGCAGAAGCTCCTCGCTATAGTCGGCGATTCCCGAACGCTGCGGGCCGAAGGGGCTGAAGTAAGCGAGTTTCATGAAACAGTAGACAGTAGTCAGTAGAAGAACCTTCGTTAAGTTAATCGCCCGAGTGTCAGCGTCAACGCACGCCAAGCGGAGCCTACTGGCTACTGACTACTTAACACTTACCAATCATCTTACCACCGTAATCTTCACGCGCGCCGTGGGCGAGCCCTTGTCGCTGAACCAAGCGACCTGCTCCTGCACAAGGTCTACTTCGAGGATGTATTCGCCGGGCTCTTTGGGAGCGGTGACGAGCAATGGGATTTCGGTCTCCTCGCCGGGCTTGAGGTCTTTTGAAATGCCAAAGCGCCCGTCCATGTCGGTGACGAGCGAGCCGTCGGCTTTCAGCCAGCGGTTGCCCGCGGCGATGTAGAACCAGTTGTCGTTGCGTTCATTCGTCTCGCCGCCGCGCGACCACCAGAAGATATCGCTCGCGTTCTTGATGTGAACCTGCACGGTCTCCTTCTGTCCGGCGCGAAGCTTGGCGGGCGCTTCGGGCAGAGTAATCTGCGCCTTAAAGGCTGCGTCGGGCAGCGGCCCCGGCGTCTTGCTGGCGGCGGGCTGCGATGCGGCCGACGTGTTGGCTGCGGGCTGTCGTCGGCCTCCGCACCCGGCGGCCACGAGCAGCGCGCACGCCAGCGCGGCGGCGAAAAGTTTTCCGGTCGTCATTCTCAATCGTTCCTCTCCGTCATTGAATTCTATTGATGAATATGGCTACGAGATTATATTCATCACTCAACACTTCTTACTTCACGGCTCGACGCGCACGTTCATGCGCAGCGTGCGCGAGCCCTTCTCGTGGAAGAAGGTCACGCCCTCGTGAATCATGTCTATTTCCAGAACGTACTCGCCGGGCACGCGCGGCGCGGTCACGGGAAGCTCTAGTGTGACCTCCGCGCCGGGGCGCAGGTCTTCCGCGAGCGCCGTGCGGCCGTCGAGGTCGTTGACGACGCGCTCGCCCGACGAGTCGAGCCAGCGGTCGCCGACGTTGACCTGATACATACCGTGTGCATCACCGTGCGCGGGCCAAGTCGCGCCGCCGAGGTTGCGCGCGCGCAGGCGCAAGACCGTGCGCTCGCCCGCGTGCATGGAAGCAGGCGCGGCCCCGGTCGTAATCTCGGCGCGGTAATCGTCGTCGGGCAGCGCGGCCGACTTCCAGAGAGCTTCGAGCGCCGCGCGCCACTCCGCGCCCTCGGGACGTAAGACCTCGACGAGCATCATACCTATCGCGCGCCGCTGCGAAAAGAAAGGAACCTGCAAAGGCACGACGCGCCCAACCGAAAGGCCGCGACTCTGGATCAACTGCTTGGCCTGCGCGAGGTCTTCGGGCAGGCAGAGCGAGAGCATCGAAGAAGGCGCGGCTTCGACGGCGCGGACAAAATCCTCGCGCCCCGTGCGCGTGGCGAAATACTCGTGATGGTTGACGTTGATGATGGGAACGTTGGGTGCGATGAGCACTTCGACGCCGGTTGATTTGTTGCCGCTCTCGAACCACGCATAGTCGCCGGAGAAGAGAGCGCGCGCATCTTCAGTCATAAAGTCCGGCAACCGCCGGTCGCGAAGGATGAAACGCGCCTCGTGACGGTACGTGCTCCAACTCGCGAAAGCCGTCGGGCGCATGCTCCATTCGTAGCCGAGCGCGTAGCGACATGCGAGCGCCGCCTGTGCGCAGAGCGCGACGATGATGAGCGCGCCCGTCGCCGTCCTCAATGAGAAGATGATGTGCCTTGCTTTCAAGAGCGCAGAGGCGACCGCTGCGACGACCACGCCGGAGAGCAGTTCGAGATAGAGACCATAGCGGCTGTAGCCCATGCCGCCCGCGCTCCACATGAGGCAACCGGCAACGAGGACGAGGCAGAGCGCGCGCAGGAAGCGCGCATCATCACGCCTTGCGATGAAGAGCCCGCAGAGCGCGACGACGAAGCCGAGCGTAATGCGACCCGAGTAGACCGCAAGCTCCGAGTGGCGCGCGGGCTCGAAGGTCACAAGCACGGGCCAC
>JAVXWN010000103.1:0-39945 GCA_032230645.1 Acidobacteriota bacterium | reverse complement strand
GCGCGCGCCGATGCCGCCGACGTAAGGAAGCGGGATGAGAAAGCCGAAGAGCGCGAGGCTCGGCACGGTCTGAAACACGTTCGCCACGGCGAGTACCGGCCGCTTCCAACGCGCGCGCCGCGTGAGCAGAAGTCCCACGGGGATGCCGACAGCCACGGCGATCAACGTCGAGACGGCGACGAGCAGAAGGTGCTCGCCCGTCAGCGCCAGAATCTCGCGCCAGTTGCGCAGCATGAACTCGAACGCGTTCATGCCTTATCCTCCCTTGTGACCCCGCGCCTATCATCCGATACGGCGGACAACACTTCGTCGGGTAGCTGTAAGGTCTCGCGGTAGGCGCGCGCGTGCGGCTCGTCAGAGCGTAAGAATCTCTCGGGCGTGTCGAGGAGCAAGATGCACCCGGCGCTCATCAGTGCGATGCGTGTGCCGAGCAGGAGCGCCTCGCGCACGTCATGCGTGACGAAAACGACCGTCTTTGCAAGTCGCTTTTGGAGCGCGGCGAACTCGCGCTGTAGCGCGGCGCGCGTCAGCGGGTCGAGCGCGCCGAAGGGCTCGTCCAACAGGAGCAGCGGCGGGTCTGCGGCGAGAGCGCGCGCAACGCCGACGCGCTGGCGCTGCCCGCCTGAAAGCTCCGATGGGAAGCGCGCGGCGAACCTCTCAAAGTCGAGCCCGACCAGTTGCAGTAGTTCACGCACGCGCACACGCACGCGCTCCTCGTCCCAACCTTCGAGCGTGGGGACGAGCCCGACGTTGCGCTCGACGTTGAAGTGTGGAAACAGTCCCGCCTCCTGTATCACGTAGCCCGTCCGGCGTCTCAAACGAGTCGCGTCCCACGCGCGCGTGTCACGGCCTTCGACGAGGACTTCGCCCTCGGTCGGCTCAAGCAAACGGTTGACGAGCCGCAGCGTCGTCGTCTTCCCACAGCCCGACTCGCCGAGCAGCACGAGCGTCTCGCCGCGTCGGACTTCGAGGTCGAGCGCGTCAATGATGGGCGCGGCCGACCCCCGCGCCGAGTAAGTGACGCGGCGGAAGCGGACGACCACGTCGCCGTCTGATGGCATTTCGTTTTTCGTCAGCGTCTCACTCAAGTTCGTTCGGTGTCACAGCGTCAGGCGACGCGCAGGTGCTCGAAGGCGCGCTCCATCGAGCCGTGCCATGAGCCTTCCCAGTTACGCAGAAGGATGTCGGCGGGGCAGACGCCCTCAACGACAACGCGCTCTTGAAGTACGTCGAGGTAAGCAGCCTCGTCGGGCGCGACACGCTTCAAACCGTCGGCGGCAAGCGTCACCACTTCGCGCGCAAGCCTCAGCACGTCAACGCCCGCGTGTCGCGCGGCGAGCCCTTCGCGCGCCACGCACTCGCGAAGGGCCACGGCCTCGGCCGCCTTCAGACGCGGCGCGAGCCGCAGCGCATCTTCCAATGCGGACTCGTCATAGAACAGACCCTTCCAGAGCGCGTTGAAGGCAAGCGAAGTCTCAAGGTCGTTCGCGTCGGCGCTGCGCACCTCGATGTGCTGCTTGAGCCGCGCGTCGGTGAAGATGGTCGTCAGGTGGTCGGCCCAGTCGCCGAAGACAGGCGCGAGCCCTGCGCTGCCGCGCTCAAGAAATTCACGGAAGCGAAGCCCCGACACCGCGCCGATGTAACTGCCGCCGCGCTGCGCGAAGATCATCGGCACGTCGAGCGCGTAGGCGACGTAGTCGGCCGGGCCGAAGTCGTCGCTGAGCGCGGGCGCGGCGAGCCCCGTGCGGTCTGAGTCGGTGTCGAGCCATGCGGCGGCGCGCGTTGACTTGTAGCCTGATGGGCGACCGCCCTCGAATGGCGAGTTGGCGAAGATGGCCGTGACGATGGGCGCGAGGCGATTGCCGACGAGGAACTTCGCGGCGAGGTCTTCGACGCCGCCGTAGTCAAGATTCGATTGCACCGAGCACGTGCGACACATCATGTCCCACGCGCGCGCGCCCCGCGAGGCGAGGTATGGGCGCATCACTTCATAGCGCATCTTCGGGAACCAACGCTGCTCCTCGATGGTGCGCAACGGGTCGAAGCCGACGGCAAGGAAGGCGAGACGGTTGGCGTCGGCCACTTCGCGCAGACGCGCGAGGTAACGTCGCAGTTCGCGCTCGACATCGGCGAGGCGACGTTGCGGCGCGCCCGAGAACTCGACCTGCCCGCCCGGCTCGACCGTCAGACGATTCATCTGCCCGTCGCCCGCTTCGACCAGCGTGCCGCCTTCGTGAACGAGGTCGCGCGACGACGGCGCGAAGCCCGCGAGCACGCTCTGCACCTGCGCGGGACGTATGCGTTCGAGTGAGCGTGCGCGGTCGTAGCCGAACAGTTCGAACTCCGCCCCGCACATCCACTCGGCGCGCGGCTTCGCGCCGCGCAGAAGGTTCTCGACGAAGAGCGGCGTCGAGGCGTTCGTCACCGGGTCGGTCAGAAGGGGAAAGCCTTCGCCGCTCAGTCTGTTTGGATGTTGAGCCATCTCATTAAATGATGAATGATGAATGATGAATATCTCAACACCACGATATTCATCATTCATCATTCAACGCTCATCACTCATCGCCTGTCTTCGCGGCGAAGAGGTTGCTGCTGAAACGCTCGGCCGCATCGAGCCAAGTGTGCGTGCGCTCGAAGCCCGTCTCGGCGGCCAGCGCCGTCAACTCGTCGAGCGAATACTTGTATGAGTTCTCGGTGTGCATGCGCTCGCCCGCGTCGAAGGTCAGATCAAGGTTGAGCGCGCCGATGCGAACGTTTTGTTCACGCGTGCTTTCAAGATGCATCTCGACGCGCCCCTCCGCTTCGTTGTAGAGCGCGACGTGGCGAAAGTCTCGCAGACGAAAGTTCGCGTTAAGCTCGCGGTTGATGCGCGCGAGGAGGTTGAGGTTGAAGGCGGCGGTGACACCGAGCGCGTCGTCGTATGCGGCTTCGAGCGTGGCCGCATCCTTCTTCAAGTCAGCGCCGAGCAGCACACGGTCGCCCGCGCGCAGCACGCCACGCAACCGGCCGAGGAAAGCGCGCGCCTCGCCCCGGTCGAAGTTGCCGATGTTGGAGCCGAGGAAGAGGACGAGCGCGCGTGCGCCGTCTTCCAACTCCGCGCCGAGGCGCGGGAGCGCCGCGTCGTAGTCGGCGGCGTAGGCCGCGACGCGAAGTCCCGCGTAGTCGCCGAGCAGAGCGCGCGCGCTCGCTTCGAGCGCCGCCGTCGAGATGTCGACGGGGACGTATGTGAGACGCCCTTGACGTTCGAGCAGTGCGTCAATGATGCGGCGCGTCTTCGAGGCGCTTCCCGACCCCAGTTCGATGAGCGTCAATTGTACGTTGCCGCGCGCCGCCTCGACGATCTCTTTGGAGTGGCGCGCGAAGATTTCGCTTTCAGCGCGCGTCAGGTAGTATTCGGGGAGCAGGCAGATGGCGTCGAAGAGTTGCGAGCCGAGCGCGTCGTAGAAGTATTTGGGCAGGAGAGATTTGGGCCGCGCCGAGAGGCCGCGCCGCACATCCTCGGCGAAGTCGTCTCGCGCCTCCGCGCCGTCCAGCCTGTGTATGAGCAGGCGCTCGCCCTGCTCGATTGCGGGATGAGGCATGTGTCGGGCCCTCTCGTTCTCGTTAAGAAACGCTTGTTATCATAAACCATAATTGAGGCGGAAGCCGACCGCTGCGGAAGGATGAAGGATGAGGGATGAAGTAGATACAGTCTTCACTTCATCCTTCCGCAGCGGTCGGCTTCCGCTTCGTTAATCAACGAGCCAGCGATGAATGAACAGGCTGAACAGATTGCGTCGATGTTCGCGCAGGCGCGTGAGGAGACGCTGCATCTCTTCGACCTCGCCACGGAGCGCGAGCTGCGTCGCAGCCCCGGCTTCGGCTATCGCCCCCTCATGTGGCACCTCGCGCACATCGGCGTCTTCGAGGCGTACTGGCTCGTGCAAAAGCTCGGCGGCCGTCCCGCGCCCGACGAGCTTTACGAGCGCGTCTTCGACCCTATCAGGACGCCGCGCGAGGAGTCGAAGGACTTGCCATCGCGGCGCGAAATGGAAGACTACCTGCGCCGCGTGCGCTCGGGCGTGGACGAGTGTCTCGCGTGTCACGACTTCGACTCCGTTGACCCGCTCGCGCGCGGCGGCTATCTCTTTCACCTCGTACTCGAACACGAGTGGCAGCATCAGGAGACGCTGCTCTACCTCTTCCAATTGCTCGACCCTTCAAAGAAGACGCGGCCGGTTGAACCGTCGCGCGGCGCGTTCGAGGAATCTACGACGGACGCGCGCGGAATGGTTTCCGTTCCCGCGGGCAGCTTCATGATGGGCGCGGTGTGGGACTCGTTCGCATACGATAACGAACGACCGGCGCGCGAGGTCTTCGTCCCTGACTTCCGCATTGCGCGCGCGCCCGTGACGAACGGCGAGTACGCGCGCTTCATCGAGGAGGGCGGCTACGAGCGGCGCGAGTGCTGGGGCGAGGAGGGTTGGCGTTGGCGCGAGAAGGAGAGCTGGCAGTGCCCTCTCTACTGGCGGCGCGAAGGCGCGAAGGGCGGATGGGTCGAGCGTCGCATGTTCGACGAGTGCGCGCTCAGACTCGATCACCCGGTCGCGGGCATTAGTTGGTACGAAGCCGAGGCGTATGCCGTCTTCGCGGGCAAGCGCCTGCCGACCGAGGCCGAGTGGGAGAAGGCCGCCTCGTGGGACGAAGCGCGTTCAGCGAAGCGCCGCTATGCTTGGGGCGATGATGAGCCGGACGATGTTCGTTGCAACTTCGCTCAACACTTCTGGGGCACGACCCCCGTAGGAGCCTTCCCCGAGGGCGCTTCCGCTTACGGCTGCCTCGACATGACGGGCAACGTGTGGGAATGGACGGCCGATGCCTTCGACGCCTTCCGAGGCTTCGAGCCTTTCCCCTATCCCGAATACTCCGAGGTCTGGTTCGATGGCGACCACCGCGTCCTCAAAGGCGGCTCGTGGGCCACGCGCCCCACGGTGCTGCGCACCTCCTTCCGCAACTTCTTCCGCCGCCACTTCCGCATCGCCTTCGCGGGCTTGCGCCTCGCCGAAGATGCATAAACGTCGAAGAGCTTTCGTCCCGACTCGAAGTCATGTCCGCGCTCAGGTTGAAAAGGTGAACGAATGGACTCATGGCCGAAGTACCCGACTGTTTACGAAATCAACGCGTGGGTCTGGTTGAGCGAACTGAGCCGGATGCATGGGAAGCCGTTGACGCTCGGCGACGTGCCGCAGTCTGAGTTGGAGAGGGTGGCCGAGTATCGCTTCGACGCGCTCTGGCTGATGGGCGTGTGGGAGCGCAGCCCCGGCGCGCGCCAAATCTCACGCACGCATCCCGAACTGCTCGAAGAGTACCGGCGCACGCTGCCCTGTTATACCGAGGCGGACGTGGTCGGCTCGCCCTACGCGGTCAGAGGGTATCGCGTAGACCCCGCGCTCGGCGGCGACGAAGGGCTCGCCCGGCTGCGCGCGCGTCTGCGCGAGTTGGGCTTGCGGCTGGTTCTCGATTTCATCCCGAACCACATGGCGATAGATCACCCGTGGGTGAAGGAGCACCCGGAGCGTCTGGTGCAAGGCGATGCTGAGAGTTTAGAGCGCGAGCCGCGAAACTACTTTCGCGCCGGGGACGACGACGGTGCGCGTGTCTTTGCATACGGGCGCGACCCTTACTTCGATGGCTGGCCCGACACCGTGCAGCTCGACTATCGCCGCGCCGAGACGCGCGGTGCCATGAGCGACGCGTTGCTGTCAATCGCCGTGAAGTGCGACGGCGTTCGCTGCGACATGGCGATGCTCGTTACACGCGACATCTTTCTGCGCACGTGGGGCGGCGAGTTCGATGCGCCGGGGACGGAGTTCTGGCCCGAAGCCGTCGGCGGAGTCAAGGCCGAGCACCCCGACTTCCTTTTGATGGCCGAGGTCTACTGGGACATGGAGTATGAGTTGCAGCGGCAGGGCTTCGACTTCGCTTACGACAAGCGGCTCTACGACCGCCTGCTCACTGACGACGCGACGGCCGTGCGCGCTCACCTGCGCGCTGAGTTGAGTTATAAAAGCCGCCTTGTGCGCTTCATTGAGAACCACGACGAGCGACGTGCGCAGGAGGCTTTCGGCCCGGCGCGCTCTCCGGCCGCTGCCACGCTCGCGCTCACACTACCCGGACTCCGCCTGCTGCACGAAGGGCAGTTGGAAGGATGGCGCACGAAACTCTCCGTGCATCTCGGAAGACGACCGCGGGAGCCGACGGACGAAGTCGTCTCGGCCCATTATCGTCGGCTCCTCGCGGCTCTCTCGCACGCGGTTTTTCACGACGGCGATTGGCGGCAGATAGAGCCGCGCGAGGCTTGGGCCGGCAACCCAGGCAACGAGCATTTCGTGGCGAGCTTCTGGACGCTCGGAGATGACTTTCGCCTTGTCACGGTCAACCTCTCACATGAACGCGCACAGTGTTACCTGCCGCTTGATTTGCCCGCGCTCGCGGGACGCGCGTGGCTTCTGAAAGACCTTCTGAGCGAGGCCGAGTACACGCGCGACGGCGACGGCCTCCTGTCATCCGGCCTCTACCTCGACGTGCCCGCTTACGGCCATCACCTCTTCGAGATAACGCCTCGATGAAGCTCTCGCATCCGACCGCTCAACTCGCGCCGGGTTTGTAAGACTGCGCGGCAAATTCGTGTAAACATTCGGCGCGGCGTCGGCGTATTAGAGACCGAGCCGGGGCACGCCTTTAGTCTCCTGTCATCAAGCCGAGAGGGCTTTTATGAGAACGATCTATACCTTCTACGCAGATGCCGCGCGCATCGCCCTCCAATCAATACTCGCGCACAAGCTGCGCGCCTTCCTGACGCTGATCGGCATCATCATCGGCGTGGCGTCGGTGGTCGTCGTCGGCGCGGCCATCTCGGGGCTGAATACATATGTGATGGAGAAGGTGACGGCCGTGCTCGGCGTCAACCACTTCATGATGGCGCGCATGGCGCATCAGGGCGAACTGTCCGAAGACGACTGGGAGAAGATGAATCGCCGCAACAAGCGGCTCGAACTCGAAGACTACGAGTGGGTGAGGGATAACTGCGTCGCCTGCTCCGAAGTCGGCGCGCAACTCCAGAATCAGACCGATCTCAAGCAGAACGGCGAGGAGCTGTTCGGCATACAGGTGCAGGGCTGCACGCCCAACATGGTGTCCGTCGAGGACAAGACCATCGGTGACGGCCGCTTCTTTCTTCAGCAGGAGTACGACACCGCCGCGATGGTGGTCGTCATCGGCGACGACGTGAAAGAGAAGTTCTTTCCCGGCCAAGACCCTGTGGGCAAGACGCTCAGCGTGCGCGGCCTGCCGATGACGGTCGTCGGCGTCGAAGAGAAGCGCGGCTCGATGTTGGGTCAGTCGTTCGACAAGGTGATGTACATGCCTCTGACGGCTTACCGCAAAATCTTCGGCGGACGACAGAGCATACAGATTCACGGCAAGGCCGCCTCGCGCGCTACGTTCCAGACGGCCATCGAGGATGCACGCACCGCGCTTCGCAACAAGCACAAGCTCAAGGGCAACGAGGACGACGACTTCGGACTCGTGGACACGAACAGCGTTGCGGGCTCGGTTGACTCTTTGACGGGCGGCATCGCGGCGGTGGTCGTGCCCATCACGTTCATCTCGCTCGTCGTCGGCGGCATCGTCGTGATGAACATCATGCTCGTCTCGGTCACCGAGCGCACGTTCGAGATTGGACTCCGCAAGGCGCTCGGCGCGACGCGCAAGCAGATGTTGCTCCAGTTCATGATCGAGTCCTCCGTGCTGACGACGTGCGGCGGCATCCTCGGTCTGCTGCTGGCGATTGCGCTTGCGTGGACGATCTCGACGACGACGGGCGTGACGATGACGGTGACGTTCGTCTACGTCCTGCTCTCGGTCGGCGTCTCGGGCGGCATCGGGATGGTCGCGGGCATCTATCCGGCCTTCAAGGCTTCGCGCCTCGACCCCATCGTCGCGCTGGCGAGGAAATAAACATGAAGCTGAGAGTACCGAAGTTCGTACCGCTCGAAATCTTCCGCATGGCGTTCGACTCTTTGCGGGCGCACAAGTTTCGCAGCTTCCTCACCGTGCTCGGCATCGTCATCGGCGTGTCGGTCGTCATCGTCATCGCCTCGCTTTTGACGGGCGTGCGCCAGAGTATCGTGCAGGTCGTCGAGGAGTTCGGCACGAACAACATCTACGCCTTTCACCTCTCGACGGGGCCTTCGCTCGGCCCGCGCGACGCGGCCGAGCGGCAGCGCAAGCCTCTGACGGCCGAGGACGGCGATGCCATCGCGCGGCTCGCACCCGCCGTGGAGATCGTCGCGCCCGACCTCTTCGTCTCGTGGTTCGACTCGACGGTCAATTACAAGGGGACGAACTACAGGCGCGGTGGCGTCGAAGGCGTGACAGCCGGATACGCGGCGGCCACCAACGTCTCTGTGCGCGACGGCCGCTTCATCACAGAGGCCGACGACAGCAACCGGCGTAACGTGATGGTCATCGGCGTCAACGTCGTGGACGCGCTCTTCCCCGGCCGCGAGGGCGATGTCGTGGGCACCGAGGTCAAGCTTGGCGGTCGCCCCTTCGAGATTATCGGCGTGCTGGAGAAGCGCAAGAACGCCATCTTCGGCGAGAACGACGAAGACAACTCTATCTACATCCCCTTCCGCACGGCGCACGAAGTCTCGCCCGGCAGCGAATACCTCATGCTCGTCATCCGCGCTCGCTCCGGCCAACTCCGTGAGGCGCTCGATCAGGTTGAAGAGGTGCTCCGTCGTCGTCGCGGCGTGAAGTTCGACGAGCCGAACAACTTCGACCTCGGCACGGCCGACAAGATGGTGCAGCAGTTCGACAGCATCACGGGGATGATCGGGATGATCGCCATCGCTATCTCTTCGGTGGGGCTGCTCGTCGGCGGCATCGGCGTGATGAACATCATGCTCGTTTCCGTCACCGAGCGCACGCAGGAGATAGGCGTGCGCAAGGCCATCGGCGCACGACGCCGCGACATCGTGCGGCAGTTTCTCTACGAGGCGATGACGCTCACGGCGATGGGCGGCGTCATCGGAGTGGTCTTCGCCGTCCTCATCAGCAAAATCATCGCCTTCCTGCTGCCCGCGCTGCCCGCCGCGATTCCGCTCTGGGCGGTCGTCGCGGGGCTGGTGGTCTCGATCTTCGTCGGCCTCGTCTTCGGCGTATGGCCCGCGCGCAAGGCTTCGCGCCTAGACCCGATTGAGTGCCTGCGGTACGAGTGAGCGCGAGGCTTACATTGATGGACAGGTGAGATGAGCGGTCAGGTAAAAGAGAAGAGGACGGCGAGTTGATTCGCCGTCCTCTTCATCTATCTATCTTATCAATCCTGTTCACTTCTTCTGTATCTCTCTCAACAACTCATCGCGGAAATAGCCCGCAGGGATAGTGCCCTGACGCATGAAGAGGAGATGAAACTCTTTGGGCGAGAACTTGTCGCCCAGTTGCTTTGACGCGTCGGAGCGCAGAGCGAAAATCTGATCCTTGCCGAGACGGTAGGTGATGGCCTGCGTCGGCCACTTTGAGTAGCGGAAGATGGCGGCCTCCGCGCCCTCGCAACTCGCGCGCTTCGAGTCCGTCTTGTTCACGTCCGCGCACTTGCCCGGCTGGAAGTCCTTGACCTCGGAGAAGAGGTCTACGGCCTCGTCGTAGGTCATGCGGCCCGTGTGGATGCCGGTGTCGATGCGCACGCGCAGGTCGCGGTAGAGCTTGCCCTGCAACTGGTAGAGATGCTCTTCGGGTGTGTAGAAGCCTTCGGGCGCGCCCGTCTGCGGCTCGGCCATCAAAGCCTCGGAGTAGAGCGCCCACCCCTCGGCGGCCATCGAGTCCTCCCACATCGAGCTTGAGTCCTCGACCGCGCCGGGCGTCAACCAACGCACGCCCGCGATGTCGTTACGAAACTGCGTCATCACCTTGTAATGCCAATCGTGGCCGGGGAAGCCTTCGTGCGCGGAGAGGTCTGCGAGCGCGGCGCGGTTGTTCTCTTTGAGCACCGCCGGGTCATCCTTCCCCGAAGTGGTGACGTAGAAGCGCCCCACCCCGCTCTGCTTGAAAGGAGGCGCGGGGTAATAAGCCGCGCCGTCAATCGAAGCGCGAAGCGGCGGAGGCGTCTCGACCACGTCGAGCTTGTAGTCGGCGGGCACGTCGAACACGCCGGTCTTGCGCGCGTAGTCAACAAGGCGCACGCCCGCCTCCTTGTACCACGTGACCATCTCGGCATCGGTCTTCGGGTAGTCCTTCCCCAACTCGTCGAAGACTGCGCGCACGGCCTGCGCCCCGTCTTCGGGGAGAGTCATCCCGCGCTTCTGCCCTATCTGCCGCGCGAGGTCAATCATCTGCTTGCGCGTGTCCTCGACGATGGGCCAAGCCTCTTCGTAGAGCTTGGCGGCCGTAGTGTCAACGCGCAGGTTGTTCTTCAAGGCCCAGTTGTACTCCTCTTCACCGAAGGCATAGCGGTGGGCGGTGAACTGAGGCTTGGGCTTGACGGCTGTTAAATCTCCGGTCGTTGGCTCGAAGAACGTCCGGGTGATGAACTCCGCGAACTTCTTGTAGGCATCGGACGCTGCCTGCGACGACTGGCGAAGCTGCGTAAGCATCTGGTCGCTGGCCTCGCCCGCGGCGAGCCGTTCCTGCGCGGTCTTCGGCAACTCCTCCGCGAAGTACTTGGCCGTGTCCCCGGCGGACTTCAAGCCGTCGCGTTGCAGCATGCGCCAGTCGGCCGTGTTGCCCGACTTGACGCCCGCCGTCAATTGCTCCTGCGCCACCTCTAGGAAGCGTGGGATGTCGGCGACGCGGCTTGTCACGAGTCGCCACTCTTCGGGCGTGCCGTAGGTCTTATCGCCGGTCTGCGTCATGCCCTGCAATTGCCAGTCAATGGCGCGGAAGGGCTCACTGACGTATGTATCAACGGCGCGCTCCTGATAACGTCGCTGCTGGTGTTGTCGAAGCAGGAATGCTATCTGCGCGAGCGCCACGTCGCGGTCAATGCGGCGCGCGGGCGAGAGCGTGGCTGCGTCTACTGACTCGAAAGTCTTCTTCGAGTCGGCGAGCCAGCGGTCTTCATCGGCGAGCGCCGCCGCCGAGTAGTCGCGTAAGCGACCGTCAACATCTTTCAGCGACGGGTCGAGCCCCGCGCCGCCGAGGTATGTGTTGACCGTCGGGTTGCGACGCAGGAATTCAACGACGTACTTGTCATGAGCCGTCTTGAAAGCCTGATCGCCGCTGCCTGCCGCCGCAGGCGTCGGGCCCGTGTTCTGCGTCTGCTGCTGCACGCATGCGGCGGCGGCCATAAGCAGAGCAATGAGCAGGACTATTTTTTTCATCTCTTCTTCTCTCGGGTGTGGCTGGGTTCGAGCTTTCAAACGGGAGACTTTTTGTCAGATTGCGTCGAAGAGATTAACGCCGCGCTCGCGCCGGTCGCAAGCCACCGGGGCGCGAGGCTTCGTCGCTTGTTCGGCCTCGCGCGCATCCGCTACACTCGCCGGGACATTTGCCGTTAAATCCCGACCACAGGAAAGCACGTTTGATGAGCGAACTGAATGAGCAGCGCTGGGCCGTCCTGAGCGAGCGCGGGTGCGAGCAGGCGGGGCTCAGCTATGAAGAGGCCGCCGCCCTCGTCGCACGCTTGCGCGGCGAGCGCGTGCATGGCCTCTGCGTCATCACGGACGAGGCCGCGTCGCGTCTGGAGCGTGCGAAGAAGGTAAATAAGAAATCTCCGGCCGCCAATAACTCGAAGGCCGCGCCGAAGCCGAGGCGGAGCAGAAAGAAGAACGCTTAGTAAACGTCCAAGCCCCTGCGGGGCTTTTCTTTTGCCGCCAATCAAAAAGGAGGTTAGAAAGCGACACCACTACCTTCGTGAAGCGCCGAGGCGTGAAGCGATGACCTTGGCGGCGGTCGCGCCCGCTCCTGTTGCTCCGCTGATGGTGGGCGCGAGCGGGTTCGACACGTCGCCGACGGCGAAGACCATCTCGGCGCTCGTCTCCTGCTCGCCCGTCACGACGACGTAGCCGCGCTCGTCCGTGTGAAGCTGTCCGTGGAACAACTCCGTGTTCGGCTCGACGCCGACGCGCACGAGCACGCCGCGCACGGCCATGCGGAAGGACTTGAGCGCGCCAGCGCGCAATATCTCGACCGCCTCGACCCGCTCGCCGCCCTTGATGCGTTGGAGCGTGGCTTCCGTAAAGATCGTGATGCGATGGTCGCCCTTGATGCGCTCGGCGAACTCCGCCCGCGCCCGCAAACTCTTGCCGCGATGAACGAGCGTGACGGTCGGGCAGACTTCGGCGAGAAGCAGTGCGTTCTCGGCCGCCGCATCGCCGCCCCCGACGACAACCACGTCCTCGCCCGCCACCGCGTCGCGTTCAAGTTGTCCCGACTCAAGCACACCACGCCCTTCAAACTCCCGCTCGCCCTCTATCCCGAGCCGCCTGCGCCGCACGCCCGTTGCGATGACGAGGGCGATTGACTGCAACTCCTCGCCGCTCAGCAAGCGCATGCGCTTCGCGCGCACGTCAACGCTTTCGATCTCGGCCTCAGTCCAAAGGTCGAACTCCTTGTCCGCGACCTGCGCGGCGAACAGGTCGCGCAACTCGCGACCGTTGCGCGCGCGCACGCCCGGATAATTCTCTATCGGGTTATAGACGCGCAACAACTGCCCGCCCACTTCCCCGTCGCACTCGATGACGAGCGTGTCGAGTCCCAACTCGTCGCACCACAGCGCGGCCGAGAGTCCCGCCGCGCCCGCCCCGATGATGATTACGTCGTGCATGAGAACATCCGCCGGTCGGCGTTCATCTCTTATTAATCCGCGCTCACTTGTTGATGCCTTTGATGCGTATGTGCGGATTGAGGCGCGTGATGACGAGTCCTTCGCGCACGTCGAAGCGGCAGGCCAGCGCGGTCTTGTCTTCGGCTTCGGTCTCTCCCTCTTCGTGATACCAGAACTGGCAGTTGGTGCAGTCGCCGTTCCAGCAGAAGTCGCCGTAGGAGATGGTCTCGATGGAGATGAACTGGAAGCAGCGCAGCAGCCGGTTGCGCTCGGGCACCTCGACGCGACGGTCGAGGATTTCCACTGCGACCAGCTTCTCGTAAGGGTCGAACAGGTCGGAGTCCATCGCGGGCCTCACTTACGCAGGAAGAAGACGAACGGGATGTCAACGCGCTTGCTCCACGAACGCTCCGAGTGCTCCTCGCCCTCGAACTTGCGCGTCACCCAGTTGACGCCCTCGGCGTAGCCCGCGAGCAGCATCGACGCGTCCATCCACTTTTGAAACGGCTCGTACTCTGCATTGACCTTTCTCTGATAGCTGAAGCTCGCGCGAATAGATTGAGCAGTCAGCATCAACTCGCGCTCGCTTCAGCCTTCGCCAAGCGTGTACTCGAAGTCGTATGAGTGCTTGCCGTCGGCGACGACAATATCCATCCGGCCCGCGAGACCTTGCAACTCACCCGTGCCGGAGTCAGGTACGACGGAGACGGAGAGTTGTGCCGCGCCGCGTGTCAACGTGCCGCTGTGTTGGAGGATGAAAGTACCGCTATAGCCGTCGAGCGTTCCCGTGACCTGCTCGATGGCGACGTAACCGGCCGAGCCTTCAACAGCCGTGCCTGCGGCGAGCATCTGTCCCTTGCTCGTCGCTTCGAGGCCGCCGTGAAACCGCTTGTCAATCAGCATCCGGCCGATGGGCATGCCCTCCGTTCCTTCGTCCGGCGGCTGCGGACTCAGCTTCACCTCGAAAGTCCCGCTCGCGCGAGTCGTCATAAATTGCCTCCGTGTGCGTCTCAAGAGCCGGGGCATGATAGCACGTCCGTCCGTAGCTCGCGGACGGTCTAGACTTCTCAATGACGGCGGGCGTGCGCTACACTTGCGGCAAAAGAAAAGGGAGGGGACGACCGAGTGGGACTCGTGATGTATGTGAAGCCGGGGTGCCCGTACTGCCAGCAGGCGCGGGACTACTACACCTCGCAAGGCGTCGAGTGGACTGAGTACGACGCGCAGAACGACAAGGCGCGGCGCGCCGAGATGTTCGCGTACTCGGGTGGCGACCCGACCGTGCCGTGTATCGTCGAGGCCGGGAAGTACGTTCAGTCGGGCTTTGGCGACCCGCCGCGTGGTTGAACGGTGCACGATTAGCTCCGGCCGTGAGCCGGACGAGAGGATTTCAGATTTTTGATTTCAGATTTTTGATTTGAGGCCGTCGCGGGTCTACAATCCCCGCGCGGCCTCGGTGTTTCAATGCGACAAAATCGCAAATCAAAAATCAAAAATCAAACATCAACGAACCCGATGGTTGGCAGGACGCTCCTCAATTATCGCATCATGGAGAAGCTCGGCGCGGGCGGGCAGGGCACGGTCTATAAGGCCGTGGACGAACGCCTCGGTCGCACCGTCGTCATCAAAATCCTCAGCCCTGAGTTGACCGCGCGCGAAGTCAACCTCAAACGCTTCGAGCGCGAGGCGCAGCTTGCCTCATCCTTAGACCACCCGAACATCTGCACCATCTACGGGCTGCACGAAGCCGACGGGCTGCACTTCATCGCGATGCAGTACATCGAAGGCCGCAACGTTCGCCAGCTTGTCAACGGCCGCCCGCTCTCTTTGGAGAGCGCGCTCTCGATTACGCATCAGGTCGCCGACGCGCTCACGGCCGCGCACGCCAAGGGCATCATTCATCGCGACATCAAGGCCGGTAACGTGATGGTCACCGATGCGGGGCTCGCGAAGGTTCTGGACTTCGGCCTCGCCAAGCTGCTCGACGACGAAGGGAACAAGGGCGGCGATGTTCACCTGACGGAGCTAGGCGTCCCCTACGGCACCGCGACCTATGCCGCGCCCGAGCAGGCCGCAGGCAAGAAGGTTGACCATCGCGCGGACATCTTCTCGACGGGTGTGCTGCTCTACGAAATGCTCGCGGGCATCTGGCCCTTCAAGGGGCAGACGACCGTCGAGGTGCGCTACGCCGTTCTGCACGACACGCCCGACGCAATCGCGGAGGTGCGCAAGGACAACCCGCCCGCTTCCATTCAGGCGATACTCGACCGCGCGCTCGCAAAGAAACCCGAAGACCGTTACCAGCAAGTCTCGAAGATGCGCGACGATTTGCGCGCCGCTCTGCGCGAGGTCGTACAGGGCGCGGGCAGCAGCGGCGCGCAAGCCGAAGGCGTGACCACGGAGGTCGTGCCGTTCGCCACGCCGCCGCGCCACCAGCCGGGCACGGGCGGTGGCTTCGGCCGCAGCTTCCGGCGCTGGTGGCGAAGCCTCACGGGCTCGGAGACGCAGCCGACTTCGCTCCCGCCGGGCCGACGCGCCGCCTTGACGAATGCGGGTGCTTCCGCCTCTCAACAGGCGCAGCAGCACGTCAGCCAGTTCGAGCTTGAAAAGTCAATCGCCATTCTCCCCTTCCGCAATCTCGCCAACGACCCCGAGGTGAGCTTCTACGAGTTCTCGCTCGCCGACGCAGTCATCACCGAGCTTGCGCGCAACCGCTCGCTCATCGTCCGCCCCTCTTCGATGATCGTGAAGTATCAGGGGCGCGATGTTGACCCGCGCGAGGTCGGCCGCGAGTTGAACGTGAGCGCCGTGCTCTCGGCCAACTTCCTGCGCGCGGGCGGCACGCTTCGTGTCAACGCGCAACTCATCGATGTCGTCTCCGGCGACATGCTTTGGAGCGACCGTGTTGACGCCACGGCCTCAGACATCATCGCGCTTCAGGACATGATCGCGCTCCGCATCAGCGAGGGACTCAACGTCGAGCAGCACGCTTCGCAGACCGCGCCGCAGACGCCCGCGACGACCAACGCGCAGGCTTACGAAGAGTATCTGCGCGGCCGCGCGGCCTTCGCTCGCTTCCTCTTCCACACGCTTGACCCCGAGGATTGCGACGAGGCCGTCGAACACTTCCAGCACGCCATACGTCTCGACCCCTCGTTCGCGCTCGCGCACAGCGGGCTCGGCGCATGCTTTGCCAATCGCGTGCTCAAGGGCTTGGGCGGCGGCGAAGACTACGAGTTGGCCGAGAACGCCTTCAGCCGCGCGCTCGACCTCGACCCGAATCTCATCGAAGCGCGCATCCTGATGGTCTTCATCTATCTCTCGCGCGGTGAGAAGCGAAAGGCGCGTGCCGAAGTGGCGCGGCTCGCCAAGCAAGCGCCCAACGAGCCCGCGGTCTACTTCGTCAAAGGCGCACTGCATCGTTTGGACGGCGAGTATGACCGCGCCCTTCGCGCCTTTGGCAAGCTCGCGCGCTTAGACCCCGCGGCTCGCGTCGTCGCCAGCTACAACCGCGCGCGCGTCTTCATGTATCAACATCGCCACGATGACGCGCTCCTCGAACTCGAACAGGGCGCGCGCGTCGAGCCGCATCACCCGCTGATACGAACCTTTCAGGCCGTCATCCTCGGTCGCAGCGGCGACACGGCCGAGGCCGTCCGCATCCTGCGCGAAGTCCTCGAAGAGCACCCGACGATGGACGGCATCCGCCCGCTGCTTGCGCAGCAACTCGTCAAACGCGGCGACGCGCAAGCCGCACGCGAACAGTTGACCGAGCGCGTGCGTGAAGCGGCCGACGCAGACCACGACATCGCCTACTGGCTCGCGACCACCTACGCCATGCTCGGCGAACGCGACGACGCGCTGCACTGGCTTGAGCGCGCCGTCGAGCTTGGCAACGAGAACCGCACGTGGTTCGAGTCTGACCCGAACTGGGAGACGCTGCGCGAAGACTCGCGCTTCGTCGCGCTCATGCGCCGCATCGAGGCCACGCACGCGCAGGCCGCGCCGCGCGATCAGAGCCAGACCGAGACGGGCGATAGCGGCGGCGGCGCTGGCGACTCCACCCATCCCGAAGCATACGAGGAATATCTTCAGGGTCGCGACGCCACCGGCCGCTTCATCTATCACACGCTGGCGCGCGTGGACTCCGAAGAAGCCATCGCGCACTTCACCCGCGCCGTCGAGCTTGACCCCAACTTCGCGCTCGCATGGTGCGCGCTCGGCGGTGCCTACGCCAACCGCGTCATCAAGATTATCGGTGGGCAGGATGACTACGCCCGCGCCGCCGAAGCTTTAGAGCGCGCGCTCGCACTTCGCCCCGGACTGCTCGAAGCGCGCCTCCACATGGTCTTCGTCGAGATGGCGCGCGGCAACAAGACGCGTGCGCGCGAGCTTGCCGAACGTCTCAAACTCGAAGCACCGAACGATGTGGGCGCGCAGTTCGCCGCGGCGACCGTCGCACGGCTCGACGGCCGCTACGGCGAGGCGCTTGAATCTTACAGCCGCATGCTCAAGATCAATCCGGCCGAGCGCGTCGTCGTCAGCTACAACCGCGCGCGCGTCCTCATGTATCAACATCGCCAAGACGACGCGACGGCCGAGCTTGAACTCGGCGCGCAGATGGAGCCGAATCACCCGCTTATCAAGTCGTTCCGCGCCATCATCTCCGCCTATCGCGGCGACCTCGACGGCGCGGCGAAAACGATGGGCGAAGTCCTACGCCGCAATCCCGACATGGACGGCGTGCGTCCTCTGCTCGCGCACTTCCTCGCGCAGAAAGGTGAACGCGAGGCGGCGCGCGCAGAGCTTACCGAGGGCGCGCTCCGCGTGGCCGCCGCTAATCCCGACGTGGCTTACTGGGTCGCCAGCGCCTACTGCCTGCTTGACGACCGCGACGCGGCCTTCGACTGGCTCGGCACGGCCATCACGCTCGGCAACGAGAACAAGCCGTGGTTCGAGTCCAATCCCCACTGGGAAACTTTGCGCGAAGACCCGCGCTTTAGTGAGCTGATGCGTCGCATAGACAGCCCGCCCGAGCGCGCACACGAAGCCCGACAGCAGTAACTTCATCTCCCGGCAGAGCGGAGGATGCACGTTTGAGCACCTTCGTCATCGGCGACGTTCACGGACGCCGAGCGCAACTCAGACATTTGCTCTCGACCATCCCGCGCGAGGCGGGACGAGACAGCCTCGTCCTGCTGGGCGACCTCATTGATCGCGGCGAAGACATCTGCGGCACGGTCGAAGACGTTATCGAGCTGCAACAATCTTCGGGCGATGGGCAGGTGGTCTGCTTGCGCGGCAACCACGAGCAGATGCTCCTCGACTTTCTCGACGAAGGCGCGCCGCTCTGGCTCCACCCCGCGGTCGGCGGCCAACACACCTTCGGGCAGTACACCGGAGGCAAGCTTACCGACGAGTTGCGCTCATGGTGGGAGGAGGCGCGGCGGCGCTTGTGCGACTCGCTCCCGCCCGCACACCTCGCGTTCTTCCGCGCGCTCCCGCTCTTCCACGAAGACGACCACGCACTCTACGTTCACGCAGGGCTCGACGGCGAGAAGCATCCATGCGACACCGAGGCGCGCCATCTTCTCTGGTCGCGCAACCCCGACTTCTACAAGCACTACTACGGCAAGCCGTGCGTCTTCGGTCACACGCCGACGCCGTTGCTGCCTCTGCTCGGGCGGCTTGGGCGTCACGGCATCTACGTCTCGCACAGCGCCATCGGCATCGACACCGGCTACGACATGACCTGCGCGCTCACGTGCCTGCGGCTCCCCGAGTTCGACCTCTACCAGACCTTCGCCGACGGCCGCTCCGCCAACTTCCGCATGACCAACTTCATCCCCGAGCCCTTCCGCAAGTTTCAGCGCAACCCCCACCCCGCGCGTGAAGAGCAAAGCTGACCCCGGCTGCTACAGGCACGCGGCGGCGCGTCTGTTGTAAGATGCACACAGCATATTCCGATAGACATCAGTTGACGGAGGACTTGAACGAATGATTAAAGAAGGCGACGCCGCGCCCGACTTCGAGGTGAAGGACGCGGAGGGAAACGACGTGCGGCTTTCGGGCTTGCGCGGGCAGAAGGTCGTGCTCTACTTCTACCCGAAGGACGACACACCCGGCTGCACGAAAGAGGCTTGTAGCTTCCGCGACTCGCACTCCATCTACGAGGGGCAGGGGATCAAAGTCCTCGGCGTCTCGCTCGACGACGAGACATCACACCGCAAGTTCGCGGACAAGTACCAACTGCCCTTCACGCTTCTCGCCGACACGGATCACGCCGTGGCCGATGCCTACGGCGTCTACGGCGAGAAGCAGTTCATGGGCAAGAAGTACATGGGCGTCAACCGCGTGACCTTCCTCATTGATGAAGAGGGGCGCGTCAAGAAGGTCTTCGACAAGGTCAACGTCGAAGCGCACGCCGACGAAGTGCTCAAGGCTTTCGACTGAAGCCTTCGACCGCGACATTGATAACGAAGCCCCGCCGGAGTCGAAAGAGATGCGAGCCAGCACGACCTTTATGCTCGCAACTCTCTCGGCTCCGGCGGGGCTTCGACTTTTTTTGACTCACACGAAAAAAAGTTCTTGACCGTCCTACGACAAAAGTAGTAGATTCAACCTCAGCCGTAGTAGGTAAGATTTTCGGAGGCGCGCGATGGCGAAAGAGTCGGACGTGAGATTGACGAAGTTCGAGTTGGAGGTGATGCGGGCGCTGTGGGCTCTGGGGAGCGCGTCGGTGCGCGAGGTGCAGGAGCGCCTGCCCGAAGAGAAGCGCCCGGCCTACACGACCGTGCAGACCATCGTCTATCGCCTCGAAGAGAAGGGCGCGCTGCGGCGCGTTAAGAAGGTCGGCAACGCGCACGTCTTCGAGCCCGTGGTGACGCCGCGCGCGACCGCCCGCCGACTCTTCAACGAGTTGTTGGGCTTCTTCGGCGGCTCGCCCCGGACGCTGATGGCGCAACTCGTAGAGGCCGGGCACTTGACGCTCGAAGACTTGCGCGAGGCGGAGGAGACGCTCGGGCGGCTTGAGGCTGAGAAGCGCGACGCTCAAAAGACGACGAGCAAATCTGCGGGCGAACGCAAGAGCAAGCCTTCGGGCAAAACATCGAACGAGTCAGCAGGCTCGTCGTCGCGCGATGAAACGTCGCGGCGCGGCGCGGGACGGGAAAGGGGGCGGCGATGAGCAACGCACACGAACTGTTGGCGCGCGCTTCGCTCTGGCTTTGGCCCGCGCTCGCCAATCACATGTGGCAGGCGACGCTGTTCGCCGCGCTCGTCTTCGTCGTGACGCTCCTGCTGCGCGGCGCTCCCGCGCGCGTGCGCTTCGCGTTGTGGATGGTCGCGGCGGCGAAGTTCGCAGTGCCTTCGGCGCTCGTCGCCTTCATGGCGGCGCGACTCGGCCTCGGCGCAGTCTGGTCGTCGGGCGCGCGGGATGCAGCGGCGGCAGTGGTCGCGCCGCTCGTCCAGAGAATCGCGGAGCCGCTCGGCGCGGACGCTTCCGACGTGGTCGTCGCGGTCGCGGGCACGGGCGGTGCGCTTCACGAAGAGGTTCTCTGTCTGCTTACGCTCGCGTGGCTCGCCGGGTGCGCGCTGCTCGTCGGCGTGTGGCTCAAGCGCAGGAGAGAGTTCGTGCGCTCTGTGCGCGCGGGCGAGGAGGCTTGGGCGGGCCGCGAGTTCAAGGCGTTGGGGCGTGCGCGTGCGCGACTGGGGCTCAAGCCCGAGGTGCTGCTCGTTCTCTCAAACGGAGGGACGGAGCCGGGTGTCTGGCGCACTCGACGGCCCGTGGTCGTGCTGCCGCGCATGGTTGCCGGGCAGCTTGACGACGAAGAGCTTGAAGCCGTGCTGCTGCATGAACTGGCGCACGTCGAGCGGCGCGATAATCTCTTCGGCAACGTGCAGACGGCGCTCGCGTGCGCTCTCTGGTTCAACCCCGTAGTCTGGCTCGTCGGACGCAGGCTGCTCGCAGAGCGCGAGCACGCGTGCGACGAGCGCGTGCTCGAAGCAGGCGGCGCGGCAGGCGCTTACGCTGCGGGCATCTTAAAGGTCGTGCGCTTCTGTTCGGGCTTGAGGGTAGCGGGCGTCGTCTCGGGCGCTGCCTCGGGCTCCGACCTGCGAAGGAGGATTGAGATGATTATGCGAGAAGAGAAGCGAGGCGGATTGTCGGCGTGGCACCGCGCGGTCATGTGTGGACTCGCCGCGACGGCGCTGGCGCTGACCGTGGTCGCGGGGCTTACGGGTCGCGCGACCACGGCACAGGCGCGGATGCTCGAAGGCGCGGACGGCGTGACACAGCAGCACGACTCGCGCGTCATCGTTCGCGGCGGCGGTCGTGGCGTCGTGCGACGCGATGAAGAGCCGGGGCCTGCCGTGAGAGAGGTCGAGCAGGCGACCGAAGCGGTCGTCAACTTTGAGTTCGCGGCGGGAGCGCCCGCAGCCATCACCGACGCGAAGATGCGGATGATTACGCGCGAGCAGTTACGCCGCGCCAATGAGGAGGGCGCGGACTCTTTCGACGACGAGGAGTCGCCGCTCTTTCTCACTATGCCGACAGTCACATTGGCGAACACGTCGGGCAAGACCATACGCGAGGTCGGCATCGGCTTCGTGACCGGAGGCCGTCTCAACGTCGTCGCGGGCCACGCCGCGTCCATCAAGCCCGGCGAGTCGCAGACCTTCCATTCCGATTGGCGTCGTCAAAACGTTATCTTCCCCGGCACTTTTGCCGACGTGAGCATCCGTCTCATCTGGGTGACGTTCGATGACGGCACACAGTGGGGCGCGCGTGCGCGCGACCCGCAACGGCCCGGGCCTCCTCCTCCGCCGCGTGCTGTGATTTCAACCACGCCGGGCGGCGAATCGTCGGCCGGGTCTTCGGCGGCGATGTCGGCTCGCGTCTTTGACGCTCAGCGCTTGTCGGGCGGCACCGCGTCGTCGGGCTCGGGTGCGGGCGAGGGCGAAGGCTTCGGCGAAGGCTCCGGCGGCGGTGAGGCGCAAGGCGGAGGCTCGGGCAAGGGCGCGGGGCTGCGCGGCAAGAAGCTCTACGCGCCTGAGCCCGTCTACCCACCCGTTGCGAGGGCGGCGAACGCGGAAGGAATGGTCAGCGTAAGAATCACGGTTGACGAGGACGGGAACGTCGTCTCGGCCGAAGCCATCTCTGGTCACCCGCTACTGCAATCTGCCGCCGTGGACGCCGCGCGCGAGGCCAAGTTCAAGCCAACCTTCATCGAAGGCAAGCCGGTCAAAGTCTCCGGCATCATCTCCTACGTCTTCACACTCAAGTAAGGCGGCGCGGCCTGTTGTAGAATGTGGCGCGATGTCAACGCACAGAATCAAGGTGCGCTCGCGCGGGCGCGAGGAGTTGGTCGAGTTCACCGAAGAGGTGCGGCGCATCCTCGCCGGGTCGGGCGCGCGCGAAGGCATCTGCGTGCTCTACGTGCGCCACACGACCGCCGGGCTCACGGTTAACGAGAACGCAGACCCGGACGTTCCGCGTGACATGCTCCACGCACTGCGCACGCTCATCCCGCAGCACGGCATGGGCTTTCATCACGGCGAAGAGAATTCCGACGCGCACATCAAAGCCTCGCTCGTCGGCCCGAGCGTCACCATTCCCTTCGCCGACGGCGAACTCCTTCTCGGCCGCTGGCAGGGCGTCTTCCTCTGCGAGTTCGACGGCGGGCGCGAACGCGAAGTGATAATGAAAGTGATGAGTGATGAATGATGAATGATGAATACAGCGATGATGCCGTATTCATCATTCATCATTCATCATTTCTTTTACCTACCATGCGCGCGACCAGCGCGGGCCTTCGTGCTCGTCGTCGCGGAGGCGCGTGTTGATGCCTGCGCGCAGTTCGATGAGTCGGCCGAAGAGCCAGAGCAGGTCGGAGAGCCGGTTGAGGTAGGGAACGACGTGCGTGTTTAGCTCGACACCTGTCTCGGTGAGTCGCACGACCGCGCGCTCGGCGCGGCGGCAGACGGTGCGCGCCACGTCGTAGGCAGCGGCGGCCGCGTGCTCACCCGGCAGAGACCAGTCAGAGAGGATGCCTTCGGTAGCTTCAATGCGTGTGACGTGCACTGTGAGCGACTCGACCATCTCGGGCGTGACGTAGGTCGTCTTCGACTCCTGCCCGCCCGAGGGGCTCGCTATCGCGCCCGCGACCGTGAACAGCTCGCGCTGGATCGCCTTCGTCAACTCTCTCACCTCGGCGTCCTCGCAGATAGAACGCGCGAAGCCCATCGCCGCGCCCAACTCGTCAACCGTTCCGTAAGCCTCCACGCGCATGTCGGCCTTCGACACGCGCGCACCGCCGATGAGTCCCGTGTCTCCGCCGTCGCCGTGTTTCGTCGCGATACTCATGAGCACTCCTTCAGAGTGAAGATGTCAGATGTTAGTAACTGTCCTTTACTAACATCTGACATCTTCACTCACATCGTCGTGTAGTGTTGCTGCCTTCGCAAGAGCCAGAGGAAGACGGGGCCGCCCGCGAGCGCCGTGATAGCGCCGACGGGCAACTCGCCCGCGCCGAGAACTGTTCGCGCCACCGCATCCGCGAGCATCAGGAAGGCCGCGCCGAATACGAATGAACATGGCAGCACGATACGCACGTCCTCGCCGAAGAGGAGCCGGACGGCGTGCGGCACGATCAGGCCGACGAAGCCGATGGTGCCGCCGACCGCGACCGTCACGCCGACGATTAGCGAAGATGCGACGTAGACCAGCCGCTCGGTGCGCCGGACGTTGACGCCGAGGCTCTGCGCCGTCTCTTCGTCCACGGCGAGCAGGTGCAGGTCGCGCGCAAGCAAAAGAAGCAAGACCCATCCCGGCACCAGAAACAGAAGCATTCGCCAGATGAGGTCGAAGCCCACCACGTCGAGGCTGCCGATAGTCCAACGCAGTATCTGTAGCGCGCGCGAGTAGTCGGCGAAGTACTGGATGACGACGACGCCAGCGGCCGCGACCGTGTTCATCACCACGCCCGCGAGCAGCAACGCTCCCGGCAAAACGGTCGCGCCCGTTCGCGCTAAGCGATAGACGACCACGACGCTCACGCCCGCGCCCGCAAACGCCGCGACGAAGACCACGGGCAGGCCGCCTACGCGCGCGCCCATCCCGAACGCGATGGCAACGCTCGCACCCAAAGCGCCTCCGCCCGACACGCCGAGCGTTAAAGGCTCGGCGAGAGGATTGCGGAACATCGCCTGCAACGCCGCGCCCACGACCCCGAGCGATGCTCCGACGATGCCGCCCATCACGACGCGCGGCAGCCGCAGTCCGAAGAAGATTAGGCGTGCGCGCTCGTCCGTCCTCAACGCCATCAGGTCGAGCCGTTGATAGCCGACCCACAGCGCGACGAGCGTTGAGACAATCAGCACGCCGAACAGAAGCAAGAGCGCGCGGCGCAAGCGCACGCCCGCCGCCGCCGATTTTCGATTTTCGATTTTCGATTTTTGTTCTACCGTCAACGCGCGCCTTCCATCCGTCGCAACTCATTCTAAATCGCAAATCAAAAATCAGACATGCTCACAACTCCGACCAGACGAACGTGCGGCCGAACGCCTGTCGAGCGCGCACGTGCTCGTCCCCGTAGATTCCGGCGAGCAAATCTTCGCGGAGAACTTCCGACGGCGTGCCTTCGGCGACTATCTCTCCGTGGCGGACGGCGTGGACGCGGTCGAAGGCTGGATCGAGCAGCATCAAGTCGTGTGTGACGACGAGCGCGGTCATGCCCTGCTCGTCGCGCAGGCGTCGAAGATGTCTGATGAGTCCCGCGCGGTGCTTGAGGTCGAGCGCCGCCGAGGGCTCGTCGAGCAGAAGGCAGCTTGGCTGCTGCGCAAGCGCACGCGCGAGCGCGACCAACTGTCGCTCGCCGCCCGAAAGCTCCGTCACGGGACGCGCCTCAAGGTGCAAGGCGTCAACGGCCGCAAGCGCCGCGCGCGCCGCATCAACGTCTTGCCTCGACTCGAAGCGGAAGCGCGTCGTGTACGGGCTGCGTCCCGTCAAGACCACTTCGAGCGCGGTGAAGGGGAAGACGGTTGAGACCGTCTGCGGCACGTAAGCGAAGCGTCGCGCACGCTCGCGCGGCTCGATGCGCGCGAGCGGCACGCCACCGAATAGCACTTGACCGCCCGAGGGCTTGAGCAGTCCCGCGAGCAGACGTATCAGCGTTGACTTCCCCGACCCATTCGCGCCCACGAGCGCCGAGAGCCGCCCGCGCATGACTTTAAGCGACGCCCCACGCACGACCTCCGGTGCGCCCTTCGCATACGCGAAACGCACAGCGCGCGCCTCGACCAGCACGCCTTCGTCGCCACCTTCGATTTCATTCACAGTCATTCCCATCATCACTCATCATTCATCACGCATCACTTCTTCGCGAACGCCTCGGGGTGTATCAGCTCGGCAAACTTGTGCGCGGAGTCGGCGACGAGTTGCGAGGGATGGAGCACCGTCTCGTCGCGGACGGGGTAGATGCGCGCTTCGCGCACGGCGCGCAGGGTGGGAAGCTCACGCCATACGGCCAGCGTGTCCTCGTCATAGCTGCCTGCCTCCTTGTGCATCATCAGGTCGAGGACGACATCGGGGTCGAGCGCGACGACCGCCTCCTTCTGTATCTTGCCCCAACGCTCTGCGCCGGGAGGCGTAACGGGGTCGCCTCCCGCGATGCGTATGAGCTGCGCGATGAAGCTGCCCTCGCCCGCTGTGTAGAGGTCGCGCAGCGTGCCCGGCACGCGGTCAACGACGCAGAGCACGCGACGACGCGGCAGTCGCTCGGCGGCAAGCCGCACCGTCTCGACGCTATCGCGCGTCTGTTTGAGGAGCTTCGTGGCCGCCTCTTCATCTCCGGTCGCGCGCCCGACCAACTCGATTGATGCGTATGCGTCTTCGAGCGTCTGGCTCGGCACGGAGAGCGTGCGAATGCCCGCGGCTTCGAGCTTGTCCTTGACAAACTGCGCCTGCGCGTCGGAGAAGACGACGAGGTCTGGCCTGAGGCTGGCGATCTGCTCCATGTTCGGATTGTTCCAGCCGCCGACGCGCGGGAGCCTGTTCGCTTCGGGCGGATATGTGCAGTAGTCCGAGACGGCCACGACGCGGTCGAACGCGCCGACGCCGTAGAGAATCTCCGTCGTGCTCGGCGTGAGCGAGATGATGCGCGCGGGCTTTACGGCGCGCGCAGTCGAAGCGGGTGCGCCGCCTGTGCCGCACGAAGCGCAGAACGCCAGCACGACGAACGCCACTGTGATGAGCGCGGCCGTGGCTCGACTGGTTCTATCGGAGCAACGTTTCATGCCTCGCCCTCAGCCTCCTTCTCAAACTCTTCCGCTTGAGACTCGGTGCCTTCTCTGTAAGGGCAGTGACGGCAGCCGCTCTCGCAGCAGGAGCCGCGCCGTAGGTGGTAGCGCGCCGTGAAGACGATAAAGCCGCCCTCGCGGTAGAAGTCTTCACCCTCGACGAGTGCGGGGCTGTCTTTCAAAGTTTCCACGGCCCTTGAGCTTCACTAAAAGTTGAGCGCGGCTCCGGCGCGACCCTGTATGCCGGGCGTGCGAAAGCCGTTCTCGTAATACTCGCGGTCGAAGACGTTCTCGATTTTGCCGAACAGCCGAAGCCGCCGCGTCTCGGAGAGCGGCAGCGTGTAGCTCGCCGTCAAGTCGCCCTTGAAGATACCGTCGAAGCGATAGGCGCGGTTCGTGAAAGTGCGTGCGTCGAAGAGCGGCGCAAGATAGTTGCTCGAAGCGACGAGGTCGAAGTTGATTGCGACTCGCTCTCCGAAGCGCGTGTTGGCGACGAGCGTGAACTGATGGTCGGGCACGGCGAAGGCGCGCAGGACTCCCGCCACTACGGGCCGCCGCTGGTCGCTGTTCGTGTAGGTGTATGAAGCGAAGAGCGAGAACGAGCGCGCGGGCGCAAGGTCGGCGCTCAACTCGACGCCGCGTGCGAGTCCGCCGCCCGTGTTGATGAAGCCGCCGAAGCGACCGAACGGATCGTTCGGAGTGTCGCCGAACGAGACCACCTCTTGCAGTCGCGTGTAGAAGTAGGTCGCGGACAGGCGCACGCGGTTCGAGACGAGCGTCTGGTCAACGCCTGCATCGAAGGCTATCGAACGTTCGGGCGCGAGTCGCGGGTCGCCCAGCACGCTGTAGCCAAAGAAGGGACTGAAGAAGGTTCCGAAGCGTTCGTAGAGCGAAGGCTTACGATAGCCGTTGCCGACGTGCGCCCGAAGCTTTGTGCCGCGCGCGGGGAAGAGATAGGCGATTGAGCCGTCGCCCGTGTATGCGTTCGGCGGCGAGTCGAAAGTCAGCCCCGCGTAGGGCGCACCCGCTGCGGGCGTGAAGCGCGGCATGCTCTGCCGGAAGGTCTGCGCGCGGAAGGCCGCCGAGAGTTGCAGGCGGTCTTCGAGAAAGCGCAGTTGGTCTTGCACGAAGAAGCTGTGGCTGCGCTCGCTCACGTCGGCCGACGAGTCGCCCGCGCTCGTCACGTCAATGAAGCGCGTGAAGAACGTCTCGCGCTCGAACTCGTAACCGGCGTTAACAAGATTGTGACGGCCGAGGCGAAAGTCGGTGCGCGCGTTGAGCGTGTGAACCGTGCCGTCGAAGTCGTTGCGCGTCGAGCCATGCGGCTCGAAGAAGAAGTCGGCCGGGTCGCCCGGTACGGCCGGCCCCTCGCGGAAGGAGTTGCGCGTGACGAGGCCGTGGTACGTGACCGAGTAGCCGAAGCTCTCCGACGGTCGTTGCGCGAAGGTGAGCGCGCCCGAGAAGAAGCGTCCCGCACGCGAGAAGTCAGAGTCGTTCGCCGCCGGAAGAAAGGTCGCACCATTGAGATTGAGTTGAGTGAGCGGCGTTCCCCGTTCGTAGCGTCGAAGCTCCGCGCGCGAGACGGGACGAGCATCAACGATGCCGGTCGCGGGCAGCGCGCCTACGGCCTGCGGGTCTTCGTTTAGTTGCGCGAAAGCATCGGAGACATAGACGCGTGCCGAAAGCGTTGTCGTCGGCGTGAGACGAAAGAGTACGCGTCCCTGCGCGTTCGTCGTGCGCGCCGCGTCGTCGCCATCGACGCCGCGCGAGACGTTGAGGTGCGAGACGGCAGCGCTGTAGACGACGCGCTCGGCCGCGCCCGCTGAGCCGGAGAATTGCGCGCGTCCGCGTGCGTAACCGAGGCCGCCGCCCTCCGCGAAGAGTTGTCCGTGGAAGGGGCCGCCGCCCTCTTCGGTGACGACGTTGACGACACCGCCTATCGCGTTTGTGCCGTAGAGCGAGGAGCCCGAGCCGCGCAGGACTTCGACGCGTCCCGCGTCGGTCACGGTGAAGTCGGAGAGGAAGCTTGTGGCGTCGCCCTGCGGCGTCGCGGGGTCGCGAAAGCGCAGGCCGTCAATGAGAACCGAGGTGTCCTGATTACGAAGTCCGCGCGTCTTGATCGAGACGAGCGAGCCGGGGCCGCCAAGCTGCTGCACGCGAAGTCCCGGCACCGTGCGCAACGACTCCGCAACGGTTGCTTCGTCGCGCTCCTCTATCTCGCGTGCGGAGACGACCGTGACGGCCTTCGATACTTCGTCAACGGTCTGCGGCGCGTCGGCCGCCGTGACGACGACCTCGGCTGAGACGCCCGCGAGTTCAAGCTTGAAGTCGAGCGTGCCTTGCGAGTCGCGCGCCGAAAGTGTGACGGCGCGCGCCACCGCAGGTGCGAAGCCCGGAGCCTCGGCCTCGACAATGTACTCGCCCGGCGCGAGATGCTCGAAGCGGTACGATCCTTCGGCGTCAGTCACGGTCGAAAGGCGCACCTGCGTGCGCGCGCGCGCATGAAGCGTTACGGAAGCGCCCGTTACGGAAGCGCCGCGCGGGTCTGTCACGCGCCCTGAAAGAGTCGCGCTTCGCGACTGCGCGGGCGCAGTCGCGAAGGCTGCGAGCAAGAGCGCGCAGGTGAAGACGATTGTGCGAATCAAAGTCTCTCTTCTCATCTCGAAAATACCTCTTGCGATGGACGGCGCGACCGCGCTCGGAAGAGAGAAAGGGGTGGTTCAAGAGTTTGCGGACGCGGCGTGCAATCGAAAGACACGACGCGAAAAACGAAAAGCCCTCGGTCTTCCGATGGAAGACCGAGGGCTTGCCGGTTGAAACTCGCGTGAACGCGCGAGGCGAAGGCAGCAGCAGCCGACCGTCTAAATCTTCGACGGTCGAGGCCGACTTTTTGCGCCTCAATCTCACGGTTTACGCCCGACGCCACTCGCCCTTTCCCGGGGCGCTGGAGCGGTCGCTTCCGTCGGTAAGAACGTCAATCGTCAATCGTCAATCGTGAATAGACAGCAAACAACTATTCAAGATTGACGATTCACCATTCACGACTTTTTAAGCAGGCAAGGTTTCCTGACTTCCGGCTCGGACGCGCCGCGCTCAACAACCTTCCCCGAACCTTTCGATTCGAGTGGCCTCCGTCTTTCGCGGAGAAGAGTGCGACACAATCGCCGGTCTACAGTGGCGGGAACCGTGCGGGCTTTGCACCCGGCTTCCCTTTGAACCTGCGACGGACGGCCTGCGCGGTCGTAACCGTGCGGGCCGAAATAGCGATGAAAACTTTAAACTCCAAAGAGCAAACGCCCTGCTCGAACTATGGGGCGTTGTGGTGAGACAAGCTAACACCGCCCGCGCGGCGTGGTCAAGCAAGAGGCTCTGCCCGCGCGGCGCTCCGTGGAAATAAGCAAGGGCGTCGCCACGCTCACGCGGCGACGCCCTTGCTGATGGGGCCGGGAAGCTCTCCTCGGTAGAGTTGCTACTGGAGGAGTTTCTTCGACGAGGGAACGCAGAGGAGGCGCGGCGAGAGGACGAGATACTCGTTGACCTCGAACTGATTGCGAATCGCCACTCTCCGCGCCTTGAACGAGTTGATCGGCTTCACGTCGTAGCACATCCAGTGATCCAACGCGGGCGGCGCAAGGTCAATTCGGAAATAGGCCGCGCCCGCGCCGAAGGGACTGGCTTTGGCCCTAATCGTAATCGAGTGCGGCCCGGCCGCCACGTTAAAAACGCCGTGGCTGACCTGCGGGTCAACGAGGCACGGGTCGGGGTTGTCCCCACAGGAGCCGGTCGTAACCGGCGCGGACGTGGTTCCTATCGCGACGTTGTTGTCTAAAACGTCGAACTGGTCGCCGCGCAGGAAAGCGTCCGTCACCGTTATCATCGCGCCTCCGGCGGGAGCCGTGAACGTCCAAGGGGGCTTGCCTCCGAACGCTGAGTTACCGCCCGAGCTTGGGGAGCAGCCGGGGCCACCGGAGTCGGCGGGCGAACAGCCGGTCGCCATGCTGCCCGTCCCCGTGAACGCGAACTCGATCCAGGGCCCGCCCACGGGCACAGACCCCATGATGGAGGCCGTGCTCATGCGCTCCGTCATCTGCCTCGGAGTGCGGGTCTCCATGCCGTTCTGAACCTCCTGCGCTCGCTGTGCGGACTGCGCCCTGACCGTTCGGGCTTGAAAGGCCGCGAGGCAAAGGATCGTCAACAATCCTGTCGTGACGGACACCTTAAATTTTTTCATAGACATGATGGTTCTCCTTTCGATTGAGGGAAACTGGCGGGAGTGAGACTCTCAGGAGTGGGAGTGAGACTCTCGTCAGAGTGAAGCGTGGGACTGACGAATGCGAGGTTGAAGCGAGGGCTAAGCGACCGCGAACAGCCGCCTTTTATACTTATTGGAGGGACATGTCAAGATGAAAGTTTCGCGCGGTCTTCGGTCGTGAGGCGCGGCGCACCGCCGCCGACCTTCAGGGGCGATGCCACTCGGTTCCGTCGTCGTAGAGTATGCGGACGACGAAGACCTGCTCGCTGAGCCCATCGCGCTCTTTGCTATCGAGAGCTTGAACGCCGATCTTCTGCGTGGGCGGCGCGGGGACGGTGAAGGAGAACTCTCGGGTCTTGCCGGGGGCTATCTTCGCGGCGCTGGTGAACTGGCGGCGGCCGAGTTCTTGTCGCGTCTCGGCGTCGAAGAAGACATAGTCCCAGTCAAACTCTTTGACGGTCTTCGCGCCCGCGTTGCGGACAGTGGCTTTGTAGAGAAAGGCGTAGCGGGGCGGCGCGGGCGGTCGTGCTTTGATGACCTGTTCGGCGCGTGCTTCGCGCTCGATCTTGTTGGCCTCGCCGATGTTGCCCGAGGCTTGTGCGCGCTCCCTGCGCTTGTCGTCGGCGGCGCGGCGACGCATGTCGCTAAAGCTCTCGGTCGTGCCGCTGAAAGGGTCGCTCTCCCATTCGATGCGTTCCTTCGACCAGTTGAACTTGACGACGACCACGCCGCCCGCATCTACGGACGCAGCGTCGGGCAACTGCGACTGCGTTGACGCGCCGAGACACAAGAGAAGGAGAGACAAAAACGCCGCCCTCATACTTCGCACCTCCATGTCGCGCTCCGCCACCCACCGCCGCGCCGATTGAAGCTCACTATCGTTAAGGGGTTTTGCGGGTCGAAGATTATCAGCCCGCTTGTTGAAAAGGAAGGGGCCGGAGAAGCGTGCCTCCGGCCCCGTTTGGTGTCTCCGTCACGCGCGCCCTCGGCGAGCGCGCGTGACGGAGACAGGTTAGAAGACGAGGCGCGCGCCGACGATGATGCGGCGATTGCCCCCGTTGGTCGTCCACTGGTTGAGGAAGGTGGGCGAGATGACCGTCGCCGTCGGGATGCCGAAGTTGCGCGTGTTCGTAGCATTGAACATGTCGGCGCGGAATTGCAGCCGCGTGCTCTCGCTGAGCCGCGTGTTCTTGATGATCCCGAAGTCGAGGTTGCCGATGCCATCGGCGCGCAGAATGTTACGTCCCGCGTTACCGAAGCGTTGGCAGGTCGTCGCCGCCGCAGTCAAAGGCCCCGTACACTGCAAGGCTTGGAAGAACTGCTGACCCTGCCCGCGTATCAGGTTGAAGAGCGTCTCGGCGTTCGTCGTCGGCAGAGGCGCGATGACGTTGGCGCGGACGGCGTTGCCGACGAGGCCGTCAATGCCGTTGAGAGCACCCGTCGGGTCGGAGCCGTTCAAGGGCGTAAACGGTGCGCCGCTCTGGAAGGTCAGGAAGGCGTTGAGCTGCCAGCCGCCGAGAACGTGACCGGCCGCGCCCTTCTGATCGCGGAAGAAGGGCAACTCGTAGACGGCGTTGCCCGAGAGCCGATGCGGGCGGTCGTAGGTCGAGCGGCCACGGTCGGCCTTCAGGTCGAACGAGTTCTGCGCCACCGCCACCTCGCCGCCCGAAGGATTGAAGACCTCGGAGGCCGTATCGATGAAGGCGCTCCAAGTGTAGTGGACGCCCGCGCTGAAGCCGCGCGAGAGGCGCTTGTCGAGACTCACCTGCATCGAGTGGTAAATGCTCTCGGCCGCGTTGGCTCTGAGGCGGACGACGCCGCGCGTGCAGTTGGTCGGGTCAACCGCAGTGACGCGGCAAGGGTTGTTGGCGCTGCCCGGCGCGGCCGACGAGATGAAGACGTTGTTCGTCGGCTGGCGCGGGTTGCCGTCTAAGGTCGCGAAGAGGTCGCTGCCCTTCGTGCCGACATAGCCGACACGCAGCACGAGGTCGCGCGTCAACTCGCGCTGCACCTCGAAGCTGAACTGGTCGTAGACGGGCGCGTGGAAATCTCCGGCAACGATGGTGCGCGCAAACGTCGCCGGGTTGAGTCCCGCAGGCTGCGCCGTCGGGATGGCCGAGAACGCACCGATGAGCCCAACTGGCTGACGCCGGGGGCCGACAGAGCCACGTTGAAGACGTTGCGGTTTGTCGAGAGCGGGAGTTCCGAGAGCCGCCGCTCGTCGAAGCGTGTCGAGACTTCGGCGTTCGTCGTATTCAAGAGCGCTGCGTTCTCCGTGACGGTGACGACCGCTTCGACGCCCGCCGGGCGCATCGTCACGTCAACGACCGCGTCCTGATTGAGCAGAAGCTGAACGCCCGTCTGCACATACTTCGAGAAGCTCGTCGCTTCGACCGTAATCTCGTAGTGCCCGACCTGCATGCCGCCGAAGCGGTAGCGGCCGTCGGCATCGGTCTGCGACGTGCGCGCGACGTTGGTCTCGACGTTGCGTGCAGTGGTGGTCGCGCCCGATATTGCCGCGCCCTTCTCGTCCTGCACGGTGCCGGAGATCGTTCCCGTCGTCTGCGCCGCAGCGCGCGGGGCAAAGGCAGTCAGCAGGGCGATAATGAGCAGTGGCAGAAAAGTCGTTGCTCTCTTCATGTTCGTTCTCCTCTAATGGGGGCTTAAACTGGTGTGGGCCGCGCGCTCCCCGCTTGAAGAGACACGCGCGCAGTAGATTAGACCGAGCGAGGGAATGAAGTTTGAAGATAAGGCGGTCGCGCCGCCCGGGACTCGTTGGATGAAAGACGTGTTATAAAGTCTCGGGTCGTACCGTCGAACGTTTGTAACAATGAACCGATTGAGAAGATAAGTCGGCGACTACTTATGAAAGCCTTGCGAGGACTGTCCCGTGTTCGTTCTAAGGAAGGTGCGGGGCGATGCCGCCGCTGATATGAATCGCTTGGAAGCAACCGCTGTGCCCGCGCGCCGCAGTAGAGACGATGCGGCTTTTCCGGCTGATTACTCCCGAGGTCGAAGAGCTTATCTTCTTTTTTCGGATGTCAAACTATTTTTCTGAACATACGCCCGTCGTGCAACTCATCGTCTGCCGTGTGAGTTAAGTTGGATAAGTGATGCCTGACTGTCAGAAAGATTCGCAGCCGCGCCCGCGCGTGCAGGTCGGTTGTCAGGGTTGGAACTATGACGACTGGGTGACGCCGCCCGCAAGCGAGCGCCCCATCTTCTACCCGCGCTCGACGCGCCCCGAGCACATGCTCGAAATTTACGCGCGCGCTTTCGAGACCGTCGAGGTTGACTCGACCTTCTACGCCGCCGCGTCCGACTCGACCTATGAAGGATGGGCTGGAAGGACGCCCGACGGCTTCACCTTCGCGCTCAAGCTGCCGCGCGAGATAACGCACGAGGAGTCGCTGCGCGGCGAGCGGGCCGCCCGCGCTCTCTCAGAGTTCTGTCGCGGCGCGCGTCGTCTGGGCTCGAAGCTCGCAGCCGTGCTCGTGCAACTGCCGCCGCAGTTCGAGGCCACGCGCGAGAACCTGCGCGCGCTCTCGGAGTTCCTCCCGCTCTTGCCGCCGGACATACGCTTCGCGGTTGAGTTCCGCGACCCCTTCTGGTTCGAGGAGGAGTTGCTCGTGCCGCTCTCGCTCCACCGGCACGTCTCGCTCGCGCTCGTCGAAGCGCCGTGGGTAACGCGCGAGCGCGTCTGGCGCGCGGCCGCGACGCTGCTCGACACGTCGGACTTCGTATACGTGCGCTGGATGGGTGCGCGCGACCTCACGCGCTTCGATGAAGTGCAGCGGCCACGCGACGCGAACCTCGAACGTTGGGCCGCGGCCATCGAGCGGCTGCGCGAGCGCGTCCCTGCGGTCTCAACCTACTTCAGCAACTTCTACGAAGGGCACGCGCCCGCCAGCGCCAACAAGCTCAAGCGCCTGCTCGGCCAGCCCACGACTGGGCCCGAAGAGTTGGAGAATCAGCCGTCGCTCTTCTAAATCGAATGATGAATGATGAGTGATGAGTGATGAATATCGCAGCAAGGACGTATTCATCATTCATCACTCATCATTCATCATTTTGTGTTATCCTCTCCCCGCTTAATTGCCCCTAAAAACTGTTGCTTCCGAAGACATCTCTGCCGGTGAAGGAGGAGAACACTTTCATGCGCCTTGTGAACGGATCGAAAGGACTTTTCGCGGCGGCCGCGGTCGTCGCCGCTGCGGCGCTGGCGGCCGTGGGCTGCCAGCAGGCAGTCGAGACGAGCAACACGACCGTTGCGACCAACGGCAACACGGCCGTTAACGTCAACACCTCGACGAACGCGAACATGACGACCTCGACCGTGACGACCAACACGGGACAGACCATCGAGGCGCGCGAGCCCGACAAGTACACCGCGACGATGGTCGCCACGCTCTCCACTTCGGGGCAGCAGCAGGCGAAGGGGCAGGCCGAGATTAAGGTCGCGCGTAACGGCGCAGACCGACGCTACTCGGTGACGCTGCCCGTCATCGGCGAGCTTGTCTTTCTCGACAAGGCCGACAAACGCTACGTCATCATCACGGGGCGCAAGCAGTACGCCGAACTCACGCAGGAGATGACGGGCGTCAACATGGATCAGATGCGCTCGATGACTCCGGGCCAGCTCGTCGCCTTCGTCTCGCACCAGCAGGGCGTCGAGCGCGTCGGTGAAGAGACCCTGAACACACGTCAGGCCATCAAGTACCGCGTCGTGGGTCGCGCGCAGACGCAGACCACGGCGGGACAGGTGCAGGGCGAGAGCTTCATCTACGTTGACAAAGAGACGGGGCTTCCGCTTCGCATCGAAGGCTTCGGACAGTCCACGGGCAACGTGCAGGGAGTGTCGGGCGGCAACCTCGTCGTCGAGACGCGCGACCTCAAGACCGACGCCAACCCCGCCGACTTCGAGGTGCCACAGGGATTCAAGCAACTCTCGCCCGAAGAGGTGCGCACGCAGGTCGCGCAGTTGACGCAGTTGTTGCAGGGCGTCATGTCCTTCATCAATTCGCAGCAGGCGGCGGGCGGCGCGGCGGCAACCACCACGCCTTCGGCCACGCCCGCGCGCTAAACGACGAAGGGGGCCGTTAGATGAAATTCATTCTCGCGCTGCTGCTCGGAGTCGTCGTCGGTGGAGTGGGCACTTATCTTCTCTTCGTCGGTGCGCCGCATACACGCTTGACGAAGGGCGAGCCGGTGCGCGCGCCCGACGCCGCGGGTGCGCCAGCGGGCACAGCCGTCGTCGAGTTGGACGAGCAGTTCTTTGGCGCGCTGCTCGCTTCAATCTTCCGTGACCTGAACAAGCCCGCCTTCCCGCCAGCGGCGTCGGGCGAGGGCTGTCAGAATCAGGTGGTGATTGAGCCGAACGCGGGCGACGTGCAGACGGGCGTGCTGATGAGAGACGGGCGCGTCGTCGTGCCGCTCGCCTTCAGCGGCGCATACAACCTGCCGCTCGTCGGTTGCCAGAACCTTCGAGGCACGGCCGAGGCAGACATCGACTTTCGCTTCGCGGCCGACGAGCAGACACTCTACGGCCAGTTGAACGTCGCGGGCGTGAACGTCGAGGGAATGTCGCCTCTTCTGGGCGGCCCCGTCACCGCCTTCGTGCAGGGCGCAATCAACCAGAGGGTCAACCCGCTCGTGCTCATGCGCGGCCAGCAGCTAACGCTCAACATCCCCGTCCAAGCCGCGGGCGGCACGCTCCACGCGCAGGCGCGCGAAGTCCGCGAGGAGGCCAAAGACGGCAAGCTGCGCCTCTACGTCACCTACGACTTCCACGGCAACAAAGCCGGACAGTAAAAGCAAAAGTTAAAAGTTAAAAGGGCAAAGAGGAAGACAAGAGCCAGCGTGCTTCTCGTCTTCCTCTTTGCCTTTAGCCTTCCTCTCTGCTCGGGTCGTTATAGCTGTATTCATTCGGGTGTGCCCGCGCTCCCGGCAAGTAGTCGCGTTCGGGTGAACGACGCTATAGGGCGCGCCATCGCTTTGGACTGAGGTTGAGCAACACCGCCCGCTTCAAAATTTTGGAGAGGGTGCAAAATTTTGGAGAGAGTGCGCGCCGCCGCGCGCTCACTTGGCGCGGAAGTTTGCCGCGCCGCAGATGGCACCAACGTTGCGTCTTTTAAACGCATGCCCCGGATTCGTTCCGCCAGATCGAATCCTTTCCCACACCGAGCGCGCCCCTTCGCGGCGCGAGAGCCAAAGGGTCGCACGTTACTTCGCCGCGTGCGCGCGTCCGGCCTGCCAACGATTCCGAGCAGAGTCCGCGCGACAGCCGCGGGAGACCGGCTTATCTCCCCACCAGTCACAAGGAGATTCACAATGTTCGAGAGGAAAAGCAGCTCCGGCTTTATCAAGTCGTTTCTCGTCGTGGCCTTCTGTCTGGCCCTCGGCGTGACGGCGTCGGCGCAGTCCACGGCGACGCTACAGGGCACGGTGACAGACCCGCAGGGCGCGGTCGTGCCGAACGCGAAGGTGAGTGTGCGCAGTCAGGCGACCGGCGCGGAGCGCACGGCGCAGACCGACGACTCGGGCAACTATCAGGTTGCCTCGCTTCAGCCCGGCGCGTACCGGGTCGAGGTACAGGCGCAAGGCTTCCAGACGCTCTCAGTCAACCAACTCGACATCGAGGTCGCGCGGACGGTCGTGCAGAACTTCCAACTCACCGTCGGTAACGTCTCGCAGACGGTGACGGTCGTCTCCAGCGCATCGGTCATTGAGACGGCGACCACATCGGTCGGCACCGTCATCAATCAGCGCACCGTGCAGGAGATTCCCTTGAACGGTCGCCACTTCGTAGACCTCGGGCTGCTCATCCCCGGCTCGGTCGCGCCGCCGCAGAACGGCTTCCTGACCGCGCCGCTCCGTGGTCAAGGCTCGTTCGCCTTCAACACGGCGGGCAACCGCGAGGACACGGTCAACTTCCAGATCAACGGCATCAACCTCAACGACATGGTGCAGAACCAGATCACCTTCCAGCCCTCGATCAACACCGTCTCTGAGTTCAAGGCCGACAACTCGACCATCAGCGCCGAGTACGGGCGCAACTCCGGCGCGGTCGTCAACATTGCCACGCGCTCGGGCTCGAACGCGTTTCACGGCGAGCTGTTCGAGTTCCTTCGCAACGACGCACTCGACGCGCGCAACCTCTTCAACTCGACGCTCGCGCACCCGCCGCCCTTCAAGCGCAACCAGTTCGGCGGCAATCTCGGCGGCCCCATCTACAAGGACAAGGCGTTCTTCTTCTTCTCCTACGAGGGCTTGCGCCAGCGGCAGGGGCTCAGCTTCAACACCGTCGTGCTCAACGCGGCGCAGCGCGCGGGCGTGACCGATCCCATCTCGGTTCGCCTGCTCGACTTCATCCCCGTGGCTAACTCGGGCACCAACCGCTTCATCGGCTCGGGCACTGCTCCCGTTAACATTGACCAGTGGACGGGAGACATCAGCTACAACCCCAACACGAACGACCGCCTGCACGCCTACTACGCCTTCCAGCGCGACCTGCGCGGCGAGCCCAATCTTCAGAGCAACAGCGTTCCCGGCTTTGGCGACACGCGCCAGTCGCACCGCCAGATATTCACCTTGAACGAGACGCACACCTTCGGGCCCACGGTCGTCAACGAGGCGCGCTTCGGCTTCAATCGCATCCACATCACGTTCACACCGAACGCGCTCTTGAACCCGACTGACTTCGGCATCAACGACGGCATCAATCAGTCCATCGGCATCCCGCAGATAACCGTCGGCGGCACGGGCATCAACATCGGCGGCCCGTCCAACTTCCCGCAGGGGCGCTCGGACACGACCTTCGTCACCTCCGACACGCTCAGCTACCTGCGCGGCAACCACTCCTTCAAGTTCGGCGGCGAGTTCCGACGCTTCTACAACAATAACTTCACGCTCGACAACGGCGCGTTTAGCTTCGGCAGCGTCGCGGCCTTCCAAACCGGCACGGGCAACGCCTTCGCCATCACCATCGGCGACCGTGGGAGCAGCATCGGCACGGGCGCGCTCGGCCTCTTCGCGCAGGACAACTACAAGGTGCGTCCCAATCTAACGTTTGAGCTGGGCCTGCGCTACGACTGGAACATGACGCCCACCGAGCGCTTCAATCGCTTCGTCGTCTTCGACCCCGCGACCAGTTCGCTCGTCCGCGTCGGGCAGGGGATTGGCGAGTTGTATCGTCAGAACAACAAGAACATCGAGCCGCGCGTCGGACTCTCCTGGGACCCGTTCGGCGATGGGAAGACGAGCGTGCGCACGGCCTACGCCATACTCGTCGACCAGCCCGTGACGAACAGCGTCACGGGGCCGACCGCCAACCCGCCGCTCGCCACACCGCTCACCTTCGCGGGAACCATCCGGCTCTCGAACGCCGCGGCGACGGCCGCCTCCGCCGGTCTTGCGCCGAACACGATTGACCACAACTTCAAGAACGCGTATGTCCAGTCTTGGAACTTAAACGTGCAGCGCGCGCTGACGCCGACGTTGGGCGTGATGGTCGGCTACTTCGGCTCGAAGGGCACGCACCTGCGCATCTCGCGAAACATCAACCAGTTCGTCAACGGCGTCCGGCCCTTCGCGCGCCTTTCATCCGCGAGCCCTATCTTGCCCGGCGCTCTGCTCGGCAACATCACGCAGATTGAGAGCACAGCCAATTCGAGCTACAACGCGCTGTGGGCGACGGCCGACAAGCGGCTCGCGCGCAACTTCCAGTTCAACACCTCTTACACGTGGTCGAAGTCCATTGACTACAACTCGCTCAACTCGCAGGGCGTGGTCGTCCAGGACAGCTACAACCTGCGCGGCGACCGTGGGCTCTCCGACTACGACGCGCGCCATCGCTTCGTCATCAGCGGCCTCTACGAGCTACCCTGGAAGGGTCACAAGCTCGTCGAGGGCTGGCAGCTTGGTACTATCTTTCAGGCGCAGAGCGGCAACCCCGTCAACATCCTTGCAGGCAACCCGCTCGGCTTCGGAGCGAACGCTGCCGGAAACGGCATCGCGACCTTCACGGGTCTCGGCACCGTCCGCCCCGACCTCGTCGGCCCTGTCAGCGTCCTCGGCCAGATCAGCCCGTGGTTCACTAACACCGTGTGCGATCCGGGCACGACCACCGGCTGCGCTTCCGGCTCGGCCTTCGCCTTGCCCATCACGTCCACGACGATAGCGACGGTGGGCGGCGTGCCGACGAGAGTCAACACGTACCACTTCGGAAGCCTCGGTCGTAACGTCATCATCGGCCCCGGCTTCACCAACACGGACTTCTCGGTCATCAAGAACACAAATCTGACCGAGACGGTGCGGGTGCAGTTCCGCGCCGAGTTCTTCGACCTCTTCAACCACGCGAACCTCGGACAGCCCGGTCGCACCGCACAGGTCGGAAGCGCCACCTTCGGCCTCATCACCAACACGCGCTTCCCCACCGGCGACTCGGGCTCCTCGCGCCAGATACAGTTCGCCCTCAAGCTCCTCTTCTGAGAATCGGAGGTCGGAGGTCACAGGTCGGAGGATGACCGCAAAAGAGTTCTGCGACACCGCAAAAAATATCTGGGGTGTCGCAGCACTATTTTGCGGCCTCCCA
>JAVXWN010000089.1:0-21678 GCA_032230645.1 Acidobacteriota bacterium | reverse complement strand
ATTGGATGTTATCCGCGACTCCTTCGGCGAGGAGATCGCGCACCTCGTTGACGGGCTCACTAAGCTCGCGCAGATCAGCAATCAGTCGCGCGAGGAGCAGCAGGCAGAGAACGTGCGCAAGATGCTTCTGGCGATGGTGGACGATGTGCGCGTCGTCCTTGTCAAGCTCGCCGACCGCCTGCACAACATGCGCACGCTCCAGCATCTCAAGCCTGAGAAGCGACGACGCATCGCGCAGGAGACGCTCGACATCTTCGCCCCCATCGCGCACCGGCTCGGCATGGGGCGTCTACGCGGCGAACTGGAAGACCTCTCATTCAAGCACCTACATCCCGAAGAGTATCGCGAGCTTGCCGAGCAGTTGGAGCGACGCCGCAAGGAGCACGAGGCGTTCTTGAGTGAAGTGACCGAGCGCATCGAAGAGAAGATGCGCGAAGCGGGCGTGCCCTACATCTACGTCGAGGGGCGCGTCAAACGTCTCTACTCTATTCATAAGAAGCTCAAGCGGCAGAAGATTCAGCTCGATCAGGTCTACGACCTCATCGCCGCGCGCATCATCACGCCCGACGAGACGCGCCACTGCTACGGCGCTTTGGGCGTCGTCCACACGCTCTGGCAGCCCATACCGGGTCGCTTCAAGGACTGGATCGCCACGCCGCGCGACAACCTCTATCAATCGCTTCACACCTCGGTCATCGGCACCAAGGGACAGCCCTTCGAGATTCAGATACGCACGGGCGAGATGCACCGCATCGCCGAAGAAGGCGTCGCCGCTCATTGGAAGTACAAGGAGGGCAGGCGTGGCGCGCACGACGACGACGAGGCGTTCCAGTGGCTCCGCTCACTCGTCGAGTGGTCGCAGGAGGTCAAGGACTCGCGCGACTTCCTCGAATCCTTAAAGCTCGATCTCTACCCAAAGGACGTTTACGCCTTCACGCCGATGGGCAAGGTCATCCAACTCCCGCGCGGGGCCACGCCCGTTGACTTCGCCTTCATGATCCATACCGAGATCGGCAACGCCTGCACCGGCTCGCGCATCAACGGCCGCATTGTGCCGCTTAAGGCGACGATTCAGAACGGCGACGTGGTCGAAATCCTCACCTCGCCAAACGCCAAGCCCTCGCGCGACTGGCTCAACTTCGTCAAGACCTCGCGCGCGCGCAACCGCGTCCGCCACGCCGTCGCCGAGCAACAGCGCGCCGAATCAATCGAGCTGGGTCGCAAGCTCTTCGAGAAGGAGGCCGTGCGCTTTCGTCTTTCGGGGAAGAAGGTTCTGGCCGACTCGGACGGCGCGTTGAAGCGCATCGCGAACGAGTACGGATACGGGCGTGTGGACGATCTGTTGGCGGCTATCGGCTACGGCAAGACCGCGGCGCGCAACATCATCGCCAAGTACCTAGGCCCCGAAAAGTTCGCCGAGCTTGATCAGAAGAAGGATTCGGCGCTTCGCAGCCGCGTCACAGCGGGCGTGCAGGCCGTCAAGAAGTTCATACGCCTCGGTGAAGATTCAATCGTCGTGCGCGGCATAGACGACCTGTTGGTGACGCGCGCGCGCTGCTGCAACCCCGTGCGCGGCGAAGAGATCGTCGGTTACATCACGCGCGGCAAGGGCGTCGCCGTCCACGCGCGCCGCTGCACGAACGTCCAGCAGTTAATGATTAACCCGGAGCGCGTCGTCGAAGTCGAGTGGGCCGACGCGGGCGCGGGCGAGGCTGCCTACGCCGTCAAGCTTCTGGCTATCACCGAGAACCGCACGGGCATGATTGCCGACGTGACGAATGCCATCAAGGATATCAAGACCAACATCCGCGCCGCCGACGCCACCGTGGCCCCGGACGACCGCGGCCGCATCGAAGTCACGGTCGAAATCTTCGACCTCAAGCACCTCGACAAGGTTATGTCCTCGATACGAAAAGTGCCGGGCGTGCTCGACGTTGAACGCATCCACGGCGCGGCGTGAAGAAAGCATTCAGACGCGGAAAAGCGGAACGTTCAGATACCCGAAGCTTCCCGCGTTTGCCGTGCGGGGAAGGCGTCTGTTAGAATCTGCAATTTGTTTGCATCCTTGCTTAAAGGGACATCCAAGACAGTGAGGCAGATCGTCAGAACTGAGGAAGCGCCGGGGGCCATCGGCCCCTATTCGCAGGCGGTCGTCGCGAATGGTCTCGTCTACACGTCGGGGCAGATTCCGACCGACCCCGCGACGGGTCAGTTCGTTGAGGGCGGCATCCGCGAGCAGACCGAGCAGGTCTTGCACAACCTCTCGAAGGTCTTGGAGGCCGCGGGGTCGAGCCTCGGGCTCGTCGTCAAGACGACGGTCTTCCTCGCGGACATGAACGATTTCGCGGCGATGAACGAAGTCTACGCGGGCTTCTTTCAGGATGAGCCGCCCGCGCGCTCGACCATCGAGGCGGCACGATTGCCGCGCGATGCGCGCGTGGAGATAGACGTGATTGCGCTCGTGAGCGGCGAGTGAAAGGGGCACGGCTCCGAACTCAGCCCGCGTACAAACGAAAAGCGGGAGCGCCCGTCTCGAACCGGGAAGCGCCCGCCGCTTTTTGAAAAGTTGAATTTTAAGCTAGGCCGCTTTCGCGACCTTGCCCGCCTTGATGCACGACGTGCAGACCTTCATGCGCACGTTGCCGCCCTGCGGGCGTTGGACGCGTATGGATTGCAGGTTGGGGTCGAAGCGGCGGCGCGTTCGATTGTTTGCGTGCGAGACGTTGTTGCCGAACTGCGGGCCTTTGCCGCAGACTTCGCATCGTTTAGCCATGACTTTGATAACCTCCGGACATTAAAAAGGCGCGCTATCCCGCGCTTGTGCCACACGGTCGCGGCGGCGGCGCACGTCGGAAACGAAAATTTATAGCAAACGGCTTCGCCAAGCGTCAAGTTGAGGGACGCGCCCGCGAGCGGGACAGAGGCCGACGGTCAACATCTTTTTGAGAGTAAGTTAAGGAGCAGAAAGCCAAAGTGCCCAGAGTCTTCAGACACATCGCAACGCTTGTTCTCGTCACGGCCTTTGCCATTACACTTACCGCTTGCGGCGGGGGCAAGGGCGGCAGCGGCGGCAAGGACGTGGCCGCCACGGTCAACGGCAAGGACATCACGCTCGGCGAGGTTGACCGCATCGTCAACCAGCAGGTGCAGGGGCAGCAGATGTCCACGCTCCAGCAGGCCGCCGCGCGCCTTCAGGTGCTTGACCGCCTGATCGAGCGGCAGGTGCTCTACACGCGCGCCGAGAAGGAGAAGACGGTGCCGTCCGACGACGAGGTCACGACCTTCGTTAACCAGCAGAAGCAGTCGCTCACCGCCGAAGAGTGGGCCAAGAGCCTGAAGGATAACAACCTGACCGAAGAGCAGGTGCGCGACGAGGCTCGCAAAGACCTCGCCATCCGCAAGCTTCAAGATAAGGTCTACGGCAAGATCACTATTCGCGATCAGGAGATCACCGACTTCTACAGCGCGAATCACGAGCAGTTCGTCAACCCGCGCGGCGTCTATATCTCCGACATCGTCGTAGACCCGCGCGACAGCGGCGGCGCTTTTCAGGACGACGCGAAGAGCGACGCCGATGCAACGGCCAAGATTCAACGCATCTACGCACAGCTCAAGAGCGGTGCGGACTTCGCCGACGTGGCGCGCGCAAGCAGCGAAGACCCGAGCGGCGTGCGTGGCGGCGACATCGGGATGGCTAACGAGCAAGACCTCCAGCAGAACGGCTTCCCGGCCGAACTCGTCAGCCGCTTCTTCAACCAGATGCAGGTCGGCAGCTTCTCCGAGCCGATTCGCTTCGCCGACGGTCGCTGGTACATCTTCAAGTTGACGAACCGCCAGCTTGCGAACAAGCCGCTGGCGCTCGAAGATGCCGGTGTGAGGGACAAGATCAAGGAGGCGCTCATCAGCCAGCGACAGGAGATTCTACAGGTGGCTCTTATCCGCAACGCGATGAGCGACGCGACGGTCGTCAACCACCTCGCCGAGTCAATGCTGGGCGACCCGAACATGCTCGGCGGCAACCAGTCGGTCGCACCGGGCACGACCGGCTCGCCCGCCGCATCCCCGGCCGCTTCCGCGACTCAGGCGACGACTCCCGCCGCGTCTTCGTCACCGGCTGCGCACACCGTCGCAAGCCCCACCCCGACTGTCGGAGCGACACCGGCAGCGCACGCCGCGAGCCCCGCTGCTACGCCGAGGCCCGCCGCGACCACGGCCGCGACGCCGCGTCCACAGCCGAGTCGGCCCGCGGCGACCGCAGCCACGCCGCACCAGTAGGAGTTTCATGTGGAGGGTCGCAAGCCCGGTGCGGTCGCCGGGACTCCCTCGCGGAATTACAACTGAAGCGGGCGGTGCCGCTCCGAGGTCGGGCGTGCCATCGCCCGCTTCAGTCGCGTGGAAACGAAGTTCGATTGAGGGTAATGTTGTTCGGTTCTTGAGAAGGTCGCTGTAATGCTTTTCCGGCTGAGTGAGGTTTACAAATCTTATGGCGCGCAGGACGTTCTGCGCGGCGCGTCGTTGCAGGTCAATCCCGGCGAGCACGTGGGGCTCGTGGGAAGAAACGGTGCGGGCAAGACCACTCTGTTCCGTCTCGTGACGGGCGAAGAGACGCCAGACCGTGGCGACGTTGTGCGCGCACGCGGCGTGCGTTTGGGACTGCTCGAACAGCACGTTGACTTCGAGCCGGGCACGACCGTTCACGAAGCCGCGCTCGCGGCCTTCGGCGAGCTACAGTCAATCGAGCACGAGATGCATCAACTCGAACACCGCATGGCCGAAGCGTCGGACGACCTCGAAGCGGTGCTCGAACGATACAGCGACCTTCAGCACGAGTTCGAGCGACAGGGCGGCTTCGAGTACGCGGCGCGCGCCGAAGCCATCCTGCAAGGCTTAGGCTTCGAGCGAGACACGTGGGCGACGCCGACCGAGATTCTTTCGGGCGGGCAGAAGAATCGTCTGGGGCTTGCAAGACTTCTGCTCGCGGAGCCCGACGTGCTGCTGCTCGACGAGCCGACGAATCACCTCGACGTGTCGGCGGTCGAATGGTTAGAAGAGTTTCTCGCGGGCTACAAGTCGGCCTACGTCATCATCAGTCACGACCGTTATTTCCTCGACCGTGCCTGCACGCGCATCGTCGAGGTCGAGTTGGGGCGCGCTGTCAGCTACACCGGCAACTACTCGGCCTTCCTCGTCGAGCGCGACGAGCGGCGCGAAGCGCAGATGCGCGCCTACGAGAACCAGCAGCATCTCATCGCCAAGACCGAGGAGTTCATCCGACGCAATCTCGCGGGGCAGAAGACCAAGCAGGCCAAGTCGCGCCGCACGATGCTTCAAAAGCTGGAACGCGTTGAAGCCGTTCGCCCCGACCAGACGCAGGGAAACTTTCAGTTGAAGAAGGTCGAACGCGCGGGCACGCACGTCCTCACGGCGGCCGAGGCAGCGGTCGGCTATCCCGGCAATCTCTTAGCCTCCGACATCACCTTTGTACTCAAGCGCGGCGAGTGCCTCGGCGTCATCGGCCCGAACGGCTCAGGGAAGACCACGTTTCTGAAGACCGTTCTGGGCAAGTTGCCGCAGCTTGCGGGCGAGATACGTTGGGGGACGAACGTTTCCATCGGCTACTACGCGCAGCAACTAGACGACCTCGACGACCGCAACGAGATAATCATGGAGCTTCGACGTGTCGCGCCCTCGACCGCGACGGCCGGAGAGTTGCGAAGCTTTCTCGCGCGCTTTCTCTTCACGGGCGACGACGTATACAAGCATGTCCGCGACCTTTCGGGTGGCGAGAAGGGGCGTCTCGCACTGGCGAAGCTCATGTACTCGCATGTCAACGTGCTCGTGCTCGACGAGCCGACGAACCACCTCGACATTCCCTCGCGCGAGTCTCTGGAAGAGGCGCTTGACGCCTATGATGGAACCATCATCACCATCAGCCACGACCGCTACTTCCTCGACCGCGTCGCCACGCAGATACTCGCGCTCGACGGCGAGGGACACGCCGAGCACTACGACGGCGATTACACCGAGTACCATGATTGGAAAGCCGCGCGCCGAGCGTCGGAGCAGGCGGCGAAGGTGGAGCGCGCCAGCGCCTCCTCTGCTAAGGCTTCTCCCCGCGAAGAGTCGCGTGCTGTTGAAGCGCCGCGACCCGCCGCGAAAGCGCAGGGCGCGAAGAACTCTAAGAAGAAGAAGTCTGACGGTCGTAACCCGAAGGCGATAGAAGATGAGATCGCGTCGGCTGAACGGCGGCTGGCCTCGTTCGGTGAAGAGATGGCGACGCCCGAAGCGGCGCGCGACCCTAAACGCTTCGCGCGCCTGAACGACGATTATAAGAAGGCCGAGGAACGTCTGCGCGAGCTTTACGAAGAGTGGGAACGTGCCGCCGCCGAAGGCGCGAACGCTTGAAATATTTCGGAGTTAACCTTCCAAACTCTTGAGCAGGCCGCCTCAACTCAAAAGAAGCTTTGCCCAAGTCCTGAACTAATCGCAAACATCTTGTAGCCCCGCAAACATCTCTTAGCAGATCAACTTCATCTTTTAGCAGGCCGCATACATCTAGGGGACGGGCTTCTCCGTCTTGTAGAAAGACTCTTACGCTCTGTAGGACATTTCCTAAACAGTGTAGCTCGTCTGCTAAACAGTGTAGCGAGCATCCTAAACTGTGTAGCGTGTCTCCTACACACTTGAGCGAACGTGCTAAACAGTCTAGCGGGCTTCCTAAACTGTGTAACGCGTCTCCTAAACTGTGTAACGCGTCTCCTAAATTGTGTAACGCGTCTCCTAAACTGTTTAGCAAATCTCCTACGCTTGTTAGGGAAGTGTGAAGACGTAGTTGATGATGCCCTTAACCTTGACGGGCGAGCCCGAGAGAGTGGCGGGAGAGAATCGTGCTTGGAGCGCGGCGGCGACGGCCGCTTTCTGTAGAAAAGGATGACCCGAGACGGCGCGCGCCTCGATGATTTTGCCCTGCTCATCAATTGTCACTTCGACAACCACCTTGCCTGAAGCCCCGGACTCTCTGGCAGCGGCCGGATACGTAGGTCTTGGCAGGCTGAGAGCCTTGCCGTTGAGTACGCCGCCGGAGAGGGGCGCTTTCGGAGCTTCGTTCCCGGCTTGCTGCATGTCCTGTTGCGGCGCGGACGGTGATTGCTGAACGGGTGATGCCTTCTCGTCTCGCTTATCTGTTCGCTCAACCGTCGAGACCTTCGCGGGAGAGGCCGCGTCCGTCTTTGGCGTATTGGTCGAAGAAGAAGGTGTGGCCGCCGAACTCGTTGGCGTGGCGACGGGACGAAGTGTCGTCGTCGTTGAGACGGGAATCGTCGCTGCACTTAAAGCTTCTGAAGTGGGCGAGTTTGTTTTCGCAGCGTCGGACGGCGAAGTTCTCAGCGTGAAGGTCGGGGTCGGTTCGTTCGCACCCGCATTCGGCTTCGCACGGTCTTCGGTATCCGGCCCGTCCGGCCCTGACTTAACACGCTCCGAAGATGCGGCTACTTGTCTGCTCGCGTTGGAAGGGGCCGACGCTTCGTTCGCACGCCTGAACAACGACGATGCGCCGTCGCCCGGCTGCGAGGTCTGCGCCGCATTGACGTACTCGGGGGCCGACGCCGTGTTCGTAAGCGTGCCTGAGAACTGCGAGCGTTCGCCCGATGCACCGGCCCCGGCCTGCGCCGCCTGCGCCGGGTAGAAGCCCTTGCGCGCACGCACGCGCAAGGCGGGGCGCGACTTCACGCGAAGGCTGATGAAGCGAAAGTATTTGTCTTTGCGCTCATCCTGTGGGTAGTAGCTAAGCAGATATTGTTGCGACAGGTCGAGCGAGATTTGCGTGAAGACGGCATCAAGCTCTTCGACCGTCTGCGGAACGTAGACCGCGCCGCCCGTCTGTTCGGTGAGCTTGAACATGCGTTGCTCGGAGACGGGGTCGTGCAGGTTCGGGTCTTCGACCTGTCGCGTCTGCACGACATAGACCTGACACTCGGCGCGTAACGCACGGTTGACGGCATCATCGAAGCTCGTGTCGCTCACGGTGTCAGTGCCGTCCGAGACGAGGACGAGGACTTTACGACCCGTGAGCGGGCGCATGTATTCGGCGGCCTGCGCGACCGTATCGAAGAGTGCGGTCGCGCCGTCGGGATTGCCGAAACGCTCGATGGTGCGGACGAGACGAGGCACGTCGTTCGTCAACCCCTGCGAGAGCGTCGGCGTCGTCGAAATAGAGTAGACCGCCGCGCGGTCAATCGGGCGGACGACCGAGCGGAAGAAGCGGACGGCCGCCTGCTTCTCAAACTCGCGCGCCGCCGAAAGGCTCGCGCTGTTGTCGAAGAGCAGCGCGACGTGAACGGGCGTCTCCGAGCGGCTGAGGTCGCCTATCGTCTTGACCTCCCCATCAACGCGCAGCTCAAAGTCTTCGACCTTCAAATCCACTACCGCGTGCCCGCGTGCGTCCACGACCGACGCCGGGATGATGACGAGGTTCGAGTCAACGCGCACCACCTCGTCTTCGTCCACCTCTTCGCCCGCCTGCGTCGTCGTCGTGCCGCCCGGCGTTTGAGGGCTCGTGTTGTCGGGACGCGTCGGTTGCGGCTGCGCGGTCGTCGTCGCCGTTGGGGTCGCCTGTGGTAGCGGCGTGCTCTGAGGCTGCGCCGCTGGCCTCTGCAAGTCGTCCTTCGGCAAGACCGTGCGCGGGCGGACGTGGGGCGTCGGTGTGGACTGCGCGGGTGTTTGAGCCTGCCGGGCGGATGCGGTGTGGGAAAAGTCGTCCGCGAAAACGAAGAAGGCGCAGAGCATGAGAGCGAGGCGCGCGAGCCTTCCACACGCTCGCGCACGGGTCGCGGCATTGCGACTCGGGAGTGAAGGCGCTGTTTGTGAAGGAATGTTGACGGACAAGGCTCTTGGTGCTCCGGGTTCAAAAGCTCGCGGGCGTCGGCGAAGACTGCAAAAATTTCCGGTTAAGCGTTGAAGGGAAATTTCGACGCGGCGCAGACGGCACGCACGACTTACGGAAAAGGGCAATCAGCGCGTTTTTCCGAACCCTCGCGCGGAGCCCGACACGGACGCACATATGCTAACACTTCCCGGCGACTTCCTCTAGCTTTACTCAGTTCTGTTTCAAAGCGGCGGGGCATGGGCACGCTTGACAGGTGCGCAAAGCCCTTGTTAACTTAACCTTCCGCTTTTTTGGAAGCGTTTTGTTGGTTAGGCTGTAGGCACGTAGCTCAGGGGTAGAGCACTACCTTGACACGGTAGGGGTCCGCGGTTCAAATCCGCGCGTGCCTACCATTCAAATTTTCGACAGGGAGCCCCGTAAGTCCCTTGCCCGAGACGATGACGCGAACGCGAACTACGTTTCGATTTTAGTTGACGCTGGTTGGAGGCCCGCCACACGGGCCCGGCCGCGCGGCGAGGGCGCTTCTGTCGAATCCGATCCGAGTTAGTTAAACCCAAACGGGGACGACACATCTGTTTTTGACCCTTCTGCGGCGCGGCCGGATTCCGGCGCGTCGGGCTTTGGGGCCCGCGCCGAACGCGTGGGCCGCACTGGCTTTTGAGCTTCGGCCAAAGCGGAAGGGATGAGAGTGATGAGCGAGATAAACGTAGAAATCAAGGGTGGACGTTCGGCGCAGGTGCCTGCGGGCGCGACCGTCGCGGAGGCGCTCAAGGCCGCCGACCGCGACGCCGCGAAGCAGGCGCTTGCGGCCAAGGTCAACGGGCGCGAGGTTGATCTCGCGTACCGCCTTGAGGAGTCTGCGACGAACGGCGACCCCGTGCATGTCGAGGCGGTGCTGCCCGGCACGCTCGAAGGCTTGGACGTGATACGTCACTCGACGGCGCACCTGCTCGCGGCGGCCGTGCTCGACCTCTTCCCCGGCACGAAGCTCGGCGTAGGGCCCGCGCTTCTGGATGACCCGCGCTACGGCTTCTTCTACGACCTCATCGCGCCGCGACAGCTTACCGATGAAGACCTGCCGGTCATCGAGAAGCGCATGAGGGAACTTGCCAAGCGCAACCTCTCGTACCGTCGCGAGGAGATTTCAAAAGAGGACGCGCTGCGTCTCTTCGAGGAGCGCGAAGAGCCTTTGAAGTGCGAGCTTATCGCGGACAAGGGCGGCGAGCGCGTGAGCGTTTATCATATTGACGGCTCGCCGTTCATAGACTTCTGCCTCGGCCCGCACGTGCCGAATACGAACAAGCTGAAGGCGTTCAAGCTGCTCTCACTCTCGGGCGCATACTGGATGGGCGACGCCGAACGCGAGCAGATGCAGCGCATCTACGGCACGGCCTTCGCCACGCAGGAAGAGTTGGACGTATGGGTCAAGCAGCGCGAAGAGGCCGAGCGGCGCGACCATCGTCGTATCGGAAAAGAGCTTGACCTCTTCTCGATTCAGGACGCATACGGCGCGGGGCTCGTCTTCTGGCACCCGAAGGGCGCGGTCGTGCGCAAGGCGATGGAGGACTATCTCTACGAAGAGTTGAATCGTCGCGGCTACACCTTCGTCTACACGCCGCACATCGCCAAGCGCGACCTGTGGATTACCAGCGGGCATGATCAGAACTACGGCGACTCGATGTTCGCGCCGACCAAGCTTGAAGAGACCGAGTTTCGTCTGAAGCCGATGAACTGCCCGTTCCACATCGGCATCTACAAATCGCAGCAGCGTTCCTATCGCGACCTGCCGCAGCGTTACGCCGAGATGGGCACGGTCTATCGCGCGGAGCTTTCGGGCACGCTCCACGGGTTGATGCGCGTGCGCGGCTTCACCGTTGACGACGCGCACCTCTTCTGCACACCCGAGCAGGTTCGCAAAGAGATTGGCGATTGCCTAGACTTCGTGGTCGAAGTTTTCCACACGTTCGGCTTCGAGAAGGTGAAGTTCGAGCTATCGGTGAAGGGAAGCGATACCTCGAAGCAGTGGCTCGGGACTGAAGAAGGGTGGACGCTCGCCGAGGGCGAGCTCGCCGAGGCTCTCGACTCGCGCAACATCTCTTACGAGCGCATCGAGGGCGAGGCTGCCTTCTACGGCCCGAAGATTGACCTGAAGATCGAGGACGCCATCGGCCGCCTCTGGCAGTTGGGGACGGTGCAGTGGGACTTCAACCTGCCCGAGCGTTTCGGGCTCGAATACATCGGCGAGGATAACCGCCCGCACCAGCCTGTGATGGTGCATCGCGCACTGTTCGGCTCAATCGAGCGGTTCTTCGGCATCCTCATCGAACAGTACACGGGCGCATTCCCCCTCTGGCTCGCGCCGTTGCAGATCGTGGTGCTGCCGATAACAGACCGCGTCAACGACTACGCCGAGGGCGTCGCGCGTCAGCTTCGCGAGGCGGGCTTGCGCGTCGAAGTGAACACGCGCGGCGACAAGATCGGCGCGAAGATTCGCAACGCACAGTTGCAGAAGATTCCTTTCATGCTTGTCTGCGGCGACCGCGAGATGGAAGAGGGCCGGGTCGCCGTCCGCGAACGCTCGCGGGGCGACATCGGCGCGATGTCGCTCGAAGAGTTCAGGGAGATGGCGTTGCGGCTCGTCCGCACGCGTGCCCTCAACACAGAAACATGATGCTGGATGCTAGATGCTGGATGTTAGTTAAAGCCTCATGCCTTATCTAACATCCGTCGTCTAACATCCGACATCCAGCTCAGGAGGTGTGAGTATTCCTTCATTTCGAGGCCGCGGGCAGCGCCCGGACAACCGCCGTGCCCCTGCCACGCGCATCAACGATAGAATTCGCGTCCCGCAGGTGCGCGTCATCGCGGAGAACGGCGACCAACTCGGCATCATGAACACGCGCGAGGCCGTAACCCTTGCGCGCGGGCAGGGGCTCGACCTCGTTGAGGTCGCAGCGACCGCAGACCCGCCCGTCTGTCGCATCATCGACTTCGGGAAGTTCACCTACGAGCAGAAGAAGAAGGCGAGCGAGGCGAAGAAGAAGCAGGTCATCATCACGGTCAAGGAGGTCAAGTTCCGACCGGGCACCGACGACCACGACTACAACTTCAAGATGAAGCACGCGCGCGACTGGCTCGGCGAGGGCGACAAGGTTAAGGCCACGATCTTCTTCCGGGGCCGTGAGATCACACACCGCGAGTTGGGCGCGGAACTCCTCGGCCGACTTGAGAAAGACCTATCGGAAGTGGCCGAGGTCGAGCAGCGCCCCAAGATGGAAGGCAACCAGATGTTCCTGATCTTCGCGCCCAAGCGGCACAAGTCGCCGAAGCAACAGCAGCAGCAGCAGGAGGCGAAGACGGACGGCGGCGTCAAACAGGGGCCGCCCGTCCCGCCCGGCACCGGCGGGATGGTGCAATCGTAAACGCAGTAGTCAGTTTTTTTGGAGGTCATTATGCCGAAACTCAAGACACACAAAGGCGCGGCGAAGCGTTTCCGCACGACCGCGACCGGCAAGGTCAAGCGCGGGCACTCGCACGCGCGTCACATCCTGACGAAGAAGACGGCCAAGCGGAAACGCGCACTCGACATTGACGTGCTCGTCTCCGAGTCCGACGAGAAGCGCATCCAGCGCATGCTGCCCTACGGGCGTAGTTAAGAGTAAGGATAAAGGATGAGGGATAAGGGATGAGTAAGCAGGATGAGATTGATTCATCCCTTGTCCTTCCGCCCTCATCCCTTAAGAGAATGGAGGTATTGAGTTATGCCTAGGGCAAAACGTGGTAACAAGCGCACGGAGAAACGCAAGAAGATTCTCGATCTGGCGAAGGGCTATCGCGGGACGAAGTCGAAACTGTACCGCTCGGCCAAAGAGTCGGTCGAGCGCGGGTTGAAGTTCGCCTACACGGGGCGCAAGCTCAAAAAACGCGACTTCCGCAGCCTGTGGATCGTCCGCATCGGCGCGGCCGCGCGCATCAACGGGCTGAACTACTCGCAGTTCATGCACGGCCTCACGCTGGCGGGCATCGAGCTTGACCGCAAGGCGCTCGCAGACCTCGCCGCCAACTCGCCCGATGCGTTCGCCGAACTCGCGGGCGCGGCGCGCACCGCGATTGAGAACAGGCCGCAGGCTGCGGCTTAAAGTTGTCGAGAGACTTACGAGAGGACTCTGATGAGTTCCGAAGCGGTTGACTACGACGCACAAGTCGAAGCCGTACGTGAAGCGTTCGAGCGAGAGTTCGAACGCTTCGCTCGCTTTCAAGACGACCAAGCCGTTGAAGGTCTGACGCTCAAAGAGGCGGAGAATGCCTTAAATGAGTGGAGAGACTTCAGTACGCGACATACTTCTAAGAAGAGTGCTTTGGCGCAACTTAAGAAGTTGATAGGGCGCGTCCCGGCTGATGAGCGCGCCGTGTTTGCTCAGGCCGTCCAGCAGCTTGGTAAAGAGATAGAGAGTAAGCAGAATAAAGTCGGGGTCATGCTTACAATACGTATCTCCGTGCTTAACAGAGAGCGCGAGCGCGTTGACGTGACGCTGCCCGGTCGTCGGCCTCGGCGTGGGCACCTGCACCCGATAACGCTTCTGCGCCAGCGCATCGAGGATGTCTTCGTCTCGATGGGCTACGCGGTTGAGGACGGGCCGGAGGTCGAGACGGACTTCTACAACTTCACCTCGCTCAACATCCCGGAGTTGCATCCGGCGCGCTCGCCGCAGGATACGTTCTACACGACGGACGGCCTCAGTTTGCGTTCGCAGACTTCGACCGTGCAGATTCACGCGATGCAGCATCGTCGTCCGCCCCTGCGCGTCATCGCGCCCGGCCGCGTCTTCCGGCGCGACACGCCCGACGCGACGCACAACCCGATGTTCTTTCAGGTCGAAGGTCTGCTCGTTGATCGCGGCATCAACATGGGCCACTTGAAGGGCACGCTGACCGAGTTCGTTCGCCGCCTGTTCGGCGAGCAGACGCGCACACGCTTTCGCCCTTCATACTTCCCGTTCACCGAGCCGAGCATGGAGGCCGACTACTCATGCTTCAAGTGCGGTGGCGTGGGCTGTCGTCTCTGCAAGGGCTCCGGCTGGATAGAGCTTGGCGGCTCCGGCATGGTTCACCCGAACGTGCTGCGCGCCGTCCGCATCGACCCCGAAGAGTTCTCCGGCTTCGCCTTCGGCCTCGGCATTGACCGCATGTGCGGACTCATGTACGAGCTTGACGACATACGTCTCCTCTTCGAGAACGACGTGCGTTTCTTAGAACAGTTTTAGAAGTAAATGGACATCAGTTACAACTGGCTGCGCGAGTTGACCGACGTGACGTTGCCGCCGCGAGAGTTGGCGGAGCGCCTGACGATGGCGGGGCTCGCCGTGGACGCGGTGCGCGAGGCGGGCGATGACTACGTGCTTGAGTTCGATCTCACGTCGAATCGCCCCGACTGCCTTTCGCATCTCGGCATCGCGCGCGAAGCGGCGGCGCTCACAGGCGCGGTCGTGCGACTGCCCAACCTGAATGCGAAGACGATAGCGGGTAGTGCCGAGCAGTTCACTTCCATCCGTATCGAGGACGCGGAGCTTTGCCCGCGCTACGCGGCGCGCGTGGTGCGCGGCGTGAAGATTGCGCCGTCGCCCGCGTGGCTGGTTGCGCGCTTGCAGGCTATCGGCCAGCGGCCGATAAATAACGTCGCCGACATCACGAACTTCGTAATGCACGAGATGGGCCAGCCGCTCCACGCCTTCGACCTCGCCAAGCTCAACGAGCAACGCATCGTCGTTCGCCGCGCACGCGCGGGCGAGAAGATAAAGACGCTCGACGGAGTTGAGCGCGAACTCGACGAACGGATGCTCGTCATCGCGGACGCCGCGCGCGCCGTCGCCGTCGCGGGCGTGATGGGCGGCGAGGAGACGGAGATTTCCGACTCGACGGTGGACGTGCTCATCGAGAGCGCATACTTCGACCCACAGTCGGTGCGCCGCACGTCGAAGGTGCTCGGTCTTCAGACCGATGCGTCCTATCGCTTCGAGCGCGGCGTTGACTACGAGGGCGTGCGCCGCGCGCAGGAGCGCACGGTCGCGCTCATCTGTGAGCTTGCAGGTGGCACAGCCACCGAAGACGCGATTGACGCTTACCCTCGAAAGCTCAACCCGCCTTCCGTCTCACTGCGCCCGCGACGCGTGGCGGAGTTGACGGGACTCAGTGCCACGGTCGGCGAATGCGTTCGGATTCTGACGGCGCTCGGCTTCGTGCAGAGCGATGCCGCCGTGAAGGGCGATGAAAGTGAACAGCCTGTCAGTTTCGTCGTCCCCACGTGGCGCACGGATGTCGGCATCGAAGAGGATTTGGTCGAAGAGGTCGCTCGGGTCATCGGCTATGACAAGATAGAGATGTCGCTGCCGCCTTCGCCCGTCACTGGCGAGTACCTCTCGGGTGATCGTCGTCGTCGCGCGGCGCGGCAGGTGCTCTCCGCCTCGGGCTTCAACGAGGCTATCAACATCAGCTTCATTGACGAGACGACCGCGACCGACGACGCGGGCGAGAGCCGCTTCGAGACAGTGCCGGGACTTCGTAAGGTCGAGGGCGAAGGCGGCTTCGTCAAGCTGTCGAACCCTATCATCGAGGGCGCGCGGTTGATGCGCCCGACGCTTCTGCCCGGACTGCTCGAAGCCGTGCGCCACAACTTTAATCACGGCACGCGCGACGTGCGACTCTTCGAGACCGGGCGCGTCTTCGCCTCGGGCAACGAAGAAGGCGGCCGTCCCAACGAGGTCGAAGCGTTCGCGCTCGTCCTCACGGGCGAGGCGCTCGAAGAAGGGCACGCATCGGGGCGAACGCTCGACTTCTTCGACCTCAAGGGTGCGCTCGAAGCCGCGACGGACGCGATGCGCGTCGGCGAGCTTGAGTTCAACACGGCCTCCATGAAGCACCTGAGCGAAGGACAGGCCGCGCGCGTTCAACTAAACGGCGTGGAGGTCGGCGCGCTCGGCCGTCTCTCGGAAGAGGCTGCCGCCGGTTACAAGTTCCGCCAGCCGGTCTACGTGGCCGAGGTCAGTCTGAGCGCGTTGCTCGCGTCGGGCGAGCACGTGGCGCGTTACATGCCTCTGCCACGCTATCCTTCGGTGGCGCGCGACGTATCGCTTGTTGCCGAACGCCGCGCCGCCTACGGCGAGATGCGTCGCGCGTTGCTCGCGCTCGGGATAGAAGAGTGTCGAGGCGTCACGCTCGTAGACGTTTACGAGGGCGCGAACGTGCCGGAAGGGAAGCGCGCTCTGACGTTGCGCGTCGAGTATCGCGCCGACGACCGCACGCTCCGCGATGAAGAGGTGGACGCGATGCACGCTCGCGTCGTTGCCGCTCTCGGAGACGAGTTCGGGGCACAGTTGAGAGCGTAAATGTCGGATGCCGGATGTCGGATGTTAGAAATTTTGCCGGACTAACATCCGACATCTGACATCCAACATCTTTCTCTTGCGCTCGCGCGCGCCGCGGGAGCATAATCGCTCGGCAGTCATGAGGCCGCAGCCGCACGGAGAATGAAGATGGTCGGATTGACCGGACTGGAAAAGTTCTCTCACCTCGAAGATAAAATTTACCGCACCATCGAGCTGACGAAGACGCTCCGGCAGGAGAAGGATGCGCTTGAGCGCGAACTCGCCGCGGTGCGTCGTGAGTTGGGCTCGCTGCTCGACGAGAAGGACAGGCTTGAAACACAGGTCGAGCGCCTGCTCTCGGATCGCGACACGATTCGCACGAAGGTCGAGGCAATGCTCGACGCCATAGCCGTCCTCGACCCCGAAGCCGCCGAGGTGATGCGCCGTTAGTCTGGAGTGAAAGCGATGAGCGCCATCAAGAACCCGGCGGAAGGCACGCCGACCATCCGGGTTGAAATCTACAACCAGACCTACAACATTCGCTCCGACGGCGACAGCGAGTACGTCATCGGCCTCGCCGAGTTCGTAGACCGCCGCATGCGCGAAATCTCCTCGGGCACGCTCACCGTTGACTCTTTGAAGGTCGCCATCCTCGCCGCGCTCCACGTCGCCGACGAGCTGCATCGCCTCAAGCGCCTGCACGAGCAGACCGACCAGCAGCTTGCCGCACGCAGCGCCGAGTGCGCCGAGATGCTCGACCGCGTGCTCAAGACACGCAGCGCCACGGAGCAGGCTACTCCCTCAATCTCGATCTCCTGAAAACCCCGGTCGCTCCCCGTATCTCTGCTTCGTGTCAAGCACGGGAACGAAAATTTTCGTGTGTGATTTCTGACTCGCGGCGCGGCGTCTGTGCTAGTATCAGCGCAGGCTGAGGGAGTCGGTTCTGCGCGGTTTGCGACCGATTTACGTTGGTTGAGCCTACGTCGTAAAAAAGGGAGACCAATGCCGTCGCCAGTGCGATCCCTCATCGCTAGGGACTCGCCGGAGGCGACGGCTTCAACCGCAAGGTTAGGTCACCCACCTGTTAAAACGCAGGTTCAATTACGACTTCGGAGCGGCTGTCGCGGTTCTCCCTCGGCCTTTCTTCTTCATAAATGGTGAATGGTAAATGGTGAATAGTGAAGACTGCTTTTCTTCCATTCACCATTTACCATTCACCATTTGTTGCTTTTGAGCTTATGAAAGTTCTGATGATCGGAGACGTGGTGGCACGCCCCGGGCGAGTGGCGGTGCTTGAGCGCATACAGGATATGCGCGAGCAGCATTCGGTTGACCTAGCCGTGATGAACGCCGAGAACGTCGCGGGCGGCTATTCGATCACGCCTTCGATGGCCGAGGAGCTTTTCGCCGCCGGTATTGACGTGATGACCTCGGGCAATCACATCTTCGACAAGCGCGAGGCCGCCCCGTACATCCAGCGCCAACCGCGCCTGCTGCGTCCCGCCAACTACCCTGCGGGCACACCGGGCAGCGGCGTCTGGACGGGCGAGGTGCGCGGCATGCGCGTGGCCGTCATCAACCTCATGGGTCGCGTCTACATGCCGCCGACGCACGACGGCCCATTCGCGGCCGCAGACGAAGTGCTCTCGCGCATGGACGAAGCGGTGAAGGTGCGCGTTGTGGACATGCACGCCGAAGCGACCTCGGAGAAGATTGCGATGGCGTGGCATCTGGACGGGCGCGTCTCGGCGGTCGTCGGCACGCACACGCACGTGCAGACCGCGGACGAGAGGATACTCACGCGCGGCACGGCCTTTATCACAGACCTCGGCATGACCGGCAGCTACTCGGGCTGCATCGGGATGGAGAAGGAAGGAGCGGTCGCGCGCTTCCTCAACCCCGCCACACCACGCGCCGAACACTCCAAAGGCGACGTGCGCATCTGCGCCGCTCTCATTGACGTGGACGAGACGACGGGCCGCGCACGCGAAATCTCGCGCCTCTCGCTCGCGCACGAATCATAAGAATTTTAAGGTTGGATTTAATTTGCGATTTGTAGTTGAAAGCTGAACGCTACGAATCGCAAATCATCACTGTTCTCCCGCGTCCGGTGAAGGGGCGAGTGGCGGAGAGCAAAGTGCGAGACGATAACTTTCGGGCATCGAGATGACGCGGTTGTTCGAGTCGGTGACGACGTGGCCGGTCTCGCCCTCGGCGATGATGACGCCGTCCTCGGCGCGTATGATCTCGTAGCCGAAGCGGACGGAGCGGCGACGTAGCTCGGTGATGTGCGTGCGAACTACAAGCTGGTCGTCGTAGCGCGCGGGCGCTTTGTAGCGACAGTAGCTTTCGGCGACGACGAGGAAGGCGCGGTCGTTCTCTTCCATGTCCTTGTAGGCGAAGCCGCGCGCGCGGCAGAACTCCGTGCGGCCGATCTCGAACCAGATGAGATAGTTCGCGTGGTACACTACGCCCATGCGGTCGGTCTCGGCATAGCGGACGCGGATGGTCGTCTCATGCCAGTCATCGAAAAGGGCGTCTGCCTCCAGAGGTTGCATCATCTTAATGGTCAAAGGGAGCCCGCTCGGCGGGCACCGGTTTAAGGGTTGCGAGAGCAGTTCGGTTTCAGCGGACTATAAGAGCGAAGGGTTCATGATGTCAAAGAGAATCAGGACGGGAAAGCTGGCCGCGCTCGGGCTGGCGGCGCTCGCGGCCGCCGTAGCGGCGTTCGCAGGCACGGGCGCGGCGGCGCGACCTCAGAGGGCCAAACCCGCAGCCGTCAACCCGAAGACGGCCGCCGTGCGCGAGGCGACGGCCGAGGTGCTGCGCGAGACGAGCGAGATGCGGAAGCTTCCCGTGCTTCGTCAAGTGCGAAGCGGCGCGCAGTCGCGCACCGAGATCGAGCAGATGCTCGTCCGCAATCTCAACGAGAGCGCGACGCCCGAAGAGATGGAAGCGTCCGAGACCATGCTCAAGAAGCTCGGCCTCGTCCCTACGGATTTTCAGCTTCGCCCCTTTCTCATCAAGCTCCTCACCGAGCAGGTCGCGGGCTACTACGACCCGAAGACGCAGGAGTTCTATCTCGCCGACTGGATAGACCTCGACGGCCAGCGCCCCGTCATGGCGCACGAGTTGACGCACGCGCTACAGGATCAGCACTTCAATCTCCGCCGCTTTGAGGACTGGCCCAAGCACGACTCGGACGCGGAGCTTTCGGCGCACTCGCTTGTCGAAGGCGACGCATCGTTCTTGATGATGCAGTACGTGTTGCGCGACCCTGCGCGCCAGCTTGCCTTCATGAAGGCGATGATGGCGAGCGGCACGGGCTCGTCCGACCAGATAGAGAAAGCGCCGCGCATCATGCGCGAGACGCTGCTGTTCCCATACTTTCAAGGGATGAGCTGGGTTGCCCAAGTTTACAAGCGCGGCGGCTGGGAGGCGGTCTCGGCGGCCTTCAAGAACCTGCCGCAGTCTACCGAACAGATACTGCACGCCGAGAAGTATTACGCCGGAGACGAGCCGAAGAAGGTTGCGCTGCGCGACATCTCGTCCACGCTCGGGCGGGGCTGGCGGATGGCCGACAATGATGTTGAAGGCGAGTGGGGCTTCTATCTTCTGCTCGACGAGTTCTTGCAGTCGGCCGATGTGTCGAGGAAGGCGTCCGAAGGATGGGGCGGCGACCGCTACGGGCTCTTCGTAGGCCCGAACAAGTCGGATGTGCTGGTCGCCCAGAAGACCGTCTGGGACACGGAGCAGGACGCGCGCGAGTTCTTCGACGCCTACGTGAAGCGAACGAGCAAGCGTTACGGCGTCGAGCCATCGGAGATTGCCGCCACGGGGCGGCAAGTCTGGAAGACGAAAGAGGGCGCGGTCGTCGTCGAACAGCAGGGCGCATCGGTCGTCATCGTCGAAGGCGTCCCCGACGGCGTAGATGCGAAGTCGCTGGTGAAGATGCTCTGACGCGACGCACTCCGAACACGACGACCGTCATCCTCGACTTCGCGGATGACTGCGGCCGACCGGAACGCCTACGCTTCGAGAAGCCGGTCGAGGTCATCGCCGCGCACGCGCCCCAAGAGGTTCGACCGGCGCTGCAAAGGGTCGAGCGCGCTGCGGCTGCGGGGCTGTACGCCGTTGGGTTCATCGCCTACGAAGCCGCGCCCGCCTTCGACCGCGCCCTCACCGTCAGAGAGAAGTCGGACGTTCCGCTGCTCTGGTTCGCGACCTTCGATGCGCCGTCGGAGGCTTGGCCCGCGAGCGGCGGCGGCGACTACCGGCTGTCGGGTTGGACGCCCTCGGTCGGTCGCGACGAATACGGCCGCAACGTCGAAGCGGTGCACGAGGCCATCGCGCGCGGCGACACATATCAAGTCAACTACACCTTCAAACTCCGCGCTCGCTTTGAGGGCGACGACTTCGCCTTCTACGAGCGACTGCTCGCGGCGCAACGGACGCGTTACGGAATTTATCTCGATACCGGGCGCTTCCGCGTGCTCTCAGCCTCGCCCGAGTTGTTTTTCCGGCGGCGCGGACGGCGCATCGTCGCGCGGCCGATGAAGGGAACTTCGGCGCGCGGTCGCTGGCATGAAGAGGACGACACACATGCGGCGCGGCTGGCCTCCTCCGCGAAGGAGCGTGCCGAGAACCTCATGATCGTTGACCTGTTGCGCAACGACATCGGTCGCATCGCCGAGTTCGGCACTGTGTTCGTCCCCGAGTTGTTTCGCGTCGAGCGTTACCCGACCGTTCTTCAGATGACTTCGACCGTCGAGGGGACGCTGGGTGTCGGCACGACTCTTGAAGACATTTTCGCCGCGCTCTTCCCCTGCGGCTCGGTGACGGGCACTCCGAAGGTGAGCACGATGAAGCTCATCGCCGCACTCGAAGACTCGCCGCGCGGCGTCTACTGCGGAGCATGCGGCTTCGTCGCACCGGGCGGCGACGCTGCCTTCAACGTGGCTATCAGGACGGTAGTCATAGACGCACAGTCGGGCGCGGCCGAGTACGGCGTCGGCGGCGGCGTCACGTGGGACTCGACGGCGCAGGGCGAGTATGCAGAGGCGCTCGCCAAGGCGAGCCTTCTTGCCGAGGAGCCGGACGCGTTCGAGCTGCTCGAAACGATGCTCCTTGCCGGAGGGAAGTACGGGCTGCTTGAAGAGCACCTCGCGCGCATTGCGGAGTCTGCGTCGTATTTCGATTTCACTCTATCGACCGTGCGCGTGCGCGAGGCATTGGCGGAGCACGCGAGACATTACCCAACGGGGACACGGCGCGCACGCCTTCTCGTCTCGGCCGATGGTCGCGTGCGCGTTGAGAGCGAAGAGTTATCGTTGAAGCCCGAGGCGGAGGTGCGGCCCGTCGCGCTGGCAAAAACTCCTGTGTCAAGAGACGAACGATTCCTGTACCACAAGACGACGCGACGACGCGTCTACG
>JAVXWN010000081.1:0-22924 GCA_032230645.1 Acidobacteriota bacterium | reverse complement strand
AGCATACGCAGGCAACATCATCCCGCGCTCGGACGTTGACCCGCGCGCCATCGCGCTGCTCGCGGCCTTCCCGCTGGCGAACAACGGCGCGAACGGCTTCGTCTTCAGCCGCGTTGACGTGCTCAACACGCGGCAGGAGACATTCCGTCTCGACCACAACTTCAACACCAACAACACGCTCTTCGCGCGCTACACGCAGGACTTGAGCGAGACCATCGAGCCGCAGGGTCTCTTCTTCGGCGCAGGCTTCCCCGGCATCCCGACGAGCCAGACGAAGGTGCCGGGCAAGGTGCTCGCCGCCTCTCTTACGCACATCTTCGCGCCGACGGTCGTCAACGAGATGACCTACAACTTCTCGATGAACCGCATCGGCTCGACCAACATCGGGCGCGAGCACCGCTCGGACTACCCCGGCTCCGAAGGTATCGCCGAGATCTTCCCCGAGAACAATAATAACGTCATCCCGCGCATCAACACGCGCTTCACTTTAATTGGCGCATCGCAGGGCTTCAACATCGAGTACTTCAATAACGCCATCCGCGACGTGCTGACGTGGACGCACGGCAACCACACGTTCAAGTTCGGCGGCGAGACCTCGTTCGAGCGGAAGAACGAGAACGGCAGTAACAACACGCAGGGCACGTTCGACTTCAGCGCCGTGCAGACTCAAGGCTTCACGGGCGCGACCGCCATCACGGGCACGGGCGACTCGTTCGCCTCGTTCCTCTTCGGACGCGCAAGCGCCTACACCGAGGCCGAGCGCGATATCGTCCTCCACCTTCGCTTCGGCCGACGCGAATTCTTCGCGCAGGACACGTGGAAGGTGCGGCCCAACCTGACGCTCGACCTCGGCATGCGCTATCAGTTCTACGTGCAGCCCGTTGACGCGAACAACATCTACGCCTCGTTTGACCCGGCGCTCTTCGACCGCAGTAAGGTGACCTGCTCCACCGCGGCCTGCACGTCCTTCAACCTCGCGACGACCGACCCGCTCAACGGCATCGGCATCGCGGGGCGCAACTCGCGCTTCGGCCGCCGCATCGCGCCTTCGGACAAGAACAACTTCAGCCCGCGCGTCGGCTTCGCCTACTCGCCCAACTTCGAGTCGGGCTTCGGCCACGCTCTCTTTGGCGGCCCGTCAAAGACCGTCATCCGCGGCGGCTACGGCTTCTACTACGACCAGCCGCTCGTCGGTATCTTCGAGCAGGCAGCGTTCACGTCGCCGCCCTTCAGCCAGACCTTGAGCCTGTCCTCGACGACCGCGAACGTCATCACCTTCTCGAACCCGAGCGCGGGTGCGCCTCCGGGCACGCTCGCGCCGCGCACGCTCATCGCCACGGCCAACGACTTCGAGACTCCGACCACGCAGCAGTGGTCGCTCGGCATCCAGCGCGAGTTGATTCGCAACGGCGTGCTTGACGTGGCCTACGTCGGCACGAAGGGCGACAATCTGATTCGCCGTCGCAACATCAACTTTCAGCTACCGGCCGACATCGTTCGCGTGGGCACGTCGAACGCCGGTCAGCTTCGCCCCTATCTCGGCTACGCGGCCATCACCTACATCGAGACGAGCGCCAAGTCGCGTTACCACGGACTGCTCTCGTCCTTCACCTATCGCTTCGGCAATGGCTTTCAGTTGACGACCGCCTACACGTTCAGCAAGAACCTGACCGACTCGACCAACGACCGCGACGCTATTGACGACCCGCAGAACCCGTTCGACGTGCGCAGCGAGTACGCCGAGGCGCGCACCTCGCGCCCGCACATCTTCAGCGCAAGCTACGTCTACGAGATACCGTTCTTCAGCAAGAGCGGCGAACGTTGGAAGCGGCTCCTGCTCGGCGGCTACCAGATTTCGGGCATCACGAATCTCGAATCCGGCGCACCCGTCCCGCGCGTCGCCGTCAGCGACTCGTTGAGCGGGCAGCGCGGCACTTACCCAAACCGCATCTCCGACGCACGTCAGGGGCTCTCGGGGACGATTGACCCGCTGACGGGTCTGCCGTTCCTCTTCGACCCGAACGCGTTCTCGGTTAACGCCATCGGCACCTTCGGCAACGCGGGCCGCTCCTTCGCGCGCCTGCCGGGGAGGAATCAGACGAACCTTTCGCTCGTGAAGAATCTCTACTTCAACACCGAGCGGAACTTCTACCTGCAACTCCGCGCCGAGGCATTCAACGTCTTCAACCACACGCAGTTCGTCCTTGCGCCGGGTGCTTCGACGACGTTCCCCGTCAGCGGCAACCCCGTTGACACGCTCGCCTTCGCGAGACCGACGGGCACGCGCCCGCCACGCGAGTTCCAGTTCGCCGCGAAGCTCTACTTCTAAACTCGAACCGTTCGAGACAACATCACGCGTATGCCCGCGACGCCGCCGCAAGGTCTCGCGGGCATACGCACATTCCGGGTTAAGCCGCCGGGAGAATTATGGAAAGTGAAGAGATAAAAGCGGAGCCGCTGCTGCTCGTGGGTGCGCGCCTCGTCCTGCCGGACGGTATCGTCGAAGGCCGCTCGCTTCTGCTTGAGGGCGGGCGCATCGCGCGCTTGTGCGACGACGACGACGAGCGGCCGAGCGGCGCGCGCCGCATTGACCTGCGCGGGATGAGCGTCTACCCCGGCTTCGTTGACATACACATCCACGGCGCGGTCGGCGTTGACACGCTTGAAGCCGGAGCCGACGACCTTCAACGCGTCGCGCGCTTCCTCGCGGGGCAGGGCGTCACCGCATGGCTTCCCACACTCGTCCCCGCATCCACGGAGGACTACCGCCGCGCAATCGAGTCGGTCGAAGAACTCATGCGCACCGAGGACGAGCGACCGCCCGCCGCGTGCGCCGTCGGCATTCATTACGAAGGCCCCTTCGTCAACGAGCGACAATGCGGCGCTCTGCGCACGGCCTTCTTCAGAACCTACAACAGTGCGTCCGACCTCGACGATCTGCCCACGCTCGGCGCAGTGGACGCAGCGCACATGATTACGCTCGCCCCCGAGATTGAGGGCGGCGTCGAGTTAACGCGAGAGCTTGCGCGACGCGGTTGGGTCGTCTCAATCGGCCACACGCGCGCGAGCCTTGAGACGCTTGAGCGCGCACGCGAGGCAGGCGCGCGCCACATGACGCACTTCCTCAACGCCATGTCGCCGCTCCACCAACGCGAGCCCGGCCCCATCGGTTGGGGACTCATGCAAGACGACGTGACGGTTGACTTGATAGCCGACGGCGTCCACAGCGACCCGCTCATGCTTCGCCTCGTCCTGCGTTGCAAGACCCCGGAGCGCATCTCCCTCATCAGCGATGCGGTCGCACCCGCAGGGCTCGGCGACGGCGAATACAACATCTGGGGCGAGACCATCACGGTGAAGGGCGGGCGCACAAGCAACGAACGCGGCAGCATCGCGGGCTCGGTCATCACGATGCTCGACGCCGTCCACACCATGCGCGCGCTCGGCCTCGGCGAACCGGAAGTCGCGCGCGTAGCCTCGCTCAACCCCGCGCGCCTGCTCGGGCTGGAGCGCGACCGTGGCTCAATCGAAGAGTGCAAGCGCGCAGACCTCACCGCGCTCGACGCCGAGGGTCAGGTGCGGCTCACGCTCATCGGCGGTCGTGTAGCTTTCGACTCGCTTCAGATTTGAAATCGCAAATCTTCAGCTTCTCATCTTGTCGAATCGTAGAAGCCCGCGCGCCGGTAGGACTCATCGAGCAGTTCGACCGGATGAACGACGCGCAGCCGCAGCCCCGCGAGTCGCGCGCCCGCGGCAAGCTGCATGTGGCAGCCCGGGTTCCCGGTGGCGAGCACTTCGGCCCCTGTCGCGCGGACGTGGCCGAGCTTCTCTTCGAGCACGCGCGAGGATAGCTCCGTCTCCATGAGGTTGTAGACGCCCGCGCCGCCGCAGCAGACCTCGCTTTCTTCGAGCGGCACGAACTTCATCCCGCCGATGCGGCCGAGCACACGCAGCGGCTCGACTCGGGCCTTCTGCCCGTGCAGCAGGTGGCACGATGCATCATACGTCGCGATCAGGTCGTCGAGCCGCGCGCCCTCGCGCAACGTTGTGGCGGCAAGCTGCTGACTCACATCGCGCACGCGCGCGCTGAAGTCACGCGCACGCGCTGCGTACTCTTCATCAACGGCGAGCAGGTGCGCATAAGAAGCGAGCATCGCGCCGCAACCGCCCGCGTTGGTGATGACACTTACGCCCGCGCCGTCCTCGAACGCCTCGATGTTGCGCCGCGCGAGCAGGCGCGCCCCCTCAAGGTCGCCCGCGTGCGCGTGCAGCGCCCCGCAGCAGACCTGACCGCGCGGCGTGCGCGCCTCGCACCCGTTCGTCGCCAGCACACGCGCGGTCGCGCGGTTCACACGCCCGAACAGCCCCTCAGTCACACACCCTTCGAACAGCAGCGCCTTCGAGGTCGCCTTTAAGTTCGCCTTTGAGTTCCCGCTTGAGTTCGGCAGCGCCTCGCGCGAGCCGTCGAGTAGCGCGAGCGCAAGCTCCACCCGCGCGGGCAGCAGCTTCGTCAACTTTGTTACGAGCAGAAGGCCGGGCAGGCGCGAGTCGCGCAGCAGACGCGCGAGCGTGAAGGCGAAGCGAAGTCGCGCGGGATGCGTCCACACGTGGCGCAGCACCAACAGCAGCGCGCTTGAAGTCCAGCCGCGCCTTTGCCCGCCCGTCGAGATGTCCGCGCGCGCCGCTTCAAGAAGCTGCCCGTACTCAACCCCGGCCGGGCACGCGCTCTCGCATGCGCGGCAGCCGAGGCAGCGGTCAATGTGTCGCGTGAACGAGTCGGACTCAAGCGAGAGGTGTCCCTCCTCGACCGCGCGCATCAGGTAGATGCGACCACGCGGGCCATCGTTCTCGTCTCCGGTGTGAACGTAGGTTGGGCACGCCTCAAGACACAGGCCGCAGTGAACGCAGGCGAGCAGCTTGCGCTCTTCCGCCGCAAGCGCGTTCGTGATTTGTGCCGTGTGGTCATTCATGAAAACGTCTCTTCGACTTCAGCGGCCTCGATCAAAGTGATAACGACCGGGCGAGAAAGTGTCTGACGGATCAAGCTGATCTTTGATTCGCCTCATCAGAAACGCGGTCGAGTCGTTCAAGCCCCACGCATCGAACTTTTGCTTGAAGCTCCGCGTCGAGCGTTCGACGACGAGCGAGCCACCCGCGGCGTGCGCCACCTCGCGCATCTCTTCAAGAAGACGAGCCGCGTGTCGCTCGTCTCCATTCGCCGTCTTCGATTCTCGCGGCCTCTCTTCGAAGACGCGCAGTCGCCCATCGCCCGCGCCCGCGTGCCACATCATACCGTGAGCGTGGTCGTTGACTCTGCCGAGCCGAGCCAACAACGTGCCGAGCGCGGAAGGGGGCACGCTCGCGCGCCAGACGAGATTGTCAGGGAACGCCTCGGCCGTCTCGGAGAGCCCTGACCATATCTCTTCGTCTTCTCTGACGCTCGACACTTCCGCGTCCTTCGCGTGCTCGCCAATTAGCTCGGCGGCGCGGTCGAGTTGATACTCGACCGCGCTCTCAGTCCCCGCAAAGCGCGCCGCAAGCATGTAGAAATTCTCGTCCGGCTCAGTCCACTTCAAACCGGCTCTCGTCGCCAGCGACGGCGAGAGCAGTTCGACCGCGACGGGCAGAAGCGGTGAGCTTGTGAGCGCGCGCGCCGCGCCGAGTAGTTCGTCGAGATCGCCCGAGCGTGCGGCGAGCGTCGTCTCGCGCTGTGGGCGCGGGCGCAGCTTGAACGTGAGTTCGAGTATCACACCAAGCGTGCCGTGACTGCCCGTGAAGAGCTTGCAGAGGTCATAGCCCGCGACGTTCTTGACGACGCGGCCGCCCACATGTATGACGCGCCCTCCGGCGAGCGCGACGCGCATGCCGAGCACGTAAGAGCGCGGCGCTCCGTAACCGAGCGTCTGCGGCCCGGCCGTGCCGGTCGCGACCACGCCGCCGAGCGTCGCACGTCCCGCACGTGGCGGGTCGAGCGGGAGCCATTGTCCCGCGCACCCGACCTCGCGGTTAAAGTCCGCGAGCGTCCGTCCTGCTTCTACCGTCGCCACGAGGTCTGCGGGCTCGTGCTCGACGAGGCGCACGAGCCGCGTCGTCTTCAAGACGACGGTGTTAGGGCGCGGCGGCGTGTCGTTGCCCGCTTCGCGCCACAGCCCTTCGCCTGAAGGGACGACGCTCCAACGCTCGCGCTCGGCAAGCCGCAAGACCTCGCAGACCTCCTCAACCGATGCGGGCTCGACGAAGACAGGCTCGTTGGTGTTGTCGGATGTAGCAGCCCAAACGTGCTCGCGGCCGACGATGCCCGCAAGCTTCTGAAATGAGGACGCACATCGTTGACGCGGCCTCGGGTCTTTGGACACGCCCGAGGCATCCGCCTGCGCGTTGCGGTCAGAGAGAGCTTGAGGCTTCGCCTCCGTTGAGCCCGCGCCGGTAGAAAGAGTCGTTGCGACCGCGCGCGCCTCGCCGCAGCCCTTGAGCACGGGAATGATCTTGCCGGGGTTGCAGAGCCCCGTGGGATCGAAGGCCGCGCGCACCTGTAGCATCGCGCGCAGGTCATCATCCGAGAAGACGAGCGGCAGGTAATCGCTCTTGTCGAGGCCGACGCCGTGCTCGCCCGTGATGGTGCCGCCCGCGCGCACGCACGTCTCCATGATTTCGCGTCCCGCCTCCTTCACGTGCCTGACCTGTTCAGCGTCGCGCGAGTCGAAGCAGACGAGCGGATGAAGATTGCCGTCGCCTGCGTGAAAGACGTTGGCAACGCGCAGTCCGTAGCGCGCGCCGATGCGATAGGTCGCCGCGAGCACTTCGGGCAGGCGCGAGCGCGGGACTACAGCATCTTGTATGAGTATGTCGGGTGTGATACGACCCATTGCGCCGAACGCGCCCTTGCGTGCCGCCCACAGACGCTTGCGCTCTGCTTCATCGGCGGCGAGCCGCACCGAGCGCGCGCCGCCCTTCGTGCAGATTTGACGAACACGCGCGACCTCTTCATCCATCCCTGCTTCGAGCCCGTCAAGCTCGACCAGCAGCGCGGCCTCCGCGTCAATCGGCATCCCGGCGGCGAAGACGCTCGCCTCGACCGCGCGGATGGTTGCGCCGTCAACCATCTCAAGCCCGGCCGGGATTATCCCCGCGGCAATGATGGCCGAGACGGCGCGGCTCGCATCGTCAATGTCGGTGAAGTCCGCGAGCAACGTCCGCACCGAAGGCGCAACCGGCATCAGCCGCACCGTCAACTCGGTCGCGACGCCGAACGTGCCTTCGCTGCCGACGAAGACGCCGAGCAGGTCATAGCCTACGTTCTCCGTACCCGCGCCGCCGAGGTCTACGACGCGCCCATCCGTGAGAACCACGCGCGCGCCGACAACGTGGTCGGTCGTCGTGCCGTACTTCAGGCAGTGTATGCCGCCCGCGTTCTCGGCGACGTTGCCGCCGACGGTGCATGAGCCTTGACTCGAAGGGTCGGGCACATAGTAGAGCCCGTGCCGCGCGACGGCGCGCGAGACGTGTGCGTTGACGACACCCGCTTCGACGACCGCCAAACGATTCTCAACGTCAACCTTGAGCACGCGCCGCATGCGCGCAAGCTCAATGCAGACGCCGCCTCCTACGGCGAGCGCGCCACCTGAAAGCCCCGTCCCTGCTCCGCGCGGAACCAGCGGCACACGCGCGCCCGAGAGCATGCGCATCACCTCCGAAACCTCTTCGGTCGAAGCAGGGAAGACGACGGCGCGCGGCCTGTGGCGATAGTGCGTCAGCCCGTCGCATTCGTAGACGAGCAGTTCTTCGGGCTCGGAGATAACCTGCTCCGGGCTGAGAGCCGCGCGTAAGTTTTTAACGAGCGTATCCACTGGAATCGTCTTTAAGGTATCGGAAAATTCTTGCCGGAAGGCGACGCCGCGATGATACACTACGCCTCCGTTGTTTCAGTAACCACGCACGTATCGTCGTCGGTAACGCCCAATCAAACACAAGAACATTTCCCTGATGAGAGCAGCCCCGAACACAGTTAAAGACGAAGCTGCGTCTCTATGTCTGCTTGGTTAACTGTTGTCGCGAAGGGAGAGCCGTTGGAGTTCTCAGTCGTCGAAGGCTTGCGCACGGTCAAGTTAGACCTCGTCTTGTCGCTGGCGCTGGCGGCGGTCGTGCTGTTCGTCGGGTACTTCGTGCAGCGGCGCGTGGGCGTCCTCGCGCGTGCGAACATTCCTGCGGCGGCTGTGGGCGGGTTGCTCTTCGCGGGTGCCGTCTTCGCGCTGCGTGCAAGCGGCGTGCTCGGCGTGTCGCTCAACACCACTTTGCGCGCGCCGCTTCAGACAGCCTTCTTCACGACCATCGGGTTGGGCGCGACGCTCGGGCTGTTGCGCGCGGGCGGGTGGAGGATGGGCTTCTTCTGGTTGATAGCGACGCTCGCGGCCGTGGTGCAGAACGTTGTCGGGATGGCGCTGGCGGTTGCGTTGGGAGCACCCACGCTGCTCGGTGTTATCTGCGGCGCGCTGACTCTGACGGGCGGGCCCGCGACGGGGCAGGCATGGGAAGCGAGGTTCACCGAGCTTGGCATCGAGGGCGCGGGCTCGCTCATCATCGCTTCCGCGCTGTTCGGCATCTTCGTGTCGAGCCTTGTCGGCAACCCCATCGCGACCGCGCTCATACGTCGCTTCCGACTCGCACGCGAGCGCGAGCGTGGAGTAGACAGCACCGAAGAGGAAAAGTTCCGGGCGCTCAGCCCCACGGTCGCACCCGCAGATGATGAAGATGAAGGGCGCGGTGTGGAGAGGGAAGAGGCGGGGCTCGACGCGAGCGTGCTGCTACGTAACCTGCTGCTGGTACTGCTCGTGATGGGAGCGGGCGCTGTGCTAAGCCTGCTCATCCGTCATCCGAGTTTCACGCTGCCCGACTACATCGGCGCGATGGTCGTCGCGGCCGTGGTGCGCAACGTTGACGAACGCACGGGATGGTTTCGTGTGGACACACGCGCGGTCGGCGCGATAGCGACGGTGTCGTTGGCGCTCTTTCTCGTCATCGCTTTGATGAGTCTGGAGCTTTGGAAGATAGCGGGGCTCGCGTTGCCGATGCTCGTCATCCTCTGCGCGCAAGTTCTGGTGACGGTCGCATATGCCGTCTTCGTCACGTTCGTGTTGATGGGGCGCGATTACGAGGCGGCGGTGACGGCGGGCGGGCACATCGGCTTCGGACTGGGCATCACGGCCAACGCGGTCGCCAACATGGAGACGCTTGTCGAGCGTTACGCGCCCGCGCCGCGCAGCTTCCTCGTCGTGCCGGTCGTGGGCGCGTTCTTCATTGACTTCTCGAACGCGCTGGTCATCGGACTCTTCATCAACCTTTACGCAAACTTCGCCCGCTGAAACGGCGCGGCACAATCACGATGAAAAACAGAGAGAGAAACCGTCCGCTCATCCTGCTCGCCCTGTGCATGCTCGCGGCGAGTTACGCTCAGCCGCTCGCGCAAGTGAAGTCGCAACAGCCTGCGACGATCCAACAACCCACGGCGTCGCCGCGTCTGCAAAAGATAGTTGACGACGCGACGCGCGACGCACTCGAACGGTTCAAAGAGAAGGGGCTTGCGGAGAAGAATCTCGCCGTCACGCTCATAGACCTGACCGACCCGGCGCGGCCGGAGCAGGCGAGCTTCCGGGGCGCGGAGCCCATCTACCCGGCGAGCGTCGTCAAGCTCTTCTATCTCACAGCGGCGCATCGCTGGATAGAAGACGGGCGTTTGAAAGAATCGGAGGAGTTCAAACGTGGCCTGCACGACATGATAGTTGATTCGTCGAACGACGCGACGCATTACGTGCTCGACTCTTTGACGGAAGTTACAAGCGGCGCGGAGTTGCCGCCCGACAAGTTGAAGAAGTGGGGCGAGCAGCGCAACGTCGTCAATCGCTACTTCGCGTCGCTCGGGTATGCGGGCATCAACGTGAATCAGAAGCCGTGGTGCGAGGGCCCTTACGGGCGCGAACGGCAGTTCCTCGGCCCGAAGTTCGAGAACCGCAACAAGCTTACGACCGACGCCACGGCGCGTCTGCTCGCGGAGATCGTCACGGGGCGCGCCGTCACGCCCGCGCGTAGCGCGCTGATGATGGAGCTTCTCAAGCGCGATTTTTCGGGTAAGTCCGAAGACCCGGACGATCAGGCGCACGGCTTCACCGGTATCGCGCTTGAGCCCGGCACGCGTCTCTGGTCGAAGGCCGGATGGACGAGCACCGCGCGCCACGACGCGGCCTACCTTGAGTTGCCAGACGGCCACCGCATCATCCTTGTCACCTTCACCACCGACGTTGCCAAAGAGCGCGACATCATCCCCGCCATTGCGCGCTCTGTGATAAAGGCAGTGATGGGTGACAGGAAATAGTCTGGAGTCTGAAGTCAAGAACGGGGCGCATGAGAGTCGCGCTGTTTTGACTACGGACTTCAGACTCAATACTCCTTCTGTGCAAGGACGAGTGATTTTGTCCAGCCGATAGGCTCGAAGGGGGGGAAGTGATAGTGCTCGATGACGCGGAAGAAGTGGCGCGTGTTCTCGTCAACCGCAAAGGGCGGGTGCGCTTTGAAGCGGAACATGACTTCAAGGAGTTTAGTCGCGGGCGACGGCCTGACTGGAACGAAGAAGAGATAGCCGCCCGGCGCAAGCACGCGCGCAAGCTCGCCTAGTCCTTCGCGCAGTGGAAGATATTCGAGCACGCCGCTCGTCATCACGAAGTCGAAGGCGTCGTCGGCGAAGGGGAGCGAGAGCGCGTTGGCGCGCGCGAACGTGACCTTGTGGCCTGTGGCCGGTCTTTGCTTCTCGACGGCGCGGCGCGCGGTCTGGAGCGAGCGCAAAGAGAGGTCAATCGAGGTTATCGCGGCGGGACGCTTGAGCACGCGCAAGAGCGCGAGCGTAAGCAGACCCGTCCCGCAGCCCGCGTCGAGCACGCGCGCACCTGCGGGCAGCGGCAGAGGGTTCTCACGCAGGTAGCGTTCGACCGAACGGCCGTAGCCGTTGACCCTGAACATCAGGTCGTAGAGATTCGTGAAGCGGTCGTAGATGGAGACCGGGCTGTCGGGCAGCGGGGTCGTGGTCGCCTCGGTGTGGCTCATTCGCCTCCTGCGTTTCGTCCCGGATTGCTTCCGTCTTCGTCGCGCCGTCTCGACTCAAGTTCGGGCGCGGGTTCGCAAAAGTTAACACACCTGCAAGCTTTTTCTAAGCGTCGTGGGGCCGTCGCGCCTGCCCCGCCTCGGTTTAGACTGGACGAGTCGCAGGTGTTACCATGTGTCGGTCGCCGGTCGGCGCGCGCCCGAGTTCTACACCAAAGCGGCCGCCGCCGTCGCTCTCCGGCCGAAGTCATAAAATTCTTTCTCGAACGGTGCCTATCCGAATGAGTGCGAACCCAAAGGGAGCGAAAAGCTCTCTCCCCTTCATCATCATCGGCGGCGTGCTCGTCGCCGTTATCGTCGCGGTCGTACTGATGTCACGCTCGGCCACGACGGGTAACTCCGCGCCGACTAATGCTGACGCGGGAACAAACCCCGCACCGCCGACGCGTGCGCCACAACCCGGCGCGTCCAACCCCTACATGCGCGGTGGCGCGACTGCGCCGGTCACGCTCGAAGAGTTCAGCGACTTCCAGTGTCCGGCCTGCGGTAATCTCGAACCCGGCCTGCGCCGCGTGGTCACGGACTACGGCGAACGCGTCCGCCTCGTCTTCCGCAACTTCCCGCTCACGATGCACAAGTACGCCTTCATCGCAGCGCGCGCCGCCGAGGCCGCGGGGCAGCAAGGGAAGTTCTGGGAGATGCACGACATGCTCTACGACAATCAGAAGGAGTGGAGCGACGCGATGGAGCCGCGCGTGCAGTTCGACGCCTATGCGACGCGGCTCGGGCTCGACGTGCAGAGGTTCCGCACCGATATGACGCGACAGGATTTGGCCGAACGCATCAACGCAGACCTGCTGCGCGGCGGCACGCTCAACGTTCGCGGCACGCCCACTGTCTACCTCAACGGCCGCGAGCTGATGCCCGGCAAACTCGTTACCGAGGAAGACCTGCGCAGGGAGATAGACGCCGCGCTCGGTTCGACGACGAAGTAAAAGGCGCAAGCTACTCAAGACAGATGAGCACCGAAGAGATTCGAGATGAAGCGGACGGCCGCGAGCGACTTTGGAATGCGCTCGCGGCCGTCGTCGCGCTCATCGGGGTGCTCGACGCGTCGTATCTGACAATCGAACACCTGTCGGGCAACAGCGTCCGCTGCATGATCGTGACGGGCTGCGACGAGGTGTTGCAGAGCGCCTACGCGACCTTCGCGGGCGGCGTGCCTGTCGCGGCCGTGGGAGCCGTTGCATACTTCACGGTCTTCAGTCTTGCGACGCTCTCGGCCTTCGGCTACCGGGGTGCGCAGAGGCTCCTCGCTCCCCTGGTCGCGCTCATGTTCCTTGCGACGCTCTGGTTTCTCTACCTGCAAGCCTTCGTCATCCGCGCCTTCTGCGTCTACTGCCTTCTCTCGGCCACAGTCACCACGACCCTCACGCTGCTCGTTCTTGGCAGCCGTCTCCTCGGCGCGAAAAAGCGTCTCTCATAAGTCAACTCGAACAGCTAAATATTAAGGCCGCAAGAAAACTTCTCCGCGTGCGTTCTTCCGGTGTGGAAGTTCGGGTAAAGGAGGAGAGAGAATGAATAGGGCGCGGCTGTTCTCGTTGGTTAGCTCACTTTCGCTTTTTTTAGTAATGGCATCGGCTGTGCGCGTGTCGGCGCAGGAGTCTCGCGGCGTGCGGCCACCGCAGTATGGTGACTTCGGTGTCGAGGTGCTCGTCGGAGGCAGCCCCGTCGAAGTCATCTACGGGCGTGGTCGTCGCTACGTCGAGGCACGCGAGGGCGCGGAGTACGACCTGCTTGTGCGCAACCCTCTGCCGGTGCGCGTGGCCGTCGCTCTGTCGGTTGACGGGCTCAACACGATTGACGCGCGCCGTAGCTCGGCGTGGGAGTCGAGCAAGTGGGTCATCGAGCCCTACGGCACGATACGCATCTCGGGCTGGCAGATGAGTTCGAGCCGCGCGCGCCGCTTCTACTTTACAACCGAGCGCGACTCATACGCCGCACGCCTCGGCCGCGTCGCAGACCTCGGCATCATCACCGCGATCTTCTACCGCGAGAACGTCCCGCGTCCCTACCCGGTCGCGCCGCCTCCGCCCTACGACGACGAACCCATCAGGCCGCAAGACCAATCCCGCGAGTCCGCCGATAGCGAGATGCGAGCGGAGAGCAGCGCAGCGTCGAAGTCCGCGCCGCGTGGTGGCGTCGCAGGAGCGCCGCCCCGCGCCGACGACGGGTATGCCGCGACGGGCATCGGCCGCTCGGTCGAATACGATGTTGATTGGATTCAGATGCGACTCGAACGTTCACCTGCGGCGGAGGTCACGATTCGCTACGAGTATCGAGACGCGCTCGTGCGCCTCGGTCTTATCCCGCGCCCGTGGCCGGACGAGGGCGCGCTCCGCCGCCGCGAACGCGCACGCGGCTTCGAGCCTCCGGCCTACTGCCCCGAGCCATAAGTTAAGACAAAAGAGAAAAGTAAAGATAAAAGACAGCGTGGCTTTCTTCATCATCCGATGATGAGAGCCACGCTGTCTTTCATCTGCTCACGGGTTCCTTAACTTAACCGCGCGGCTTGAGGTCGTCGGTATAGAGAATCTTGTAGGCGCGGTAGTTCGCCATGACCCTGTTGACGTAATCCTTCGACTCGAAGAAGCCGACCTCGGAGGTGAAGATGCCGGGGTCTTTGTGTACGGCGCGGACGACCCAGCGCGCGACGTTGTCTTCGCCGCCGTTGTAAGAAGCTGCAATGGCTTCGGGCAGATCGGGGAACATGCGTTGCAGTTCCGCGAGGTAGGCGCTCGCGACGAGGATGTTCGTCTCAGGGCGATAGAGGTCTTCCTCGCTCACGTTCGAGAGCTTGACGGCGGGCGCGTACTTCGCCGCCATGTCGGGCGTCATCTGCAAGAGACCGCGCGCGCCCGCGCCCGACTTCGCGCGCGGGTTGAATCCGCTCTCCTGTCGCATGATGGAGAGCACGAGTCGCGGGTCGAGCTTCTGCTGCTTCGACGCGCGCACGACCGCATCACGGAAGGGAGCGGGGAAGTCACTCGCCGCACGCCTGACCTCCGCCGAGACGCGCGCCTCGCGCTGAGAGGCTGCGGCCCTAGCCGCGCCCCCGAGCTTCTGAAGCCGCAGCGTCGAGACCCAACCGTAGTAAGAGCCCGCGCCATCGGCAATCGCCTCGTAAGCCTTGACCGCTTGCTCTTTCTGCCCCGACATCTCAAGGCTGAACGCGCGAAGGTATGCGACCTCCGCCGAAGTAGTGTTGGCCGCGCGCGGCAGGTTCGTGCGTCCCAACTCGTCGCTCTCGCGAAGTGCCGCAGCCCAGTCGTCGCGCGCAACGTCCAGACGCAGCCGCGCGAAGAGTGCCGCCACGTCGGTTGGCGTGCCGCGAAAGCGGGCCCGCGTGCGCTCGATCCATGAGAGCGAATCGTCGGGGCGTCCGGCCTCGCGCAGCGAGTCAATGATGTTGAGATACGCGTTCTCGATGCGCTCGCCGTTGGGGAAGTGCTCGGTGTACTCGGCGTAGCGCGCGGCCGCTTCGCCCGGACGATTCAGACGCAGGAGCGTCGCGGCGACATAGTAGAAGCCGTCGCGCCCCGCCGGAGTGTTCGAGTAAGCATCGCCGAGCTTTTGAAAGACGGGCAGCGCCTCTTCGTAGCGGCGCTCCTGAAAGAGCGTGCGGCCGATGCCGAACTGCGCGGCGGGCACGTTCGCGTCCGTCGGGTAACGCTCGATGAGCGTGCGCCAGTGCAAGCGTGCTTCGTCGAACGCGCGGTTGGCTTGATAGATGGCTGCGCGGCGCATGTGCTCCTGCGGCGTAAGCTGCGGGAGTTGCGCTTGCGCTCCGCGCCCCGACTCATCGGCGCGGCGCGTCGAGGCGAGCGCGTCCTCGGTCTGGTCTTCAGGCGAGAGCACGACCGGCTCGGCCGCCGAGAGCAGCGGTGCGTCACCGGGCCGCGCGTCGTTCGCGGCCGGAGAGTGCTCGCCCGACGCGCACGAGAGCGAGAACAGTAGCGAGACGAAACAGGCGAGAGCCTGCTGTGTGAAGAATGCCATTTTTAACCCTTGACGAAGATTCAACATTGAAGATGCGGACGCCCAAGAAGACTCACACGGCCGCGCACGTAGCAGCGCGCTTTCTCACTCAGCGTCTTCGATAATCTCATAAGTCGTCACGATCTCGACGCCGGGCCGGAGCGTGGCGGCGACGCTGCAATACTTCGTCTCGGAAAGCTCGATGGCGGAAGCGACCGCCTTCTCCGAGACGTTGTGGCCGCTCACGATGTGTCGCACCTCCATGCGTGTGAAGGCGCGCGGGTGCTCGTCGCGCCGCGTGCCCCGCACCTCGACGCGGTAGTCCGTCACCTGCTCGCGCTTCTTCTTCAGAATCGAGACCACATCAACCGCAGTGCAGCCGCCGAGAGCGACGAGCAGTAACTCCATCGGCGTCGCCGCGCTCGCGCGCTCCGTGTCGGTCTCAATCACCTGCGCGTGACCGCTCGGCGTGATGCCGATGAAGAGCCCTTGGCTCGCGGAGTGGATGACCGCTCTGGCCTCACCGTTGTCCATGCGTTGAAACCTCCGTTCGGCGGCAAGGATAACACGACGCGAGCGTGGCTCTTAAACAATGGAAACGAGAGGCCAAAGAAGGTCTGCGGCGGTTGTACGTTAGCCGAACATCGGCGTCGGGTTCAGTACAGAAAGCCTGCCAAATGAAAGAGGATATTTTGTTTTCGACACGTAAATAGAATGGCAACCCGCCTCCGTCTAGTCGAATCACACGGGCAAGTTTCGCCTCTCCCGGTAGCTCTCCCCGGCTTCAAAACAGTTTGATGAAATATGTGCGCTTGGGCACATGGCTTGCAGTGAAGCAAGATAGATGGAGCCTTGCTTAAGCGTATGTCTCTACTGAGTTCCAACGCTTCTCCCCGTGCATGTTGCGGAGCAGGGAGGGCGGCTTTCACTTCAGCGAGCCGCCTACCAACTTCTAATTAACGAATTGCTAACACACATTTGGAGGGAAGAGCGATGAACAGATTCAGACAAACGATTTCGGTGGCGCTCGTCGTCGCGATGGTCAGCCTCGGCGCTGTCGCGGCTCAGGCGCAGCGCCCCTATCGCATGAACGACAGGCAGGTTGAGATGGTGCTGCGCCGCGTCGAAACGGACGCCGACCGCTTCCGTTCGAGCTTCAGCAGCGCGCTCGACCGCAGCCGCTACAACGGGACAAGCACCGAAGACCAACTGAACGGTTACGTGCAGAACTTCGATACCGCGACCGGCGCTCTGCGCGACCGCTTCAACCGTCGCGCCGCGGTTGCTGCCGACGTGGAGAACGTGCTTCGTCAGGCTGCTTTCCTGAACGACTTCATGATGCGCAACCGGTTCGACATGCGAGCCACGAACGACTGGACGACGCTGCGTGCCGACCTCGACGCGCTCGCACGTGTTTACAACGTGACGTGGGACTGGACGCAGCAGACGGGTGCGACCTACGGCACGCCGGACTACGGTAATCAGGGCAACAATAATCCGGGCTATGGCAACCAGACGGGCTCCGCTTATCGCATCAGTGACCGCCAGCTCGACATGCTCCTGCGCCGCATCGAGAATGGCTCGAGCCGCTTCCGCAGCGACCTCGACTCCTCGCTCGACCGCAGCCGCTACGACGGCACGCGTGCCGAGGACAATATCAATCAGTTCGTCCGAGACTTCGCCAGCGCGACCGATCAGTTGCGCTCGCGTTTCGACTCACACCGCACCGTCGCCGCCGACGTGGAGAGCGTTCTTCGTCAGGCCACATACATTGACGACTTCGTGCAGCGCCAGCGCCTTTCGCCTCGCACCGAGAACGACTGGATGACGCTCAAGGGCGACCTCGGCCAACTCGCCACTGCTTACAACGTGGCGTGGAACTGGGACGTGCATTCGCTTCCGAACTACGGTGGCAACACGACCGCTGACAACAACGGTGTCTTCGATAACAACAATCGCGGCGGCGGCATTCGCGCCGCGAATCGCCTGACCGGCACGTACCGCCTCGACCCCACGCAGAGCGACAATCCGACGACCGTCGCCGACAACGCGACGCGCAACCTGCCCTTTGCCGACCGTCAGCGCGTGCGCGACATGCTCATGCGCCGACTCGAATCGCCCGACATGCTCGCCATCGAGCGCAACGGCAACAACGTGACCATCGCCAGTTCGCGCGCGCCGCAGACGACCTTTACGGCGAACGCGCCCGAGAGCCGCGAGCAGCTTCCGAACGGCAGCTACTCGCGCGTCAATTCGCAGATCACTGGCGACCGACTCGTCGTTAGCTCGGCGGGCAATCGCGAGACCGACTTTACCGTCACCTTCGACCCGATTGAGGGCGGCCGTCGCCTTCGCGTCACCCGTCAAATCTGGAACAGCACTCTCGGCCAGAATCCGGTCGTCGTGACGAACGTCTATAATCGCACGTCCGACGTGGCGGAGTGGAACGTCTACACGGGGTCAACCGCCGGATACAATCAAACGGGTTCGCAGACAGGTGTCTACTCGACGGCCGCGGGCGACTTCGTCGTGCCTGATGGGCAGATGTTAACCGCGAGGCTTGAGACCAACTTGACCTCGAAGACGGCCAACGTTGGAGACCGCTTCACGATGACCGTGACCTCGCCTTCGCAGTTTCAGGAGGCGGTCATCGAGGGTCACGTAGCAAGCATCAACCACAGCGGCCGTATCTCGGGTCGCTCCGACATGTCGCTCAACTTCGATTCGATTCGCTTAAACGGCCGCACCTACCAGTTCGCGGGCTTCATTGACAGCGTGAGGACGACGAACGGGCAGACCGTGCAGGTGGATAATGAGGGCACGGTGCGCGACGATAGCAGCCGCGGCACGCAGACCGCGCAGCGCGCGGCCATCGGCACGGCGGTCGGCGCAATCATCGGAGCCATCGCCAGCGGCGGTAAGGGCGCGGCCATCGGCGCTGTCATCGGCGCGGGCGCGGGCGCGGGCTCCGTCTACGTGCAGGGGCGCGATGACATCGAGCTGATGAGCGGCAGCGAACTCACCATCCGCGCCAGCTCACCCGCGAACAGGTAAGACGCGGCTCTACTTTAACCAACGTCCACGGACGTAAGCATTCGGCCCGGCGGCCCTCGCGGTCGCCGGGCCGAATTTTTTGCGCGGTGTTACAAAGGCCGGTGCTTTATGTTAGTATGCGGCCGCCCTTCACCTCTCGGATATAAATAATAAAGAGACCTCAATCGGGGCTTGACCCATCGGGGTCGAGCGCCGCGACGACGCCTAGGGCTGCCAGCAGACCAGACAGATGGCCGCAATCCTTATAGTTGACGACGACGACGCTGTGCGCGACTTGCTCTACGACCTCTTCTCCGAAGAGCACATGTGCCATGCCGCAGCCACGGCCGAGCAGGCGCTCGCCTTTCTTCGCGAGCAGTCTTACGACGCGGTGCTGACCGACATCTCGATGCCCGGCCTGAGCGGGCTCGAACTGCTCGGGCAACTGCGGCAGGAGCAACCCAACACGCCCGTCATCGTCATCACGGGCATCGGCGACCGCACGCACGCCGAAGGGCTCACGCGCCTCGGTGCATTCGACTACATCCTCAAGCCGTTCCACCTCGAAGACGTGGAGCAGAGCGTCGGCCGCGCGCTTGAGCACAGTCGCGCGCTGAAGGAGCGCCGACGCAGCGGTTCAAAAAAGGGTGGTTAAGCCGACGGCCGTATCGAAGCGGGTTCACTCGCACGAGAAGAGGCGCGACTCAAGTCATGACCACTTGAGTCGCGCCTCTTCATATGTATGAACGTGAATCCGACGTTCACGCCGCGAAGGTGCATTCGCCGCCCGGTTCGTGCGCGTGCATGCGGCGCGAGGCGTCCGCAGCCAGCCGCGCAATGCGGTCGGCGCTGAAGGGTTTGGTCACGACCCAGTCAACGCGAGCGGCGCGCTGCTCCTCGGGGCCGACCGCTTCACCCCAGCCGGTGATGACGGCGAGCGGTATCGTTTCGTTCAATTCACGCACGGCGCGCGCAAGCTCCCAACCACTCATCCCCGGCATGCCGATGTCCGTGAAGACCGCGTCAAAGCGCGACTCGCGGAAGCGTTCCAACGCCTCGAACCCACCGGCCGCAGGACAGACTTCGTGCCCTCCGGTGCGAAGAATTTCGCAGAGCAGTTCGCGAACATCGGGCTCGTCCTCGGCGACGAGAATTCTAATCGGGCGCGGGCCGTCTCCCATCTCGGACTCTTCCGGCGCGGTCGCTTTGGCGTGCGCGCTCGACCGGGTGGCCGCTGGTAGACTGACGCGGAAGGTTGTGCCGCGACCGACTTCGGAAGAGACTTCGACCGACCCTTCGTGTCGCCGTATGATGCCGTAAGAGACAGAGAGCCCGAGCCCCATCCCCGCCTTTCCCTTCGTCGTAAAGAACGGGTCGAAGACCTTCGCGCAGACTTCCCCGGTCATCCCTACGCCAGTGTCGCCCACCGAGAGCAGAACGCGGCCGTCCTCCTCTTCGGAGGTGAGCGTGAGCGTGCCGCCCGCAGGCATCGCGTCCACGGCGTTAAAGACCATGTTGACTAAGACCTCGCGCAACTCCGAGCCGTTACCGAAGATGGTCGCGTTCGAGCATGTGCGGAGGTCGAGTTTGATGTAGACGCCCGCGGCCTCTGCGCTGTCCTTCCAGCGCGGGCGCGTGATCTCGCGCACGTCGAGCAGAAGCTGGTCAACGGAGACAGGCTGAAAGTCGTGGTCGCGTCGCTGTCGCGCAAAATCCTGTATGCGCTTGACCGTGTTCGCGCCGTCCTTCGCCGAGCGCACGATGATTTCGAGCCCGCGCCTGATCTTCTCCGGGTCGTCCGTCCTCATCAAAAGTTGTGCGCGGCCGAGAATGCCCGCGAGCGTGTTGTTGAAATCATGCGCCACGCCCGAAGCTAGTTCGCCTAATGCGGAGAGCTTCTCAATCTGCGCGTACTGCTCGCGGATGCGCTCCTGCTCGGCGATGTAGTGCGAGAGTTCTTCAACGTGTCGTCGCGCCTGCTCGGCCTGCTCGTTCGAGGTCTCGACGTTCTTGAGGTATGTGCGGTAGGTGAAGTATGTGATGAGGACGACCGGCGTCGCGACGAAGAGCGCCGACGCGCCCACCGAATGCAGCAGGAGCGCGATCAGTCCGGCGGCCGAAGCCCCCGCGAAGTATGTGATCGAAGTCCAGAGATAATGCCGGTGCCACGTCTCAAAGAAGGGCGCGCCCTTCTTGAGCGAGCAGGCGAGCGCGACCAGCCCGGAGTTGGCCGCGTACTGAACGAGCGCCATCACGCAGATGGCCGAGACGTAGTGGCCGCCGTATCCCCACCCGGCAACGAGTTCATCGCCGTAGCAGAGCCGGAGCACGAAGACGGTGACGAATGTGGCGACGGCCAGCACCGCCGAGTTGAAGGCAATCGTGAGCTTCGACTTGCATGACCTGCTAGAGAAGACGGCGCTCTCCGCTGCGTTGAGCAGGATCGCGGCCTCGCCGCCGTAGAGCATCATCGTCAGGAAGACGAGCGTATCGGAGACGGAGATGATGGACTTGACGCTTGGGATTCTGACCGTAACGCGCGAGGTCAGGAAGATGGTCACGGCGGCGATTACGAAGAAGCGCGTGTCCACAGAGGCGAGCGGGAATCGCGCAACCGCGTACACGACGACTGCCGCCGCGACGACGATCATGGCCCAAGCGAAGGGTTGGAAAAGCCTCTGCCTGCTCATCGGGTTGGTTCTCAGGAGTGCCGCAGCAAGGAGCGGCCATCGCGATGGGTCGGTCACGCAGTTGGATACTCAGTCGGACGGGCCGCCGTTCACACTCACTCCCTGACCGTCAACTGATCGGTCATCACCTTGACGAGAACCTTGCGGCCGTCAGTTGCCACGAGGTAGACATCGTCCGCGTCGAAGCGAAGAGGTTCAGCGCCGGGCGCGAGCGCCTCTACGTCAAAGACGAGCAGCACGCCCGCGCCACTCAAGGCCGCGTCCGCTCTTAAGGGCGCGACGGTGACGAGCAGCAGCCCCTCGGGCGTGACCGTGTGCGTGACGCGCGCATCCGTAGGAGCAGAGAGCGTGCCCGCGCCGACCGAGCGCACGGCGAGCATGCGCGGGTCGAGTCGGAACGTGAGCGCGACGAGTCCGAGCGGCGCGTCGGTCTTGAGCAGAACTTTGAGTTGCCTGCGCTCGCCGACGCGCAGCGCCTGCGGCTCAGACAAAAGCCTGAGCGCCGCCGCGCTGACCGCGCTCGCGCTCGCGCGATCCGTCAAAGGCTTCTCTGTGACGTAAGAGATGGGGACGTTCGCGGCCGTGTTGCTCGACGATGAACTACGCGGCGGCTGTGTCGCGGTCGGTGATGGCTGCACCAACGAGAAGAGGGAATTGCCGGGGACGGGCTTCGGACTCTGCGCGGGTGTGGAGAGAGCGGCATCGCGCGTCTCGGGGTGAATGGCGGGGCGCTCAACGACGGCGTTCATCAACTCTTTCGGCGCGGGGACGAACGTCGTCGCTTCCGTAGCGGATGCTTCGACGCCCGCGGCCTGTGCCTGTGCTTTCACGAGTGCCGGTGCTTCGGTCTTCGTTACGGTAGGCAGTTCGGACTTGGCGCTAACCGATTCGACATTGACGTTGGCCGACACGTCGTTCGTCTCGGGCAGTTCGACGTTCGCGTGCGTCGGAATGGAGCGCGCGGCGGCGAGCTGTTCCTCGCGCCCGATTTCGAGGAGCATCGCTTCTAGCGTCCCCGTCGTCGGCGTCTGGAGCGTGCCCGAAGGATGCATCTCTTCATCTTCGGGCGTGACCGAGGAAGCGCGCATGACGTGCGGCGTGACGGCGATAACGATGTCGGTCTGCGTATCCTCGCGGCGCGGCGCGGTGAACATCTGGCCGAGGACGGGGACGAGGCCGAGCATGGGCAACCCCTGTCGGCCGCGCGACTGCGAGTTCTGCGCGACGCTCGCGATCATCATCGTGCGGTTGTTCTGAATGCGCGCCGTGCCTTCGATGTTGCGCTCGGTGAAGGTCGGTGTCAGAGCGGGCCCGCCCTTCGTCGTCGTCACGTCGTTCGACTTGATGCTCATCTTCACCTGCACGTCGAGGTTCGGGAAGACCTGCGGTGTGAATTCGAGCGTGAGTCCCGTCTTCTCGTACTGGATGACGGGATAGCCGTTGCCTCCGAAGAGTCCCTGCGTGACGCCCGCCTGATTATTGTTGTCGCCGGTCGAGACCGAGCCGTAGGGCGAGACGGTCGCCGTCTGCACGGGCACGCGCTGGCCGATGTGCGCCGTGGACTTCTCGCCGTCGAAGGCGTGAACCTGCGTGGAAGCGACGAGCCGCGTGTTATCCCTGCGCTGCAAGGCCGAGAGCGCCGTGGGCGGGACGATGAAGGCCGCGCCGAGCGCGGTCGGCACGGATGCGAGCGCCTGCGTAACCACCTGTCGGCTGCCGCCGAGCACGCTCAATCCCTTCTGTATGCCGCCGAGGTTCATGAGCGAATCGCCCGTGCCGACCTGATTGCCGAACTGCAAGAGGTCTTCGCGCGAGACCTCGAAGATGTTCACGTCCATGACGACTTCGGCGCGCTCTTTATCAATGCTGCGCAGGAGGTCGCCGACGAGCCGGACGTTCTCGGGCGTGTCGCGGACGGTAATCGAGTTGGTCGACTTGTTGGCGGTGATGACGGGCTGACGGCCTGCCTGTGGCGGTATCGAGGCCGTGATGAGTGCGCGCGCGTCGGTCGGGTCTACGTTGTAGAGGTAGAAGGTGCGCAGCACCAACTGCTGGTACTGAGGTCGCTTGACCTG
>JAVXWN010000078.1:0-3919 GCA_032230645.1 Acidobacteriota bacterium | reverse complement strand
GGCTCGCGCGTGCGGACACGTGACTCTCAGACGACGCGCGCCGCATCCGACGACGCATCGGCCGACCTCTCGATCACGGCGCACGTGACGGCCGACTCGCTGCGCTTCGAGAAGGTGCCGAACCCGCGCGTCGAGTTCACGGGGCGGCCGAAGCGCGAGACCATCTGGGAGGCGCAGCGCGAGAACCTGCCGCAAGAGGTTCAGCCCGGCGTGACCTACCGCGACATCGGCATCACACTACGCATCACGAGCGTCTTCGCAAACATTGACCGCATCGTCGCAGAGGCGCTCGGCGAAGTCCCCACAAGCAGCGATGATGCGCAACCTGTCACCACTCAGCCTTCTCCCGCACCGCCCACACAGCCCGGAGCCGACAACCCCGGCACGTCTTCAACGATTTCAAACGCTTCGACTCTCCACTTAAACGCCGACGCGACGACACCGCGCCGCAGTCACACGCACAGAGGGAGGGCGAAGTGAAGCAGGCGAATCTTCTTCGGGACACGGCGACCTGTCTTCTAAGGACAGCAGCCGCTTGCGTTCTTATCGCCACCGCGTCCGCGCTCGTCTCGGCACAGACGCATGACCGGGCGGTGCCCGCGCAGCCTCAGTCAACTCAACCGGCAGGCTCGAACGCCGACGAAGACTTCGAGTTGAACATCGTCATGCGCCACATCGTCGAAGGCGACTTTCATGCGGAGACCGCGATTGAGACGGACGGCGCGCGCGGACTTCAACTGAAGGTCGGCGTCGTGTTGGGCGCAAGCGAGATTGATGTGCTCCTGCGCAACGTGCAGGGGCACGTTCGCTTCCATGGGAACCTCGCGCCCCTGCTGCGCCTGCTCGACTCGCGGCGCGGCGCAGCGCAACCCGCACAGCCGCCGCCGGAGAACTCCCCATAAAGATTCTTCGCAAACGCTCTTCCAAACCCCCGTTCGGTGCAGACGCAGTTTCAAACAAACTTTTCGGAGGGAACGATGAAGAAGCTCTTTCAAGCCGGAGCAGTCATAATCCTCGCCCTTTGCGCTGGCGCTTTCGCCCAAAGCACGACGACGACGAATCAGGGCGATGCGAACGCATCCATACAGGGCAGCGCGACCGGCACACGACAGACCACAGGGCAACAGCCGCGCCCGTCGCCCGTCACGCCCGTGCGCCCGCTCTCGCAGGAGGACATCCAACGTCAGCAGGCAGCGAGCGAGCGACGACGGCAGGAGGCCGCATCAGGCGACCCCGACGTGCTGCTCGACGTGCCGAACCTCTCGGTTGAAGAGATTACGCTCAAGGTCAAGAATCTCCGCGTTCATGTCGCGCTCGATGCGCGGCTCGCCAACCTCCTGCAACTGACGGCGGGCGCGGATGCGGGGATTGACGACGTAGACCTGACGATCAAGGGCGTGCGCGCCGAGGTGCTCTTGAAGGTCAGACTCGACAACGTCGCTTCCATCATTGACCGCACGCTGACGACCATTGACCGCAACCCGCAGATACTCGAACACCTCCTCCAGAGCGTTGACAACACGGTCGGCACGGTGGGCGGCGTCGCCAACACCGCACTTCAGCCGGGCGGTGTCGTAGACCACACGGTTGGCACCGTCGGCCAGACCTTAAACAACGTGACGCAGCCCGGCGGCCTGCTCAGCTCGACGGTCAACAACCTCGGCCAGACTATACAGCGCGTCGTAGATCGCTCCGGCAACATCGTCGAGCGCACGCTCGACACCGCCGGTTCGGTCGTCGGCCAGCGCACCGTCGGCAACGTCACGTCGCTGACGCAGCAGGGCAGCGACACGACCAACACCACCGGCCAACTCGTCCGCCGCGTCGTTGACACCACCGGGGCCATCATCGAGCTGACGCTTGACAGGACGGGGCGCGTCATCAACTCACGCGTCGTCAGTCAGGCGACCGGCCGCCCGTGAGTTAAGGCAAAGGCCGCCGAAGTAAAGATGAAGGCGGAAGGATGAAGGATGAAGGTAAGACAGCACTTACTTCATCCTTCATCCTTCCGCCTTCATCCTTCCGAAGCGGCTTCGTCTTTCTGCAACTGCGGCGTGTCCGGTGCGTGTAATGGCGGGGTAGGGCGGTTGCGTGCCCCATGCGGCGCGGGTTATTCTTCAATCCGTCGGTGAAGTCTCCCGGCAGGCCGCCGCCATCATTAGCCCCCGTCTCTTCGGAAAGCGAAAGAGCCAGTGATCTCCAGACTCAATCTCGCCAGCGACCCGTTCCGCAACCGCACGCTACCGTGGACTATCGCGGTCGCGGTCTCGGCCGTCTCGCTCGTCGCGCTCGTCTTGACGCTCGCGCAGTATCGCGAGGTGAGCGCGCAGGCTGACGCCTCGGAGCGGCAAGTGGCGACGATGCGCTCCGAGCGCAAAGACCTTGAAAAGCAGGCCGAAGAGGTCAGGCAGACCATCCCGCCCGATCAACGCAAGACGCTTGAAGCGGCGCACGCGCTCGTCAGCCGCAAGGGCTTCTCATGGTCGCAGCTCTTCTCCGACCTCGAAGAGTTTCTGCCCACCAGCGTGCGCGTCGCGCGCATCAACGTGCGCGAGGTGACTGAGGTCGGCGACCAGACGCGCGCAGACCTCGACCTGACTGTCGTTGGCCGCACGCCAACGGACGTGACCGGCATGATTAGCGAGATGAACCGCGCCGGTATCTTCAGCGCCGTCCCGCTCACCGAGAATCAGAAGTCTGGCAAGGGCGACTCGGGTTACGAATGGATGCTGCGTGTCTCATACGTGCAACGCACGCGGCGTGGAGGTAAGGCTGCTGCGGGCCCCGCCGAAGCGGGCGCTGAGGCGCGTGACAACACTCGGGGCAACACTGCGGAGACTTCCGGGGCGGGGGGGCGCGAGTAGCCTTGAGGGACGACACAACAGTCACGGTCACTTCGGGCGGCGCGCGCTCCGCGCGACTGCGAACGCGCCTGGATACGTTCCGCGCGACGCGTCGGCGTGGCGCAATCGGCTTGCCCGAGACCATCGCGCTCGGCGTCGCGGTGTTGCTCTTGATGACGGCCGTGCTTGCGTATCTCTTCTTGCTCGTGCCGCAGAAGTCGCGCACGCAGTCGCTCGAAGCCGAGCGGCAGGACTTGCAGCGGCTGCTCGCGAGTCAGCAGACGAGTCTCGGCGCGGGCAAGGACACGCAGCAGAGAGTCTCGGACATCCTGTCGAGCCTCGACCACTTCGAGGTTGACCATCTCGGTCAGTCGAGCAGCGGCACGAAGACCGTCGTCGAGGAGTTGAACCGACTCATCATCAAGGACGGACTGCGCATCAGCGGCGGCGTCGCCTTCACGCAGTTGCAGGAGGTCGCTCCCGGCAGCGACGAGCGACAGCAGACGCAGCGCCGCTCCACTTCGAGCGAGGAGAACGCGCAGCGCGTCGTGCAGAGCATCTTCCCCGGCATCGGCGTCACGCTCACGGTCGAGGGCACGTATCCAAACATGCGCCGCTTCATACGCGATATCGAGGCTGACCGCCAGTTCGTCGTCATCAACACGGTCGAGCTTGAAGGCGTGACCGACACGAACTCGGCGCAGATGACCGCGCCCGAGTCGGCGGCCGTGCCACAGCCGCAAGCACCATCGCGCGGCGCGCTCGTCAGCCTGCGTCTCGACATGGCCGCGTACTTTCGCCGCACCGCCGCGGCACCGGTCGAGTGAAGCCGCGCGTTTAGTGTTCACACGAAGCGACGGCCGCGCCGAGCAAGTGAAAAGTCATGGCACTGTTTGAAGGAAAGACATCATCGGAACGCAACAAGATGATCGCGGCCGTCGTGCTGCCGTTGCTCGCGCTCATCTTCGTCGTCCGCATGCTCTCCGGCCCCTCGGGCCCGAGCACCACGAACGTCAACGCCAACGTGAGGCGCGCGTCGCGTCCCGGCCAGCAGCGCACCCCGGCGCAGCCGCCCA
>JAVXWN010000060.1:0-22815 GCA_032230645.1 Acidobacteriota bacterium | reverse complement strand
GGCGGCGGTGCCGTGCGCGCGTGACTCGACGCGGCGCGCGACCTCGCGTGCGATTGAGAGAATCTGTGCGGTGTCGAAAGGTTTGGTGACGACCCAGTCAACCTGCGCGGCGCTACGCTCGCCCGAGCCGACCGCCTCGCCCCAGCCGGTGATGACGGCGAGCGGTATCGTCGCGTCAAGCTCGCGCACGGCGCGCGCAAGCTCCCAGCCGCTCATGCCCTGCATCCCGAGGTCTGTGAAGAGAGCGTCGAAGCGCGACTCGCGGAACATCTCAAGCGCCTCGGGCCCGCCCGAGGCGAGCCCAACCTGATAGCCTTCGCTCTCAAGCACGTCGCGCAGAAGCTCGCGCACGTTCTCCTCGTCGTCAACGACGAGGATGCGCGTCGCACCCGGTCGCTGCGGCACGAGCGCGAGCGCGGGCGGCTCAACAGACGGCTCGTGCTTCGCGGAAGCACGAGCCGCCGCCAGCCTGATGCGGAAAGTCGTGCCGCGCCCCAACTCGGACTCGGCCTCTATCGTGCCTTCGTGGCGGCGGACGATGCCGAACGAGACGGCGAGCCCGAGCCCCATCCCCGCCTTTCCCTTCGTCGTAAAGAACGGGTCGAAGACTCGCGAGCGCACGTCCTCCGTCATGCCGTCGCCCGTATCGGCCACGGCGATTTCTACCCGTTCACCCGCCTCGCGCGTCGAGAGCGTGATGGTGCCGCCCCGTGGCATCGCGTCCACGGCGTTGAAGACCAGGTTGACTAAGACCTCGCGCAACTCAGACTCGTCACCCATCACGCGCGCCTCGTCCGAGCCAAGTTGGAGTTCGAGGCTGATGTGTACGCCCTCGCTCTCGGCGCGGCTCTTCCAACGCGGGCGCGTGATCTCGCGCACGTCGAGCAGAAGCTGGTCAACGGAGACGGGCTGAAAGTCGTGGTCGCGTCGCTGTCGCGCAAAATCCTGTATGCGCTTGACCGTGTTCGCGCCGTCCTTCGCCGTCTTGATGATGAGGCGCAGGCCCGCCTCTATCCGTTCGTGGTCTGTGGTAGAGAGCAGAAGCTGCGCGCGGCCGAGAATGCCCGCGAGCGTGTTGTTGAAATCATGCGCCACGCCCGAAGCCAGTTCGCCTAATGCGGAGAGCTTTTCAATCTGCGCGTACTGCTCGCGGATGCGCTCCTGCTCGGCGATGTAGTGCGATAACTCTTCAACGTGACGCCGCGCCTGCTCGGCCTGCTCGGCGGCAGATTCGGCGCGCGCCCCGGCGGCGGCTTCGGCCTTGGCGGCGGCCGACATCGCCTCGATGTTGTCGAGGTATGTGCGGTAGGTGAGGTAGACGATGACGATGATGGGCGCGGCCGCGACCAGCGCGTAGAAGCCAGCGGTCGAAGCCAGCTTGACGGTGATGCCCGCCGAGGAAGCGCCCGCGAAGTAAGTGATTGAAGTCCAAAGGTACTTGTTGCGCCACGTGACCCAGAGCGGCTCGTTTGCTTTTAAGGAAGTGTGAACGGCCGCCATCCCGGAGTTCGCGACGTACTGCACGAGCGCCATCACGCAGAGCGCGACGACGAAGGCCGCCGTGAAGTCGCCGTGCGCGAGACCTGTGACGGGGCCGAACAGTCGGCGCATGACGTGAACGGTCGTGAAGGTCGCGCACGCCATCATCGCCGCGTTGAAGGCGCTGGTGAAGAGACTGAACTGCCGCTTGCCGAAGCGCGAGGCCGCGAAGTTCTCGGCCGCGCCTAAGAGCACCGCCACCTCGCCGCCGTAGAGCAGCATCGTCAGAAAGATGAAAGTGTCTGAGAAGGAGATCTGTCCCGTCGTGCGCGGGATGGGAACGCAGAAGCGCGAGCTGACCAGCAGCGTGACGACGACCAGAGGCACGAGCCGCAAGTCGAGCCGCTCGATGGGCAAGAGCAAAGCCGAGTAGACCACCACGCACGCGCCCACTGCGATGAACGCCCACATGTACGGCCTGACCAGACGATGCTTGTCCATCAACCTCTCCGAACCTTTTAGCATTGAATCAATGAATCAATTACTACCCTTCTCGGTGCGCTCAAGGAAGATCGTGTCGTAGTAGCCGCGCAGGCGATAGCCTGTCTTGAGGAAGAGCGATTGCGCGACGAGGTTCTGCTCGTTGACGAGCGCGCAGACCGACGCGGTGCGTTCGAGCAAGCCACGCCCGAGTTGCGACAGGCAGCGCAGCCCGTAGCCGCGTTGACGGCTCGCGGGCTCGACGTAGACGCCCTCGACGTATGTACACTCGGGCGTCTCGGATGCCACGTCGGCCTTGAAGATAAGCTCGCCGCCTTCGACCAGAACCCACACGCGGCCGTGCTCGATGCGTCGCGCGCAGCGCATGCGAAAGCCCGGAAGGTCTACGTCGAGTGGATTGATGCCGCTCTCTTCGTAAGCCATCGCGGCGTGGACTGGCATCACGAGCATCAGGTCTTCGAGCGTCGCGAGACGTAACTCCGCGACCGGCTCGCACGCCCTCACGGGCCAACGCTGCTCGAAGAGAAGCTCGCGGCAGAAGAGGCGCGGCACTTGACCGGCGGTCGCGTAGTGACCCCAGAAACGGCTCATCAAATCCTGCTCGCCGAGAATCATGTGCGCGGCGTGCTCGTCTTGCGCAAGCTCGGCGAAGGCGCGTAGCGCCGCGTCCGTGCGTGCCTCGACGAAGGTGGCGTGGCCGATGAGCGCGACGCCTTCGAGCCCGCCTTCGCGGTCGCGCGCAGCGTAGAACGTGCCGCGATTGAATGGACTCTCGAAGCCGTTATCGCGGATCAGGCCGCGCATGACGACCGTCGGCGCGGGGCGCTCGGCCAGAAAGTCGAGCACTTCCGGCTCGCTGTCTTTTTCGGTCAGGGGGTGGACGCGAAAGACTGTCTCGGGACGCGACGGCAAAGAGCGCGCGGCCGTTGCCTTTCTCGATTCGCTGAACTGGGGCATCACGTCACTCCTTCAAACGGACTTCTACTCTGGGACATTCACTTGTCGAGGCTTCAAAGGGGGCCGCTCCTTCAATCAAAAACCTTTGCTTCATTAGAACGACGGTTCGTTGCTCAACTACTTCGCGCAGCCCGCGAGGGTCGGCACGCAGTCGCCGTCGTCCGCCACGGGCGGAGGTGCGGCCGTCGCGTCGCCGCGTGTCGCCGCCGAGAGCGCCTGCATGGCGGCGTCGGCTCCGACCGTCGTATCCGTCACCAGCACGCCGTCGGCCAGCGCGAACCTGTCGGTGACGAGCACGCCCGAACTAAGGAAGATGGGCCCGCCGCCGAGCACGCCTCCGTCGCTCAGCGCGATGTTATCGGTGACGAGCACGCCCGAAGAGAGCAGCGTGCGATCCGTGACGAGCACGCCGTCGGTGACGAGCACGCCGTCGGTGACGAGCACGCCGAGCCCGTAGATTTTCTGATAGTTCGTGACCAACTCGGGGCCCGACACGTAGCCGTAATTGAGGACGAGCCCCTGCGACCAGACGAAGGTCTGGCCCGCAATCGTTGTCTGCGCGAGCGGCGCAAGCGGCGTCGTCAAAAGCGGCGCTCCGACAGGCGTCGCCGCCGACAAGTCGGTGCGGACAAGCCGTGCCAAACGTATCGCGCCCTCGACGTTCAACTCGCCCGCGCCCTGCTCCAACAGGTTGAAGCCCGCGAGCGGCTGCGCCGTGTACATCAGAAGCGTCTTGACGAGATTGGGCGTGAGCTTCGGGTTAGCCTGAAGCATCAGCGCCGCCGCGCCTGCCACCGCGGGCGTCGCCATCGAAGTGCCGTTCAGGTACATCATCCGCTTGCGGTCGGAGTTGCTCACGCCCGCGTCGAGCCAGGGGTTCGTGGTGATGAGATAGTTGTCCTCGGCCGCAGCGTCAATGATCTTGTTGCCCGGCGCGACGAGGTCGGGCTTGACGAGGTTGTCGTGGTGCAGGACGCCCGCCGCATCCGTCCACGCGCCGCGTGTGGGCCCGCGCGAACTGTAGGTCGTCACGCCGTCGTCGGCGCGCACGTCGGTGCCGAAGGTGTTCGCGGCTCCGACCGTGAGGGCCGAAGGCTCGTCGCCCGGCGAGTGTATCGCGCCGTAGATTTTGTTGCCCGCCGCGTCCTTGCCGTTGTTGCCCGCAGCCGCGACGACGACGACGCCCGCGTCAACCAGCTTGCGCACGGCCTTGCACAGCGGATCGTTCTTGTACGATTCGACCGCCGCCGTGCCGAGGCTCATATTGACGACGCGTATGTTGTAGGTCGTGCGGTTCTGCAAGACCCAATCGAGCGCGGCGAGAATGGAGGAGGTGCGCCCCGTCCCTTTTGAGTCGAGCACGCGCAGGTTGATGATCTTCGCGTTGGGTGCGATGCCGATGTACTCGGCGTGCGCGACACGGCCGTTACCGGCGGCGATGGAAGCGACGTGCGTGCCGTGCCCGTATGGGTCGTCGGTGCGATTCTCGCCCGTGAAGTCAATGCTCTTGACGACGCGCAGGCCGTTGTTCGCGTCGCGGAAGGCGACGTGATCGGTGTCAACACCCGTATCGAGGACGGCGATGCCGATGCCTGTGCCGTCGAGCCCCGAGACGTTCGTCCCTACGGTCGTGCGCACTTCATCCGTTCCCGTCGTGCGCGAGACGTGGCCGAACGGCGTTGTCTCGCGGTCGAGCGAGACGAAGCGCACGCCCTTCTGCTCGGCCAGTTGTTCGACGAGGCGCGCGGGCAACTCAACCACGCGTGCGCCCAGAGTCTCGAACCTGCCGCGCGTCTTCGCCTCGCGCTTGAACGCCGAGGCGAGCAAGGCGTTCTGCCCTTCGCCCTCTTGCAGGATGACGCGCACGCGACCGTTCCTCGCTTCGGGGTCGCGCGCAACTGCCAGCAGGTCGGACGAGATTCTGTCCGCAGGCTCCTCTTGCCGCGCTGCGTGGGAGACGGGCGCGACGGCGCGTACCACCTTCAGACCCGCGCGGCTTACACCGCCGGGCGCGAGACCCGTGTAGATGATGGACAGCAACGCGAGCAGAGAAAGAAGCGTCGCCGCCATGTACTTTCTAACGTGTTTCACCTTGTTCCCCTCCAACTGGCGCGCGCCGAGATACGGCAGACGGGATCGGCACGCCCGAGAGCTTTACGGGTGCGAGGGATAAAGACCGCACCTGCTACTTCCTGTCAGGGAATGCGCCATCCGCACGCGGCGCAGACTTCCGTCAGCGAGGTTTTCTTCGAGCGGTTGGGGAAAGAGAATCAACCGGGAGAGATCGAAGGGGCAACAAAGTATCAGGCCAACCGCGCCCCCACGTCAATACGGTAGCGCTCACTTCATGCACGGCGTCTCGTCCCCCTCAAACATCGCCGACTGTGCCGCGACGGCCGTGTCGCCCACCTGTATCCCGTCGCCGACCAGAATGCCATCGCCGACGAGGATGCCGTCACCCACCAGAATGCCATCGCCGACCATGATGCCGTCGCCCAACGTCGGGTCGAGCAGCGCGCCCGCGTCGAGCAGAGGCGTTCCGCCCGCCATCGTCGAGCCGTCGCTCGTCAACAGCCAGCCGCCGAGCGCGACGCCCCCCGTCAACATAGACGCGTTCGTCGTCTGCCCACCCGCGCCGTCAGTCACGCCATCGCCCAGCAACGCTCCCGCCCCATAGACCTTCTGATAGAGCGTGTAGAGTTCCGGGCCCGTGGCGTATGTGTGATTGAGCACCATCCCTTGCGACCACCAGAAGGTCTCGCCCGCAACCGTGCTCTGCGGCGAAGGCGGCGCGCTCGTCAGCAGCGGTGCGCCGAGCGGCGTCGTGTTCGACAAGTCCGTGCGGACGAGCCGTGCGAGACGCACCGCGCCCTCGACGTTCAAACGGCCCGCGCCCTGCTCCAAGTGATTGAAGTGCGCGATAGGCTGTGCCGTCAGCATCAACAGCGCCTTGACGATGTTGGGCGTCAAAGACGGATTGGCCTGAAGCAAGAGCGCCGCTGCGCCCGCCACCAACGGCGTCGCCATCGAAGTGCCGCTCAGATACATCATCCGTCGCGTCGCGGTCTGGCTCGCATCTACAAGCAGCTCCGGGTGCGCCGCGAGCAGGTGATTGCCCGCCGCCGCCGCTCCGATGACGCGATTGCCCGGAGCGATAAGATCGGGCTTGACCAGATTGTCGTAGTGGCGCGCGCCCGAGTCGTCCGTCCAAAAGCTACGCGTCGGCCCGCGCGAACTATAAGTAGTCACACCGTCGTCCGAGCGCGCGTCGGTGCCGAAGGTGTTCGAGGCTCCGACCGTAATGGCCGAAGGCTCGTCGCCCGGCGTGTGAACCTGTCCGTAGATTTTGTTGCCGAGCCCGTCCTTGCCGCTGTTGCCCACGGCGGCCACGACGACCACGCCCGCGTCCGCGAGCCTGCGCACGGCGGCGCACGCCGGGTCGTTGCGGTAGTCGTCTATCGCAGGAGCACCAAGGCTCAGGTTGACGACGCGTATGTTATAGAGCGCGCGATTCTGCAAGACCCATTCGAGCGCGGCCAGAAGTGCCGAGGTCGTCCCGCGCCCCGTCGAGTCGAGCACACGCAGGTTGACTATCTTCGACGCGGGCGCGACGCCTTCATAAGCTCCCCCCGAAGGTTGCCCCGATCCTGCGGCGAGCGAGGCGACGTGCGTGCCATGTCCATAAGGGTCATCCGTGCGCCCCTCCCCCGTGAAGTCGAGGCTCGCGGCCACGCGGCTAAGGCCGAGCCCGTCGCGAAAGACTTCGTGCGTGGCGTCCACGCCCGAATCAACGACCGCGATGCCAATGCCTGCTCCGTCGAGCGTGCTCGTCGTCCTCACGAGTCCGAGCAACGAGAGGTCTGTCTGCACGCGCACGGCCTCTGTGCCCGTCGTCGTCTCGATGTGGCCGGAGGCGACGACGCCACGGTCGGGCGAGACGTAGCGAACCTCCGCGCGCGACGCAAGCGATGCAAGCGACTTCGCAGGCACGCGCGCCGTGACCACGCCCAGTCTTCCGAGGCTGCGCGTCACGCGACCGCCGAGCAGGTTGAGCACCGCGCTCAAACCAAGCCCACGCGGCGTCGTGCTCTGCTGAATGATGACGTTGACGGTCGCGTCCGAACGAGAGTCCGCGATGAGTCCGCGCAGGTCTGGCGAAAGCTTCGAGCCCTTCACCTCGACGCCACGCGCCCGCGCGCCTTGGCTCCACGCGCACACGCACAGCACTACCGCTACACAGGCCGGGACGAGCCACCCGCGAAGACGGTAATGCTTTCGAGATTTCACCAAACCCTCCTTTAAGGCTCAATCCAAGGGATGCGCGAGAAATTTTGGAGCGGAATCTACCGGTTGAAGTTAAAGACTCGTCCTCCAACAAGAGCAAGCCCCGTTCCAACTCTTCGCGCCTTTCCGCGCCGGGTCGCTCCGCGTCTCTACTGAAACACGCGGCCGATTCCGGCAACCACTTTGGCCGCATCACTCAACCCGTCCCCGGCCGGATTCCGTTGACAGTAAAGGAGAATCACCTTCACGCCTTCCAACGCCGCGTGGGCACCTTCCGCCGACCGAGCACGCGCGAGCGACTTTAAATTGGCAAGGCGCGGCACACACCAGCCTGAGCGATGCACCAAGGGCCGCCGCATTGTGCCGCACGGTCGCGAATCTCGCCGCTGCAATTTGCACGACCGCGCACTTCGAGAAGGCAAAAGTTAAAAAGGCAAAAGGCAAAAGATGATGAAGCGCAGCGTGGCTTTCGTCATCTATTGACGATGATAAGAAGCACGCTGCACGACCTCTTAACTTTTACCTTTTGCTTTTTACTTCTGCCTTCTCGAAGCGACTGGCATGACCTTTGCGAACACGGGACGCGCCCTGAAGCAATAACCCCTAGAGATTGAAACTTCCGTTCAGGCGCGGCGGGCAGTCGTCGTGCGCCGAAAGCGCGTCGGCCCGAAGTGCGCCTGAGCCGGACGATGAGGTGTCTCTAATGTCTCTGCCAACCGACTGTGCGATAACGTCTCCGGAGGCGTCGAGCTTCACGTCGAAGCCCGCGAGCCGCGCTCGCCTGCTTATCGTGGACGACGATGCGTGCGTGCGGAGCGTGCTTGAAGATTTCCTCAGTCTCGCATATGAGTGCTGCGCCGTGGGGTCGGCCGAGGAGGCGCTCGCGCTGCTCTGTGCGGACGAGTTTCAACTCGTCCTCAGCGACATCGCCATGGAGCGCATGACGGGTTTGGAGATGATTCCGCGCGTGCACGAGCTTGCGCCCGGTGCGCTCGTCATCATGGTGAGCGGTTCGCAGGACATAGAGTGCGCCGTGGGAGCCATGCGCGCCGGGGCGTTCGACTACATACTCAAGCCGTTCGACCTTGAGCACGTCCGTCTCGTCGTCCATCGCGCGCTGGAACACCAGTGCCTGCTCGCAGCAAGGCGCGGCTACGAGAACTATCTCGAACGCACGGTCGAGCAGCGCACGCGCGAGTTGGACGGCGCGCTCCGCTCGTTGGAGAGCGCCTACCGCATGACACTCAAGGCGCTCGTCGCGGCGCTCGAAGCACGCGACGCGGAGACGCACGGACACTCGGAGCGCGTCGTCTCTTTCAGCCTGCGTTTGGGTCGCGAGTTGGGACTGGGCGAGGAGCAGATGCGCTCGCTTGAGTTCGGCTCGCTCCTTCACGACATCGGCAAGATCGGAGTGCCCGACGCGGTACTTCGCAAGCCCGCGCGGCTCACCGAAGAAGAGTGGGAGCAGATGCGGCTTCACCCCGTTCATGGCCGCGACATCCTTCGCGGCATAGAGTTCCTCGAAGGCGCTTCGCGCGTCGTCGTCGAGCATCACGAACGATGGGACGGCTCGGGCTACCCTGCGGGGCTGAAGGGCGAAGAGATTGACTTGAGCGCGCGCATCTTCGCGGTCGCGGACGCCTTCGACGCTATCATCAGCAACCGCGTCTATCGCGGCGGCCGCACATACGAGGCCGCGCTTGCCGAGTTGGACAGGTGCGCGGGCGCGCAGTTCGACCCACGCGTGGTCGAAGCCTTCCGCCGCATCCCGCGCGAGGAGTGGGAAAGCGAGCGACGCGCTCCCGTCAACGCCGCGCGCCGCCCGGAAATTTCAGCAAGCATGCACGCATTAGACATTTCTAAACGTCGAGGCGCGGAGCGTCGCACAACCTTTCGTCTCAAGCGCCACGCGGGGCTGTTCCCGTGGGTTGAGTTCGGGTATGATTCAGACCAAACCGACTCAGGCGGCGAGCGACGAGGGATTGTGGCGGCGGCGCGGGAGGCGTTTGATGGAGAGCGAAGTTGCGGGCGGCCCTCTGGTGATGCTGGTCGAGGACTTTCAGGATACGCGCGAGATGATGCGGCGTATGCTGGAGTTGAGCGGCTGCCGCGTGGTCGAGGCGGCCAACGGGCAGGAGGCCATCGAGCTTTCGCAACGCGGTGGGCTCGACCTCGTCCTGATGGACTTGAACATGCCCGTGCTCGACGGCTTCAACGCGACCTTGCGCATACGCGAGTACGAACGCACGCGCGACGTGCCCGTCGTAGCCGTGACCGCCTATGACTCGGTTGAGTCGCGAGCCGCCGCAGGCGCTGTCGGCTGCTGCGACTACGTGGTCAAGCCGCTCGACCTCGAACACATCTCCAAGCTGCTCAGCCGCCTGCTCCCGCAACGCGACAACCCGAAGACCGACGCGTGAGTGTAGGATGAGGGATGAAGTGAAGACGGCCTCTTATTCATTCATCTTATTCATTCATCCTCCATCCCTCATCCTTCATCCTTCCACTCAAGCCCACGGCTTGCCACGCCGAACCTCAAGGGCGACAATGAGACACCCCTGCACCATCTTTAAATGCTTCCGACAAGCGGCGAGCGAAAACGTTTCAAAGGAGCTACTAGCCCTGTGCGCCTTCTTCCCAGACTCGTTCTTCCCAATATCATTCTCTTCACGCTGATGTGCGCCGCCTTCTTCAACGCCGAAGCGCAGGTCACGCGGCCGACGCTGCCCGGCGCGGGCATCCCGCGCGAGCTTGCGCGCTGGCGCGCTGAGCATTATCGCGACGTGCATTACGCGCTCGACCTCATGCTCAGACCCGGCGCTGACATGATTGAAGGCCGCGCGAAGATCGCGGTCACGCTTGACGCTACGGCGGGCGACCTCGTGCTCGACTGGCGCGTCATCAGCAAGGGTGCCGAACCCGGCTCGCGCGTCTCCGACATCAAGGCCAACGGACGCAAGGTGACGGACGCGCAGTTCAAAGACGAGCACATCCTGATTCCACGCGCTTACCTCACGGCGGGCGCGAACACCGTCGAGATGAGCTTCGAGTCTCCGGTCAGTACCTCGGGCAGCGCCGTCACGCGCTACCTCGACCGCGAGGACAACTCCGAGTACGTCTACACGCTCTTCGTCCCATCGGACGCGAGCACCACGTTCCCCTGCTTCGACCAGCCCGACCTGAAGGCGCGCTTCACGCTCCGCCTCACCGCGCCCGAAGGCTGGCGCGTCGTCTCGAACACCGAAGGTCGCATCCAGCCCGAGTTCGACGACACGAGCGGCGGTCACCCCGTCTCGCCGCCGAAGGGGATGCAGTGGCACTGGTTCGACGAGACCGAGCCGATTAGCACATACCAGTTCGCCTTCGCCGCCGGGCCGTTCGCCGAGTTTACGGACGACGCCTCGCCTTACAAGACGCGCCTCTTCGTCCGCCGCTCAAAGACCGAGCGCGCGAAGAAGGAGCTACCGGAAGTCTTTCGTCTCAACCGCGAGGGCGTGCGCTTCTTTGAAGAATACTTCGGGCACAAGTTTCCCTTCCCCAAGTACGACCTCGTGCTCATCCCTGAGTTCGCCTACGGCGGCATGGAGCACGCGGGCGCGACCTTCCTGCGCGAAGACGGCGTGCTCTTCCCCTCTGACCCTACGGCATCCGACATCGCCGCGCGCGCCGAGACGATGCTGCACGAAGCCGCGCATCAATGGTTCGGCGACCTCGTCACGATGCGCTGGTTCGACGACCTCTGGTTGAAAGAAGGCTTCGCGACCTTCATGGCTTACAAGGCGATTGAAAAAGTGTTGCCGCAGTACGACGCTTGGAAGGTCTTTCACCTGCGCACCAAGCCGCTCGCATACCTGACCGACGTGACGAAGGGCACGACGCCCATCTGGCAGGAGATTGCGAACCTCTCTGCGGCGAAGTCGGCCTACGGCAACATCGTCTATCGCAAAGCGCCCTCGATGCTCAGACAGGCCGAGTTCTACCTCGGCGCGCGAGAGTTTCAACAGGCCGTGCAACTCTTCGTCAAAGAGCACGCCTACGCAAACGCCACTTGGGAAGACCTCGTCGGCGCGTTCGAGCGCACCTCGGGGCGCAAGCTCGACGCGTGGGCCGCCGCGTGGGTCAAGCGGCGCGGCATGCCTGACGTGCGCGTGCGCTGGACGGTGAACAATCGCGGTCTCGTCAACCGCTTCGAGATAGAGGAGCGCGACGCGCTCGGCGAAGGCGGCTCGTGGCCGATGCGTGTGCGTGTTCTGCTTGCGCCCACCGACGCACATGCGCGACCCGAAGTCCTGACCGTCACGCTCGACGGCGCAGGGTTAACGCGCGTGCGCGAGGCAATTGGCAAACACCGCCCGGCCTTCGTCTTCGCCAACTTCGAGGACTACGGCTACGGCCGCTTCCTTCTCGACGACGCGAGCCGCGCTTACATCACGCGCAACCTCGGCTCGGTCAGCGACGACTTCCTGCGCGCGCTCTTGTGGGGCTCGCTCTGGGACTCGGTGCGCGAGGCTGAACTCGCGCCCGCCGACTTCATCGGGCTAGCCGTTAAGAACGCTCCGGCCGAGCGCGACGACGTGATGCTCGCCTTCATCCTCTCGCGCACGCAGACAGCGTTCGCGCGCTATCTCTCCGACGTGCAGCAGCGTGCGCTTGCGCCGACGCTCGAACGCGTGCTCTACGATGGCATGACGCGCGCCGCGACGCAGGGACAGCGCATCACATACTTCCGCACGTATCGCGAGGTCGCGACGAGCACCGAGGCGCTTGACCACCTCGCCGACATACTCGCGGGCAAACTCGAAGTGCCGGGGATGACTTTGCGCTCGCGCGACCGCTTCGACATCATCCGCGCGCTCACGGCTGCGGGCGACCGACGCGCACCCGACCTGCTCAAGCGGCAGAGCGAAGCGGACAAGACCGACGACGCACGACGCTACGCATATGCAGCGGCGGCGGCCGCGCCGGACGCCGCTTTGAAGAAGAGATACTTCGGCCAGTTCGTCGGCGATAAGGATTTGGCCGAGAGCTGGATCGAGGCGAGCATCGGTGCTTTCAACACGCCGCAGCAGTCGGCGCTCACGCTTCCATACCTTGAGCCCGCGCTCGGCGAGCTTCCCACGCTCAAGCGCACGCGCAAGATTTTCTTCGTCAACGGCTGGCTCGCAGCCTTCATCGGAGGCCAGTGCGACACGCGCGCCGCCGCAGAGGTGCGCGACTTCCTCGCGCGCACGCCCGCGCTCGACCGCGACCTGCGCCTCAAGGTCTTGGAAGCCGCCGATGGGCTCGAACGCTGCGTGAGAGTCCGCGCAAGGTTCGCGGGCGAGAACGCCGGTTCCGCGTCTCACGCGCCGTGATAACCTTTCGCGCGATGAACTCTCGCGGCCGTGGGGCCGGGCGCGTAAGATAAAGACGAAACGAACAGGCGGGATTGGAGAGGACGATGTTGAAGGACGGGAGACTGCGCGTCGCGACTTACAACGTGCACAAGTGCGTGGGGCTCGACCGTCGCGAGCGCCCCGCACGCATCGCGGCCGTGCTGCGCGAAGTTGACGCGGACGTGATTGCGTTGCAGGAGGTCGTGAACGTCGAGTCGAACGCGTTGCGCGAGGCGCATCAGGCGCGCTTCATTGCGGAGGAGCTTGGATGCCGCTTTCACCTCGGCGAGAACCGCAAGCATCGCGGGGGCGCTTACGGCAACGTCATCCTCACGCGCCTGCCCGTAGTTCACTGTCACAACTACGACATCACCTGGCGCTGGCAGGAGCCGCGCGGAGCCTTGCGCGTGGACGTGAGCGTGGACGCGCCGGGTGCTGCGGTCGTTCACATCTTCAACGTTCACCTCGGCACCGCATACGTCGAGCGCAGGCATCAGGGGCGCAAGCTCGTCGGCGAAGGGATACTTCGCGACCCGAGGCTTGAGAGCCCGCGCGTCGTCCTCGGCGACTTCAACGAGTGGACGCACGGGCTCGCCTCGCGGCTGCTCTCCGAGGAACTGCGCAGCGCAGACCTCCGCCGACATCTTCGCACGCGCCGCACCTATCCGGGTGCGCTCCCCTTCTTGCACCTCGACCACATCTACTACGATCACACGCTCGAACTCGAACGGCTCACGCTTCATCGCAGCCGCCTCTCGCTCGTCGCCTCCGACCACCTGCCGCTCGTCGCGGACTTTCGTCTGAAGACGCAGTGAGGCGGCCGCCGACTCTAAAGAACCGACGACCGCCTCGTTGATAGTTTCGCCGCGCGCTTACTTTCGCGCGAGGACGACTGGCGCTTCTTCGCTCGCGCGGACGCGGCCGAAGAAGGCGCGCACGTCCGCGTACTTCTCCGCCGGGATGGTCGCGGCGTGCTGGACGAGCTTGCGCGTGTAGAGCAGTTGCCCTTCCTTGACCTCGTAGCTGGCGGTATAGCTGCCAAAGTCGGAGTCAATCTTAACGGCGTCGGGCAACTCGTCCACGTCGAAGCCCGCGGGGAGCTTGAAATGCACGGTCTCGCTGAAGGCTTCTGACTCAAGCACCACGGGGTACTTGCGCGTCGCGCCCGAGAGTCGCACCGTGTCGGCGCGCGAGAAGACCGCGGGCTTAAAGACGAGCAGGCGGTTCTGCATTGACTGCGCGTATTGCGTGGCGGTGAACTCAACGTCGAGCGCGAAGCGACCTTCGGCGTGCGCGTCGGCCGGTTCGATCTTGCTGAACTTCGCGCCGGTCGCGCCGTCCGAAACCCAACGCTCGATGACACCAGTGAAGTCCGAAGGAGCGAGCCCCTTGAACATGCGTCGTGCGTTGGCCGCCGATTGGCCCGCCCTGCGCTCGTGCAGGCTGGCCGTGAGCGCGCCGTCGGCGGAGAGCCCGGCTTCGACCTCGCGCTTGAGCATGTTCTCTTCGGGCGGGGTGGAGGGCATGCGCATGAGCGTACCGCCATCGCCCGCCGCGACGAGCGCGAAGCTCCCCTGCTCGTCGTCGGGCAGATCGCCCACGGGCGTTGAAGGGTCGGTCGCATCGAAGATAAGCAGGCGTCCCAAGGTCGGGTGTTGTATGACCGAGGCGGCCTTCGTCTCGTCCGAGACTCGGACGGCGACGATGCAGTGATTGAACTGACCGGGCGAGACCCATTCCTCACGCACGCGCGTGCGGTCGCCCGAGTAGATGAGGACGGGATAGGCTTCCAGATGCACGGCGCGCAGCATCGCGCGCATCAGCGTCGCCTTGTCCTTACAGTCGCCGTACTGCTTGGCGAAGATTTGCGTGGCCGCGTGCGGGCGATAGCCGCCGATGCCTATCTGGATGGAGACGTACTGCAAGTTCTGCACATAGCGGCCGACAGCCTGAATCTTCTCAAGCTCGGTCTTGGCCGACGCGGTCAGCGCGCGCGCCTTGGAGGCGATGGGGTCATCGGGCGCGGCCTGTGGGTCGGCGAGTTCCGAGTACCACTTGGACACGTCCTTCCAGGTGTCGAAGCTGCGGACGGCCGTCGCGGTCGTGCTTGCTGTTGCTGAGGCGGCGGGGCCGTACTTGACCGCGACGTAAGCGGCGAGCGAGCGCAGGCTCGGGCTCGACGGCTCGTCCTCGACGCGCGGGAGGTTGCGCATCTCCCAAGTGTAGGAGTTGCCGCTCACCGTGGGGTCGAGCTTCGATGCGTTGAAGACCACGCCGCTCGCGTGCCAGCCCGCGGGCACCGTCAGCGTAAGACGCGACGAGAGCGAAGGCATGTCGCTCTGAAACCACCACTCGGTCTGCGGGAACCACGGTCGCTCCTCGGTGGTCGTCTGGAAGCCGAAGACCGCGCCGACCTCGGCATCGCGCGTCGCGTCTATGACCTTCAAGCGCGACTCGTCGTAGAGGTTGCCCGAGTCGGCGATGCGGTCGATGGTCTCGCCCTTGCCGTACTTCTTGACGCTGCCGTCGGCGCGAATGAGCCACGCGCGTATGTCAATGACCTTGCCGCCGTTGTCCGTGTCGTACCCGGCGGCGGCCGAGGCGCGCGCGAAGCCCGCGCGTGTGAGCAGGCGGATGGCGAAAGTGGTGACAATCGTGACGTGCCCGTCCTCGCCGACCGTGACCGCCGACTCATCGTTGACGACGACGCCCGGCACGTCCTTTTCGTAAGAGGGCGCGCTCGCGGAGGCCGCCTGCTTGAGCCACGCGGGCACCTCGTCGGAAGACGCCGCGTAAGCAGGCAGCGTCGTGACGAAGAGTAGGAGAGCGAAGAGCGTCAAACGTCGAAGCATATTTCTGTTCCTTTACCGGCGAGGGTGTAAGAGGAAGTGATGAATGATGAATGATAAAGATAACTGCGCTGCCGTATTCATCACTCATCATTCATCATTCATCACTTCCTCTTGCGCGTCGTTATTTCGATGACGGGGCGGTGGCGGCTGTCGCGCCCTGCTTGAGGGCGAGCGTGTGGCCGTCCTCCTTGTTCACCTGATCGAAGTAGTTCTTAAGACTCGGGTAGGACGAGACGGGAAAGAGCAGAGGCTCGCCGCCGCCCTTGCCGAAGTAGAACTTGCGCGTGTAGATGAGCGTGCGCCCATCCTTCGTCACTTGCGCGAGCGGCTCGTACTTGCTCACCTCGCCGCCGTTGACGCCGCCGGGCGATTCGGGGCTGTCGAGCGCGAAGCCTTCGGGTAGCTCGATGCGAACGTGGTCTTCCTCAGACCACGGGTAGTGGAAGTAGACGAGGTGATGGCGAGTGGCCGTTGAGAAGCGCGGGCCCAAACCCTTCTGGAAGAAGGCGGGCTGGATGAACAGCCGCTTGCCCGTGCGCTGCGCGTAGGCAGGCACGCGGACGTGGAAGCTATAGATGAAGGGCTTGACGGGGTCGCTCACGTTCTCGACTTTGATGTCCGTAATCTCGACACCGGCCAGACGCTCTTTGAACTTGTTCTTAAGCGTCTCTTCGCGCTCGGCGGGCGAGTCGTCGTCATTGTACTCCTTGAGGTCGGCGGCCATGTGCCCCGTGTACTCGATCTTCACGTCGCCTTCGAGCGTGCCGTCATCGGAGAGCTTGAAAGTGCCCGTGCGCTTCTCCAGAGACTTCTCGGGGCCGGAGAGCGGGGTGAGTACGAAGTTCGGCTCCTTCGGGTCGGAGAGCAACGCCTGCTGCCCCTCCTCCTGCCAGCGCAGCATCCCGAAGGGCACGTAAGTCGAAGCCGGGTCGTAGAAGCTCCACGAGTCGCCGACCTTGACCGCGATGTCGTAGGTGCGTATGAAGTAGTCGTCGGGGAAGCTCGCGTCGAAGAAGGTGTCGCCCCGGTCGGCAAGGTTGACGACGCGCGCATCGAAGCCCGCGGCCACGGCCAGCGCGGCGAAGAGCATGTCGATGTTGCGCCCCGACCCTATCCCACGCTTGAGCGTGTCGGCGGGCGTCTTGGTCTCCTTCAAGACCTTGATGCGTTGCTCCATCGTCATGCCGTTGGCATCGTCGTAGACGTTCTTGATCTGCGAGCGGCAGAACTCGAAGATGCGTTCGATCTTCTGCTCGGGCGTTGAGGCGTCGGCCATGACTTCGACGGCCTTGCGCTTCACCTCGTCGCTCACCTTCATCTCGGATTTGGTAGCTTCGTAGACCTCTTTGCCGTACTCCTTCCAGAAGCGCACGGCGTCGAGCTTACGATCCTCCGTGTAGTAGATGAGCATCCACGGACGCACCGAATACTCGGGCGGCATGTAGGGCTCTTCACGGAAGGCCGGGACGTTCGTCATCGTCGTGCTGACGTAGCCCTCCTTCTCTTTCTGGAAGGGAGAGAACTGCCCGTTGAAGGGCTTGGCGCGCATGCCGAAGGGGAAGAAGGGGCCGCTGTAGGGCTTGATGTAATACTTGACCTGCTGGACGGGAATGTCGCGCGAGAACTCAAGCCGGTCGTACTGGCTGAGCGTGTCGCCGCGCACCTCGCGCCAGCGATATTCGATGATCGAGCCCGGCTCGACTCCCGGCATGGCGAACGACTTGGCCTTGACCTTGACGCCGCTGCCTTTGACGACCGTGCGCTCGAAGATGTCCTCTTTCTTCAACTCGACGATTGAGCCGTCGGGCTTGATGGTGCGACCGGCGATGTCCGTAATCTTAATCTCGCGCCCGCCGACCTTTGGGGCGAGGATGTCAATCTTGCTCTGCGACTCGCGCCCGCGCTCGTTGAAGATTTTGATGCGGACGTAGTGCTGGAGCACGGTGCGGGGGTCGCCGCCCTCGGCCTCGTCCGCGACCTTCACTTCCCAGAAGAGTGCCTCGGCGTCGGCGTCCTTCTCGACCAGCGGCGCGGAGAGCGAGAGTTCCGCAGGGTCAACGGGCTTCCAGTTGTCACCGCGCGCGGACGAACTGTGGGGTGCAGCGAGGTAGCCGAGCGCGAGCAGGCAGACGAGCACGCCCAATGCCGCGCGACGCGCTGAAGAGTAGGGGGACTTCATCTTTTATGAACCTTTCGGATGGAGAAGACTCTGACCGAATCTCCGGCCGGGGCGGATGCTTCGGGTGGCGACCAATGAGCCGCAGCACTTTGTGAGGTGCCACGGAAAAACCGGACGGCGGATTTTACGACGATAAAATGGAAGGCGCAAGTGTGAAAAGACAACTTGCCTTTCACTTTCGCGGCCTACCTTTTCCTTTTGCCTTTCACCAACCCGGCTGGTAATTTTGCGGCGAGATGAGTTTCAAGACGATTACACCGAAGCAGTTTGGGGAGCGCGTGAGGGGCGGCGAAGACCTCCTGCTCGTTGACGTGCGCGAGCCCGAAGAGTACGAGTTGGCGCGCGTCGAGGGCGCGCGGCTCCTCCCCTTGAGTCTCTTCAACGAGTGGGCTCCCACGCTCGACCCCGAGCGCGAGACGGTCTTCATCTGTCACCACGGCATACGCAGCGCGCAGGTCTGCGTCTTCCTCTCGCGTCAGGGCTTCGTCAAAATCTATAACCTCGCGGGCGGCATCGACCGCTGGTCAACCGAGGTTGACCCGTCCATCCCTCGATACTAACGCCTGAACGATGAGCTACACGGAAGAGCACGCCGCCGGTTATCCGCCGGAGTATCTGGCGGGCATAGACCTTTACAACGCGGGCGAGTTCCACGCGGCGCACGATGCTTGGGAGGATCGCTGGCGCGACGACTGCGGCCCGCGCGAGAAACTCTTCCTTCAGGCGCTCATCCAGTCGGCGGTCATCTTCCATCACGTCGAGATTGGGCGACGCGGCGCGGCGCGCAGGATGTACGGGATGGCACTTGAGAAGTTCGCGCGACTCGGGGCCGACCGCTTCATGTCGCTCGACATCCGCGAATACCTCGACGGGCTTGCACGCTCGCTCTCATGGCTCGCGTCGGCCGCAGACCCGCGCGAGGCCGTCCCGCCCGAAGACTTCAACGCCCCACGCATCCGTCTTCTGCCCGAAGTGATGGATTACGACTGAGCGCGCGAGCGACCGACGGGTCGCGTCCCGTTGGCGCTCGCGCGCCGTTGTGATTTAGAATCGAGCCCGAAGCCAATCAGCAACACAGTTCGGAGAAGGAGATGCTTCAGGTGGAGATACTTGAACACGCTGAGGAGTGGCGCGACCGCTACGCGCGCTGGAAGCAGATCAACGAGCTGCGCGGCGACGAAGTGGGCGAGCATTACCCGTGGGTCGAGAATCGCCGCGCGCCCTTCCGCCCCGCACGGCGTGCGTTGCCGATGCTCAATCTCGCGCTCGTCACCTCGGCCGGTGCTTATCTCGACGGCGCGGAAGCCTTCGATACTTCAATCTTCGGCGGCGACACGTCCTTCCGCGAAATCCCCGTCGAGATCGGCCACGATGATTTGAAGTGGACGGCGCGCGGTTACGACCCGGCGGCTGTCGCGGAAGATATGAACGCACAGGTGCCCATTGACCGCCTCAAGGAGTTCGAAGGCAACGGCATCATCGGCCGCCTCAACCCGGTCTTCTGGAGCCTCTGCGGCTTCATCCCGAACGCCGCGCGCTTCGCCGCGACCACTCTGCCGCAACTGGTCGAGCGCATCCGTCACTACGATGTGCAGGCCGTGCTGCTCGTGCCCGCTTCGCGTCTCTGCCACCAGACGATGTCAATCACCGCGCGCGCCATCGAAGCGTCGGGCATCCCGACGATGATGCTCGCCGTAGACCGTGGAGCAGTCGAGCGAGCACGCCCGCCACGCGCCGCCTTCTATCCGGGCGAGCTAGGCTGCGTCGTCGGCAAGCCCAACTGGCCCGAGTACCAACGCCGCGTTCTCGACGAAGCCCTTCGCCTCGTCGAGCCCATAGACCAACCGAGCGTCCGCAACCTCGTCGTCGCTTTGGAAACAGAAGTCGAGATGGGGCGAGGCGAGAGGTAGAGCTAAGCGTTAAGAGCTAACGCCCTCCGAACTGCGTTAACACCTCTTCCACTTGAGCAAAGTCGAAAGGCTTGCCGATGACCGTGTCGGCGGGGGCGTCGTCCTGCGTGCGCGCGGCGTCGCGTCCGTAGCCGGTGACGACGGCGATGCGCGTGCGGGGCGAGCGACGGCGCACCTCGCGCGCAACCTCCCAACCGTCCATCTCGGGCATCGAGAGGTCTGTGAAGACGAGGTCGAAGTCGTCCTCCGCGAGCGCCGCGAGCGCGGCGCGTCCGCCGTCCGCGCGCCGGACGCGGTGGCCGAACACCTCGACCATCTCGGCCAGAGTCTCGCGCACGTGCTCCTCGTCATCGACGACGAGCACCGAGAGCGAAACAGTCCGCGCGTCGTCTCTTTCATCATGCGACTCGTGCGCGTCGCGCACCTCTTCCCGCGTCGCGGCGCGCGGTTCGGAGTAAGGCAGGTCAACGGTGAAGGTCGTGCCGCGACCGGGCAGCGAGGCGGCGGAGATGTGGCCGCCGTGGCGCTCGATGATGCCGTATGAGACGAAGAGGCCAAGCCCCGTTCCGTGCACGCCCTTCGTCGTGAAGAAGGGCTCGAAGATGCGCGCGCGTACCTCGTCGGCCATCCCCGTGCCCGTGTCCGCGAAGAGCAGCCGCAGACGCTCGCCGCGCCGCTGGCAGTTAATCGAGAGACGCCCGCCCGAAGGCATCGCGTCAATGGCGTTGACGATAAGGTTGACGAAGACTTCGCGTAACTCGGATGGGTTGCCGCGCGCGCGCAGGTCTGCGTCGTCCTCGACCTTCACCTCGTAGCTCAAGCCACCCGCCTGCGCGTCGTTCTCCCAGCGCGTGCGCGTAATCTCGACGGCATCGCGCAGAAGCTCATGCACGCAGACCTCCGCATGCCCCTCGCCGGGAGTCTGGCGCGCGAACGAGCGTATGCGGCGCACGGTGGCAGCCGCGTCCTCGGCGGCCTTGAGGATGATGTCGAGCCCGCCCGCGAGGCCGGGGTCGGCAGCCGAGCGTCGCAGCAGTTGCGCGCGGCCGAGGATGGCGGCGAGCGCGTTGTTGAAGTCGTGCGCGACACCCGAAGCGAGTTGCCCCAGAGCGCGTAGCTTGTCGGCCTGCACGGCGCGCTCGCGCTCAAGGCGCTGCTCGGTCACGTCGCGCGTGATGAAGAGCACGCCCGTCGTCCGACCTTCAATGACGAGCGGCGTCGAGTCCGTGACGACGTAGCGCACCTCGCCGTTGCGCCGAAGCAGACGCAGTTCGACGGTCTGCGGCTCGCCCGCGAGCGTGCGCCGGAAACGCTCCTCGGCCGCGTCGCGGTCGGACTCGTCAATCAGCACGCGGAAGTGCTGCCCGATGAGCGCGTCCTTCGCGTAGCCGCACATCGCCGCGCCCGCGCTGTTAATCCAGAGCATGCGCCCTTCGGGGTCTACGGCGCAGATGTTCTCTCGCGCGCTCTCAAGCACGTGCTCTAAGAGCGACTGTCGCTCGCGCGCGACGGCTTCGATCTGCCGTAGCTCCGAGAGGTCGCGCACGGTGCAGACCGTTCCGAGTTGACCCGACTCTTCGATGACCGGCTCGGCCGTGACGAGGAGCGTGCGCCCCAAACGCTCGGGCGTGTACTCAAGCGTGACGGGGCAGCCGTCGGCCATCGCGCGCTCGACGATGCAGCCCTCGCCACGACCCGAGCGCAGGATGTCGCAGCAGCGCCGACCCAGAAGCTCCCGCGGCTCGACCGATTCGAGCGAAGCGCCCGCGCGGTTGACCCTCATCAAACGGCGCTCGTTCGAGAAGATAAAGATGCCGTCCGACATCGCGTCGAAGGTCGTCTCCCAAGTGCGCTTGGCGCGCTCGACCATCTCGAACAACTCGGCCTGCGCGATTCCCGTTGCCAACTGCGCGGCGACCGATTCGACGAGCGCCACTTCGTCCCGCGTCCAGCGGCGCAGCCGGTCGATCTGGTGTATACAGAGCGCGCCGCGAAAGCGCCCCTGCACAACGAGCGGGCAGACGATCTTTGAGAGCCCGCCGTTTTTGTGAGCCAGCTCTCGCACCGGCTCGTTAAGCTCCGAAGGGCCCGCGTCATAGCTGTGCGCGTCGTCAATGACGAGCGCGCCGTGCTCGCGAATCTTCTCGACGAGGTCGCGTGTGAAGTTGATGTCGTACTCGCGGTCGGCGGGCTTGACGCCGGGCGCGGTGTACTCGGCGGCGCTGCGGACGACGCCCGCCTCGGTGTCGAGCATGTAAACGGCGCAGCGGTCAGCGCCAAGCTGTACGCCAAGTTCGCGCGTCGCCGCGCGGAAGACCTCGCCCGCGTCGAGCGACTGGCGCACGGCGCGCGTGATGCGGTTGACTAAAGCCTCGCGCGCGGCCTGAGCGGTGAGCTTCTCGGCGTCGCGCTGGCGTGCGATGAGTTGCGCGGTCTGGCGCGCAAAGGCGACCGCGGGCAGGACGCTGCGACGGGCGGGCGCGCGGCCCGAGCGCGGATCGTCAAGCGCGATGAAGCCGATGAACTCGCCGTCGTGCGTCGTGAGCGGGACGAACAACTCGTCGCCGTCGTGCCATGCATCCGACCCGTAGAGCGGCATGGGACGCGCGAGCCCCGCCTTGAAACGACGCGGGGAGAAGTCATCAAGCAGATGGTAGTGGCTCGGCGGGTAGTAGGCGGCGTAGCCCAACTCACCCACTTCGATGCGGACGCCGTGAGCGATGAGGCGCGCGACTCGTTCGCGCGGATAGGGTCGCTCGTCCGACCGTTCGACGTACTCGGAGGGTATGTTAGAGGAGTGAGAGAGGACGCGCCGTCGTCTTCCGTCCTCGTTGAAGAGGACGACGAGGCAGGTGCGATAGTCGGTCAGGTTCGTGATGGTGTCGGCGAGCCCCGCGAAGAGTTCTTCGAGCGCGCGTCCCCCGTGCGGTGCGGCGGCGAGCGCCGTCAGGGCTTCGAGCTGGCGAACGGACGCGCTCAAATACTCTTCCGGCGCATGGCGCTCGGCGGGGTAGATTTCAGACAGCGGCATGACTTTCTCTCGTCGAAGGGAGATGAGAAGACCGTAGGGTTCGGCGGCCCCGGACGCACGTCTCTTTCGTCGTCGTCGGCGCTGCGGAAGAAATTTTGAGAGGAAGGGCTAAAGGACTCGGCTGCCCGGCGGCTCACGGCCTCGGGCAAGTTTGAATATAACAAAGACTTAGCGGCCTTGTCATCACTAAAAGAAAGAGCGGGGAGACCGCGAAGACAAGGAGAAGGGCGACGGGGAGAGCTATGCG
>JAVXWN010000033.1:0-11412 GCA_032230645.1 Acidobacteriota bacterium | reverse complement strand
TGCCGACTGCCGCCACGCGTTCGCCTTCGACGATGACCGACGCGTCTTTAACGATGCGCCCCGTGCTCACGTCGAGCATGCGCGCCGCGCGGACGACGATGATGGCGCTGTGGGCGGGCGTCTGCGTCGAGCCGTTCTGCGTTCGCGTGCAGTTTGGAAGAAGGAGGGTGATGAGGAGCGCGAGAAGAAGAAGATTGCCGTAGCGTCTGACCCACATGTTTGAATCCACCTTGTACTACCGAACGATTCAGATCATCACGCGCTTAACACTGATGATTTCAAACCTCGACGTTAACCCTTGCCTTTGCCGGACAGCGCCTCGTCTTCGACCTCGCCGCCTTTGCTGATTCGGCACTTCGATTAGTCAGGTGAGCGCCGAGTGTGTGCGCGCGAGCAGGAGCGTGGTGAACGCAGCGAGTACGAAGAAGCCGACGAGGAAACGCGTGGTAGGCGGAAGCCAACGGAAGGGGCGCGTGACGGCGCGCAGTGCGCGGTCGCGTGCCTCGGCGAGAGGGGTGTTGAAGCGGGGGCGGCGTCCGTGTCTCGTCATGGCTTCGGGCTGTGGCACGTCCGGCTTCGAGGCTTTAGCTTGAGCAAGCTTCGCAACTCTAGCTTGCGACCACCTCTTCGGCGTGCTTCGCGTCGTCGTCCGTGTTGTGACGCGCTCTCTCTTCATGCGTCAGGTCGCGCGCGAGGATTGCTCCCGCACGTTCAAGCAGCGGGCGCAAGGTCTCGGGCTTGAGCGCGGAGACGGCGATGCAGTCGCGCCCGCCGACCTGACACGCTTGTCGCAGGAGCGAGTCGAGGTCTTCCGTCCCGAGGAGGTCTGCTTTGTTGAAGGCGACGACGCGCGGAATGTCCGTGTGCCCAAGCTCGTTCAGAATCCTCTCGACCGATTCTAGTTGCTGCTGCCAGCGCGGGTTCGAGGCGTCAACGAGATGTATGAGAAGGTCGCTGTCGTCAATCTCTTCGAGCGTGGCGCGGAAGGCGGCGATGAGGTCGGGCGGCAGGTCGCGTATGAACCCGACCGTGTCGTTGACAATGACCTCCTGCTCGCGCGGCAGGCGCAGGCGGCGTGAGGTCGGGTCGAGCGTGGCGAACATGCGCTGCTCGGCCAGCACTGCGGAAGAGGTGAGCGTGTTCAAGAGCGTGGACTTGCCCGCGTTCGTGTAGCCGACAATCGAGATGATGGGCAGGCCGCGCCGTGTGCGCTCCTTGCGCCGCTGCTGGCGACGGAGGCGCTGGTGCTCGATCTCTTTTTCAAGGCGGTTGATGCGGTCGCGCACGCGGCGGCGGTCGGTCTCAAGCTTGGTCTCGCCGGGGCCTCGTCCGCCAATGCCGCCCGCGAGTCTTGAGAAGGCCGAGTCGTGTCCGGCGATGAGGCGCGGCAGCATGTAGCGCAACTGCGCAAGCTCGACCTGAATCTTGCCCTCGCTCGTCTGTGCGCGCTGCGCGAAGATGTCGAGGATGAGTTGCGCGCGGTCAATGACCTTGAGGTCGGTGGCTTCTGAGATTGCGCGCACCTGCGCCGGGCTCAACTCGCGGTCGAAGACGAGAAGGTCTGCGCCGAGTCTGAGCGCGCGGACTATCAACTCGTCGAGCTTGCCGCGACCGAGCACCGTGCGCGGGTCAATGGCCTGTCGTCGCTGCACGGTCTCGTTCATCACGGCGAGGCCCGCCGACGATGCAAGCTCGCGCATCTCAGCCATAGACTCTTCGGCCTCGCTGACCGAGCCGGTGGTGACGCCGACAACGATGGCTCGCTCGCGCGAAGATGCGCGACGCCCCACGCGGCGGTTGCGCACCATCTCCTCTTCGAGCGAGTTGATGAGTTCGAGAAAGTCCACGTCAAGCTGCGAGGCGGCGGGTGACTCGAAGAAGCCGTAGGCGGCCGTCTGCCCGTCGGCCGCTTCGTCGTTGCTCACAAGCTCGGCGGTGGTCGGCAGGAGATGCGCGCCGCGTATGCCGCCCGGCAGTCCCGTGCGGTCGTCCACGTCCACGGCGACCATCAGGTCAAGCCGCAGTAGAGCAAGGTCGTTCAAGTCGTCCTGCGTCAACTCCTCGCCGCGCAGGTGCGTGTGGATGGCGCGCAGGCCACGAAAGCGCCCCTCGCCAACGCGCGTGCGCTTGAGGTCGGGCCATTCGATGCGGCGCGCATCGCCGACGACTACCGACTCGACGTAGCCCTTGCGGTCAATGAGCGCGCCGATTTGACGGCGCGTCTCGTGCGAAAGCTCCGAGAGCTGGCGTGCGAACTCGGGCGTGACGACCTGTTGCGGCGGGATGCGGCGCGAATAGAGCTTCTCGATGCGCCGGAGCTGATTGGGCTTTAGTCCCTGCGTGTTGCCTTGTACGGTGCTGATAACTCTTCCTCCTCCGCGCGCAAAAGCCGAAACGCACCACGCGCGCAAGTCGCCGGTGCGTCTAATGCCGACCTCAAGTTAGAGAGATAGTAAAGCGAGCGGAAACAAACGGACGCTGTCTTGAACCCTTCGATGTTGACGCTTGCGCAAACACTTCGGTGTGAGCGCCCGCGGCCCCGGCAGACTCGGAAAACATCGCGACAAAAAAACAAGCCGCGATTTTGAGGCCGCAGCAGATGTCTCCTTTAACTTTTGCGAAGTATAACACAAACGGCCGAAGGCAAGCAGGAAATTGGAAAGGCAAAAGTAGAAACGCACAGGGCAAAAAGGAAGATGAGAGGCAGCGTGGCTTTCATCTTCTGACGATGACGGAAGAGGCCGCTGACTTTCATCTCTTCACTATTACCTTTTGCCTTCCAATAGACAGTCCGGCGCGGGCGTCGTATGATGAAACCAACTTTTTGTCCGAGTCGTTTTCGGTCGGGTCGTGGCCGGAGTCAAGGCGGATTCCGGTGAGCGGACTGCTGTTTGTCGGGCGACTTCGGATGTGGGCGGGGTGTTGTTGATGTCGAAAGAACAGGTTGTGCGTGTTGAGCCGTCGGCCTCGATACCGGGCGGGGAGGTATCGGTCGAGTGCGCTGGATACGATACAAGCAATCTGAGCGAATGCCGCGTGACGTTCGACGGGGCCGAGGGGCGCATGGTCGGCGCAGCGCCTTGGCGCGTGTTGGCGATTGTGCCCGAGACGCTCGAAGGGGGAAGCGAGGTCGAGGTCGTTCTCGAAAGTCGCGACGCTCAGCGGAGCGAGCCCGCGCGCATCAACGTCGGCCGCAAGCTCGCGGAAGACCTGCACCTCGTCGCCAACCCGGCGGTTGACCCGGACGATGGCTCGGTCTATGTAACGCGCTCGGGGTCGCGCGGGCAACGTATGCCCGTCTCGCTCTTTCGCATAGACCCGCGCGGCGAGATGTCGAGCGTCACGGGCGAGATTACGAACCCGACGGGGATTGCTTTTGACAGCCTCGGCCAGATGTACGTCACCTCGCGCATGGACGGGACAGTCTATCGCGTGACGCCTTTCCACGAGGTCGTGCCGTTCACGCGTGACCTCGGCGTGGCGACGGGGCTCGCCTTCGACCGCGCGGGGCGCATGTACGTCGGCGACCGCACGGGCACGATTCATCGCGTCAACGGACGGGGCGAGGCCGACGTGTGGGCGCTGCTCGAACCATCGGTCGCGGCCTATCATCTCGCCTTCGGGCCGGACGACAATCTCTACGTGACGGGCCCGACCGTTTCGAGTCACGAGTCAGTCCAGCGCGTTGACCGCGACGGCCGCGCGTCGGTCTTCTTCAAAGGGCTCGGGCGTCCGAACGGGTTGGCGTTCGACGCGGAAGGCAACCTCTACGTCGCCGCTTCGTATCGTGGCCGTCGCGGAGTGGTGCGCATCAACGCCGACGGGCAGGAAGCGCGTCTCGTCGTCGCGGGGATGAACGTCGTCGGCCTCTGCTTCAACACCGTGGGCGACATGATTGTCGCTACCAACGAGGCCGTCTACAGTTTACCGCTGGGCATCAGGGGGAGTTTGGTGAAGTAGAAAGTGGGCAGTAGGAATTAAACTTCGCTTGGCAGACGTTGACGCTGACGGTCGGACGATTCATGAACGAAAGCGGGTCTACTGACTACTGACTACTGTTTTTGACACCCGGAAAACGCGCGTGCTACTTTTGCTGGCTTCTGTAAGGGTCTATGCCGGAATCAAATTTATTCGGTCAGCTCATCATCTACATCGTCGTGCTGCTGCTGGCGATCTCGGCGCACGAGGCGGCGCATGCGTGGATGTCTTACAAGTTCGGCGATGACACCGCGTACCTGCTCGGGCGCGTGACGCTCAATCCCATCGCGCACACCGACCCCATCGGCACGCTGCTCATCCCCATCGTCAACTTCATCGGCGCTGTGGGGATGGGCGTCTTCGTCCCGCTCATCGGGTGGGGCAAGCCAACGCCGGTCAACCCGCTGCGCTGGCGCAACAAGGACGTGGCGAACGTGATGGTATCGCTTGCGGGAATCATGGCGAACCTATTGCTGGCCCTCATAGGATTCGTGATTCTCAGGGTCTGCTTGCAAACCGGCATGATTGTGATTGGGGGCGGCGGGCGGCTCGGCTCTTTTGAAGAGCCCGCCTTTCTGCTGCTCATCCAAGTGCTGATGATGAATCTCTCGCTGGCGATATTCAACCTGCTTCCGGTGCCGCCGCTTGACGGCAGCAAGGTGCTATACACCTTCCTCCCGGCGAGCGCGCAGCCCAGCATCGCAGCGATGGAGCGTTTCAGTTTCATCATCCTCATCGGGCTGATGTACTTCGGAGTCATCGGCGCGATCATCGCTCCGGTCAGGCAGTTGGTCTTCTTCCTCCTTCTGGCAGGGGTGCCGAGATGAGACGCGCCGCAGCAATCGTGGGGGCTTAAAAGTTTGTCGAGCGAGCAGCAAGATACGCCGAAGCCGACGGAGGAGGGCACGGTCGCCAGCGCGGCCGAAGGGCACTCGCTCAACGTCGCGGGCGCGACGCCCGAGATTACCTCCGACCGCAGCGGCGAGGAGTTGAAGCTCGTCCTCGGCGAGTTCGCAGGCCCCCTCGACCTCCTGCTCTACCTCATACGTCAGGAGCAGGTCAGCATCTATGACATCCCCATCGCGCGCATCACGAACGAGTACCTGCGCTACCTGCGCATGATGCAAGGCACCGACATCACGGTCGCCAGCGACTTCCTCGTCATGGCCGCCACGCTCATCGAGATCAAGTCGCGTATGCTTCTGCCGCGCGACCCCTTGCTTGGCACAGAAGAGCAGGAGGATGACGACCCGCGCCGCGAGCTTGTCGAGCGCCTGCTCGAACACCAGAAGTACAAGGCCGCGGCCGAGATGCTCTGGTCGCGCGCGACCGTCGAGCATGCGGTCTACACGCGCGCGCCGCTTGAGACGGACAAGGATAACCCCGAGGTCGCGGCGGGTGCGTTCGACCTCCTGCGAGTCTTCCAGCAGATGCTGTCGCGCAGGAAGGAGGAGGTCTTGATGGAGATCGAGCGTGAAGAGGTCTCGATGTCCGAGATGCTCGAACGCCTCCGCAACATGATCTTCTCGACGGGCGAGCTGAACCTGCGCGACTTCTTCGAGAAGGCCGGGTCGCGTCGCGAGCTTGTGCTCGCCTTCCTCTCCGTCCTCGAACTCGTCCGCACCACCGAGATAAAACTTTTCCAGCGCCAGACCTTCGGCGACATCATCGCGCGCGTCGGCGCGTAAAGCCTTCAGATGGAAATGAGCAAACGTAGAAGCAAGAAGAACGGGGAAGAGAGTGTGAACGTGGACGCCGTCGAGGAGTTGGACGAAGCCCTCGACGCGCTGCCCCACGCTACGGCGGCCGAGACCGGCGACGAGACCGCCACGAACCCACTCAGCCGCATAGACGTGGGCGGCGAGACCTCTTTCGACTCCGCCGAGTTCGACGAAGAGGATGAAGCGGCCGACGAAGATTCGGACGACTCTGACGACTTTGATGATTCGGACGACGATGCCTTAGAGGTCGAAGAGGACGAACGCGAGTTCGTCGTCCACGACGCTGACGCCGAAGACCGCGCCGAGGAGTTCGCGCGAAGCCGCGGCGTGGCGTCGCCCTCGGCTGAGGCGGAAACGTCTGACGATGAGATTGCGCCGGGCGGCCAGCCGCGCGAGTTGGCCGAGTTGGTGTCTATCTGCGAGGCGCTCATCTTCGTCTCGGAAGACCCGCTCGCCGTCAAGGCGATGGCCGACCTGCTCAAAGAGGACAGGGGTTGGGTTCAGGTTGCGGTCGAGGAGTTGGCAAAGGAGTTCAACGAAAGAGGCGGCGGCCTGATGCTGCGCGAGGTCGCGGGCGGCTGGCAATTCGCCACGCGCCCCGAGCATCACGAGCACGTGCGCGCCTATCTCAAGTCGAAGCCGAGCGCCAAGCTCTCGCTCGCCGCGTTGGAGACGCTCGCCGTCATCGCCTACAAGCAGCCCGTCACCATCCCCGAGATTCTCGAAATCCGTGGTGTGCAGTCATCCTCCGCCATCAAGACGCTTCTGGACAAACGCCTCATCATCGCCAAGGGTCGCAAAGAGACGGTCGGCCGCCCGATGATGTACGGCACCTCCAAAGACTTCCTCCTCCAATTCGGTCTCAAGGACTTGAGCGAACTGCCCAACGTCGAAGACTTCGAGGACATGGCGGGCGGTATAGAAACTTAATCTAACATTCGTCATCAGTAGTTATGGAAGAGCGTCTGCAAAAGTTAATCGCTGCGGCCGGAATCGCTTCGCGCCGCCACGCCGAAGAGATGATCGAGGCGGGCGAAGTGACCGTCAACGGCGAGATCGTGCGCGAGCAGGGCACGAAGGCCGACCCCGCGCGCGACCACATCAAGGTGCGCGGTCGTCTGATTAACCCTCTGCTTGAGAAGCGCGAGAATACATACGTCCTGCTCAACAAGCCGCGCGGCTACCTGACGGCGCTCGCCGATACGGAGGGCCGCCCGCTCGTCTCGGAGCTTGTGCCGCAGTCGCTCGGGCGACTACACCCGGTCGGCCGCCTCGACTTCAACACAGAAGGCTTGCTTATCCTGACGAACGATGGCGAATTGACGAACTACGTCACGTCGGCGCGCAATCACGTCGAGAAGGTCTACGAGGTGAAGGTCAAGGGCGTGCCGCCCGAGCCGCAGGTGGCGCGGCTCCGACGCGGCGTGCGGCTCGACGACGGCGTGCGCACCGCGCCCGCACAGATACGCAAGGTTGACGAGACGGCGACGAACGCCTGGTTCGAGGTCGTGCTCCGCGAGGGGCGCAATCAGCAGATACGTCGCATGTTCGACTCAATCGGTCACTCGGTTATCAAGCTGCGCCGCGTGCGCATCGGCCCCATCATCGCCGAGGGTCTGTTGATAGGACAGTGGCGACACCTCTTGCCCGTCGAGGTCAAACGACTCAAGAGCACGTCCAGCGCGAAGGCCGTTCGTACCGGAGGCGCAAGCAAACGCGGCGACGCTGGCACGCGCGGAGGCGCGAAGGCCATGAAGGGTGGCGCAAGCAGCAGCGAGCGCAGCGCGGATCGAGTGCAGCGGCCGTCGCGCAAGAGCGCAGGAAAGCGCGGCGCGGGTCACGGTGGGCAGCGCGGGTAAGTTAAAATGATGAGCGATGAATGATGAATGATGAATCTGAAGAGACGCGCCTGATTCTATTCATCATTCATCGCTCATCATTTCATTCAGGGGGCTTAATGGATTTCGAGCTTAACGACGAGCAGCAGCAGGTGAAGATGAGCGTGCGCGAGTTCGCCGAGGGCGAGATTGCGCCGCACGTGCGCGAGTGGGACGACACGCAGCACTTCCCCACGGAGCTTATGCCGAAGCTCGCCGCACAGGGCTTCATGGGCGTCATCTTTCCCGAAGAGTACGGCGGCGCGGGGATGGGCTACGTCGAATACGTCACCATCATCGAGGAGCTTTCGCGCGTTGACGGCTCGGTCGGTATCTCGGTCGCCGCGCACAATTCGCTCTGCTCGAACCACATCTATCTGTTCGGCACCGAAGAGCAGAAGCGCAAATTTCTGACGCCGCTCGCCTCGGGCGAGAAACTCGGCGCGTGGGGGTTGACCGAGCCGCACGCGGGCTCAGACGCTTCGGGCACGCGCACCACGGCCGTCAGGAAGAACGAAGGCTGGGTCGTCAACGGCTCGAAGAATTTCATCACGCACGCCATCCACGGCGACATCTGCGTTGCGATGGCTTCGACCGACCGCGCCATGCGCTCGAAGGGCATCACCGCCTTCATCTTCGAGAAGGGCACGCCCGGCTTCGGCCCCGGTAAGAAGGAGGACAAGCTCGGACTTCGCGCCTCCGAGACTGCGAGCGTTATCTTCGAGGACTGCACGGTGCCCGACGGCAACCGACTCGGCCCCGAGGGCTTGGGCTTCATACATTCGATGCAGGTCTTGGACGGCGGGCGCATCTCGATTGCCGCGCTCGCGCTCGGCATCGCGCAAGGCGCGCTTGAGTCGGCCATCAAATACTCGAAAGAGCGTCAGCAGTTCGGTCAGGCGATCTCGAACTTTCAGGCCATACAGTTCAAGCTCGCCGACATGGCGACGCAGCTTGAGGCCGCGCGGCTCCTGACCTATCGCGCCGCCGCGATGAAGGATGCGGGCCGGAAGACGACCAAAGAGTCTTCGATGGCAAAGCTCTTCGCCTCGGAGGTCGCAGTCCGCGTCAGCGAAGAGGCGATACAGATTCACGGCGGCTACGGCTACACGAAGGACTATCCGCCCGAGAAGTTCTGGCGCGACTCAAAGCTCTGCACCATCGGCGAGGGCACGAGCGAGATTCAACGCCTCATCATCGCCAAGCAGATTCTCAACAACGCCTGAGGAAAGCGAGAGCCACGCGCCACGAGTGGACGGGCGACAGTTTAAAGCTGGTCAAGTTCGTAGAGAAGGACGAAGGGTGCTAGCGGACTTTCGATGAGCAGCGCTCAACTTATTGACAGGGTGCTCGCGGGCGAGCCGCGCGCAGTGGCGCGCGCCATCTCTAAGGCAGAGGACGCGACGGCGGACGCATCCGAGTTGATGAAGGCCATCTTTCCGCACACGGGGCGCGGGCTGGTCGTCGGCATCACGGGCTCGCCCGGTGCGGGTAAGTCTTCGCTCGTTGACAAGCTCGCGGGTCTTTACCGCAAGCGCGGCGAGCGCGTCGGCATCGTCGCCGTAGATCCTTCGAGCCCCTTCTCGGGCGGTGCCATTCTCGGTGACCGCATACGCATGCAGGCTCTGGGTCTCGACCCCGGCGTCTTCATCCGTTCGATGGCGACGCGCGGGAATCTCGGCGGACTTGCGCGCACGACCGTTGACGCCGTGGCGATACTCGACGCGGCCGGGTTCGCAAAGGTCATCGTCGAGACGGTCGGCGTCGGGCAGGACGAGGTCGAGATAGTGAAGACGGCCGATGTTTCGGTCGTCGTGCTCGTGCCCGGCATGGGCGACGACATACAAGCTATCAAGGCGGGCATCATGGAGATCGGCGATGTCTTCGTCATCAACAAGGCCGACCGCGACGGCGTGCTCCGAACCGAAAAAGAACTAGAAGCTCTCTTGAGCCTTGCCGAGCGCCCCGACGGCTGGTCGCCGCCGATTGTCAAAACCGTCGCGACGGAGAACAAGGGCATCGAGGAGTTGGCCGCTGCCGTCGAAAGCTATCGTGAGTTTCAACGGACGGCCACGGGCGCGCACGAACGACGCGGCGCGGTCGCGCGCTGGCGGATACTTGAGCTGCTGCGCGAGCGCCTGCTCGCGCGCGCGCTTGAACGAGGCGGCACGCGCGAACGACTTGAAACGCTCGCGCTCGAAGTCGCGGAGAAGCGGCGCGACCCTTACTCCGTCGTCGAAGAGTTAATCGCCGGGACGAGTCCGTAGAACCATCGAACCGTTTCAGGCATTCTTAATTTGGTCAGCCGTAATTTTTTGAAGATGAGAATCGAGCACATCGGAATCGCGACGGAGAGTATTGAAAAGGCGCTTGGCTTCTGGCGCGACGCGCTCGGGCTCGAAGTCAAACACACCGAGACGGTCGAGGAGCAGGGCGTGCGCGTAGCGATGCTGCCCGCGGGCGAGCCGCGCATCGAACTGCTGGAACCGACCGGCCCGGCCTCGCCCGTCGCGAAGTTTCTTGAGAAGCGCGGGCCCGGAATCCATCATGTCGCGGTGCGCGTCACGGACATCCGCGCGGCGCTTGCGCGCCTCAAAGCCGGTGGCGCGCGCCTCATTGACGAGGAGCCGCGCACGGGAGCGGAAGGATGCCTGGTTGCGTTCGTACATCCGGCCGCGTCGGGCGGCGTGCTGCTCGAACTCGTCCAACACCCCACGGAACACACAGGTCAAGTAACAGAAAGGTAGCCGCTTTGTTCTTTAGAAAGCTCTTACTCACAACGCTCGCCGCCTCGGCACTTACACTCGCCGCCAACGCACAGACCAGAAGCACGCGGCCCGTCCCCGCGCGCCCCGCGCCGCAACGCACGCCCGTGCAGGGCCCTGTCGGGCCGCGCACGCCGTTGCCCGGTGCGCAGGCGGGCATCAACCTCTCGGCGCGTGACATGGCACTCATCATTGATGGGCTCGGCCTCCCGCCCGAGATGCGCGCGCAGCTTGCTTCGAGCGCGGATGAGCGCAAGGCGTTCGCCAAAGACATCCGCGAGATGCTCGCGACGGCCGAAGCGGCGAAGGCAGCGGGCTATCTCGCGCGCCCGGAGTTGAAGATACAGTCGGAACTCTCTCGCGCATTCGTCATCGCGCAGGCTTACTTCAAGCAGCGACAGGACGCGGGCGCGACCGGCCCCGAGCAGGTCGTGACGGAGGCGGACATCAGCGCCTTCTTCAACGACCCGACGACAGCGCCGCAGTTCGAGGCTTTCGTACAGGACTACACGCGGAACGGGCCCGGTCGCGGCGCGCCTGTCTCGGAGGAGCAGCGCAAGGGGCTGCGCCAGCAATACGGCCGCGTGATGGTCGCGATGCGCAAGGGAGTCGCGGCGGGACTAGACCGCGACCGCAAGACGCAACTCGTCGTCATGCTTCAGCAGTCGCGACTGCTCGCCGGGGCTTACTCGAAGGAGTTGACGCCGCGCTTCAAGGCCAACGACGCCGAGGTCGAAGCCTATCTCGCCGCGCACCCTGAACTAGACAGCAAGCCTGCGCGCGCCAAGATCGAAGGGCTGCTGGCGCGCGTGCGCGCGGGCGAGGACTTCGCCAAACTCGCGAGTGAGTTTTCGGACGACCCCGGAAGCAAGACCGACGGCGGCGACCTCGGCTGGTTCGGGCACGGGCAGATGGTCAAGCCTTTCGAGGACGCCGCCTTCGCGCTCAAGCAGGGCGAGGTCAGCGGCATCATCGAGAGCCAGTTCGGCTATCACATCATCAAGCTTGAAGAGCGGCGCGCACAGGGCGAGGGCGGGGCGGGCGAGCAGGTTCACGCGCGCCACATCCTCA
>JAVXWN010000231.1:0-16725 GCA_032230645.1 Acidobacteriota bacterium | reverse complement strand
GACCTTGTCGAGCGAGAGGCGCGAGCCTGCGCGTTCGACCGAGCCGTTGAGCTGAACCTTGACCTCGGGGCGGCCGTTCGCACCCGCGAGTTGTCGCTGCGCCAGCGCGCCGCCGCCGACTAAGGCGACGAAGCACAGTGCGAGCAACGGGGCAGTCCCCCATCTCTTCTTCAATCTGTTCATTAGTCTTCTCCTCCGAAAGTTGGTCTGATTGAGGCGCGAGGCTTTGGCGCCGGGTACGCGAAGCGGGGCGCGCGTGAACAAGGCGAGACCGGACGGGCTCCAAAGGCTCGTCAGGCGGGGTCGGCCATCACCGGTTCCTTGAGGGCGCAGGCGACGGCATACATAAAGTCCCGCACGCGGACTGGGCGCGGCAGGACTGCGGCGAGGTGAGAGTGCGCGTGCGCGCGCATGATCTCGGAGGGCCGGTCGTGGATGGCGATGAGCGCGGTGCCGGGAGCGATCTCCGAAAGGGCTTCGACAGCGCCGCTGCGCCCGAAGCCCGCCATGTCGAGTCCAACGGCGATGAGGTCAAAGTCCCCACGCGCCGCCGCCCTCAACACGTCCATCGTGTGACGACAACACTCGGCCTCATGTCCGGCCGCGCGCAGAGCGCTCACCAGCCCCTCGGCCGCCACACGGTCGTCGTCGCAAATCATCACGCGCGCCATCGGTTTAATTCCTTTGCTCGATCAAACTTCCCTATGAATGACGGGGCACACACCTCCCCGGCGTGAAGACTCTTTTACAAGCGCCGTACCGCGCGCACGCGCATCGGCCGCCAGCCGACGTAAATGATTGACGCATGAGGTGTTCGGGAAAGACGAGGTGGACGCGCCCTGATGATTCCGGAGGGCGCGTGTGACAGTCGGGGCTGAAATTTTGTCAGGCACGCTGACGTTTTGTCAGCGTGACGGGCCAAGCCCGCGCCTTGACTTGTCACCCCAATTAATTATCTTTGAGAGGCTCGGCTCACCGATTGCGATGATTACGCGGCAGAGTTTGGCGCGGGTGGAGGGCGAGTCTAGTTGAAGTGAGTGCGGTGTTAGCTGTCGAGGATAGGTTGTTGCCGCGCTGAGGAATGGCGTTCCGACGGGCGGGAATGATGTGCGCGAGGGTGGGAATGGCGTTCTCATGGCCGGAAATGGCATTCCGGGGTGTGGAAACGCCGTTTCCATGTGTGGGAATGGCATTACGACGAGAGGGAATGGCATTACAACATATGGTAACGGTATTACGAGATGTTGTAATGGCATTACGATGAGCGGTAATGGCATTACGACAGGTGGAAATGACATTACGGTGAGTGGTAATAACATTACGTTGGATGGTAATGACATTACGGGATGTCGTAACGATGGTCGCGTGAGTGGGAACGTCGTTACGTGGTGTGGTAATGGCGCGCGGTGTCGGCGGCGCGGTCGAGCGTTTGTGGCGCACGCTTTAGGATTCTGTCGTGACGGCTGTGCCGGTCTCGTATTCGCGGAGCTTGCGGTAGAGGGTGCGCGCGGAGATGCCGAGGAGGGCAGCGGCGCGCTCGCGGTTGCCGCCTGAGTCTTCGAGGACGCGGAGGATGTGTTGGCGTTCGAGTTGTTCGAGCGTCATGGGTGTCGAGTCGGCGGCCGTCTTCCCTTCACCCGTCTGAGGTGCGGCGAGCGGGAGCACATCGTCGGCTTCGAGGCGGTCGGCATCCGTTGAGGCGAGGGCGGCGGCGCGTTCGAGTGTGTTGCGTAGTTCGCGCACGTTGCCGGGCCAGTCGTGGGACGCAAGCCGCGCACGCGCTTCCGGCGAGAGGTCGAGCGCGGGGCGGTTGAAGCGCTCGCGGAAGAGCGCGAGGAAGTGTTCGACGAGAGCGGGGATGTCTTCGCGTCGCTGGCGCAGCGGCGTGACGTGGAGCGAGATGACGTTGAGGCGATAGAAGAGGTCTGCGCGGAAGCGACCGGCCGTCACGTCGTCGGCGAGGTTGCGATTGGTAGCGGCAACGACGCGCACATCGGCCTCGCGGTCACGTGTCGAGCCGACGCGGCGGAAGCATCCCTCTTCGAGAAAGCGTAGGAGCTTGACCTGCGTCTGCGCGGGCATCTCGCCCACCTCGTCGAGAAAGAGCGTTGAAGAGTCGGCCGCCTCGATGAGTCCGCGTTTGGTCGAGGTCGCGCCCGTGCACGCGCCGCGCTCGTGGCCGAAGAACTCCGACTCGAAGAGCGTCTCGGGCAGCGCCGCGCAGTTGACCGCAATCATCGGCGAGTCGGCGCGCTGGCTGCGCGCGTGGATGAAGCGCGCGAGCACGTCCTTGCCCGTGCCCGACTCGCCCGTGATGACAACGGTCGAATCCGCGCGCGCCGCCGTCTCGGCCAGAGCGACAAGCCCCTCCATCGCCTTGCTCTTGAAGACTAGCGCCGACTGCGCTTCATCCGACGCAGGGCGCACGGCGTCTTTCAAGCTCGCGTTCTGACGAACGAGCCGCCGCTTCTCGTCGGCCTTACGAATGACGGCCTCTATCTCGTCGAGCATGGCGGGCTTGGTGAGGTAGTCGTATGCGCCGAGCCGCATCGCCTCGATGCCTGTGCCAAGCGAAGTGTCGGCGGTGAGCATGATGACCTCGGGCGAGTCTTCGAGCTTGCGCACCTCGCGCAAGGTGTCGAGCCCCGAGAGCCCCGGCATGCGTATGTCCAAAAGCACCACGTCGAAGTCGCTCTTGGCGAGCATCTCCAAAGCCTCCTCGCCCGACGCGGCCGGTGTCGAGTCAAACCCCATGCGCGCGACCTGATCGGACACGAGCTTGCGCAGCACCGCGTCGTCGTCAACGACCATCACGCGAATTTTTCTACTCATAGGAACAGAGACAAGTGACGAGTGACAAGTGACAAATCGGCAGAAGTCGGTCGGGCGCACATCTTACCATTTATCGCTTATCACTCATCACTGTTTTTCGGGAGTGCGGCGTGGGAGCCAGAGACGGAAGCGACTGCCCGCACCGGGCTTGGACTCGACGGTGAGCGCGCCGCCCAGAGCTTCGGCCAGCGTGAGCGAGATGGCGAGGCCGAGCCCCGCGCCGCAACCGGGGTCTTTGGTGGTGAAGAAGGGATCGAAGACGCGCGCCAGCGTCTCGGGCGCGATGCCGGGGCCGTCGTCTTCAACTTCGACCCGCACGCGCTCGCCTTCAAGGATGGTCGAGACGCGTATGTGGCCGCCCTTTGCGACCGCGTCGAGCGCGTTCGACAGGAGGTTGTCGAGAATCTGCCGCACCATCGCCTCGTCGGTCGCCACCTCGCCGACCGCGGGGTCTGTCCGCACCTCGACGCCGACGCGGTCGTCGCTTCCGCGCCGCTCGAAGATTTGCGCCGCCTGTTGGACTACGCGATTGAGGTCTAAGGACTCGCGCCGCGCGCGCTTCTGCCGCGAGAGGTCGAGCAGTCCGCGCGTAATCTGCTTACAGCGGAGCGCCTGTCGGACGATCTCTTCGAGGTAATAGTCCCACTGCCGCGCTTCGGAGAGCCGCGCCGTCTCGGGCTCCGACTTCAGGTCGCGCAGCGTCGCCTCGGCGCAGGTGGTGATGGCGGCGAGCGGGTTGTTGATCTCGTGCGCCACGCCCGCCGCGAGTTGCCCGATGGTCGCGAGCCGACGCGAGCGCGCAAGCTGCTCCTGCACCTCCGCAAGCGTCGTGATGTCGCTCCACGTGATAACGCTCCAGCTACTTTGAACACCAGAGTCGGGCTGCGTCTGCTCAACGCCCTCTGATTCCAGACTCCAGACTCCAGACTCCAGACTCGAAAGGGGCGCGACCGCGACGAGGTAGCGGCGGCCGTCTTCGGCCTGTAGCTCGAAGGAGCTTGTGATGCGCGGCGTGCCGGGCCGCATGTGGTATGCGGCGGCGCGCTCGCCGAAGAGACGCGCGAAGGCTTCGGCGCACTGCATCCCCGCGACCTCGGAAGGGTGAAGCCCCATCGCTTCGGCGGCGGCCATGTTCGAGCGCACGACGCGCATCCGGTCGTCGTGGACGATGATGCCGTCGGGGATGGCGTCGAAGGTCTGCTCCCAGACGCGCTTGGCCGCGCCGAGCGTGTCGAGCAGTCGAGAGTTGTCGAGCGCGAGCGCGGCCATGTCGGCTAAGCCTTCGAGCTGTTGTCGCTCCTCGGCCGTGAAGCGATGATGGTCGCGGTAGCCGACGGCGAGCACGCCCAGATTTTCGCCGCGTGCTCTGAGGCGCGCGAACGCGATGTCGCGCACGCCCTCCGCGCTGTGCAGCGGGAACTCGCTTGCGGGCAGGTCGCCCGCAAGACCTCGCACCTCGATGATCGGCTCGTCACTCTCGCGGCTGAGAAAGGCCGCGCGCTCGGCGAACTCGCCGCGCAAGGGGTTGACGATTCCTCCGCTGCCCGCGCCCGCTTTGCGAAAGCCGCTTGTCGCAAGCCACGTCACCGTGCGCTCGGCCTCCGAGAAGCTGGCGATGCTGGTCGTGTCGGCGCGCAGGATGCGCCGCACGGTCTCGACCACCATGTCGAGCGTGGCCGCGCCATCCGCGCGCCCCGCGCCGACCGACCTGCCGCTGCTGTTCATGCTCTCAGCCATCTCGCCCCTATCTTGCCAGAAACGCCCGCGAAAGTCCTTGTAAGCGCCCTTCACCGGGAGCCGGATTGCGGATTACAGATTGAAAGACGGATTAAAGACAGAGCGGGTTTCATCCTTCTCCAATCCGTGAGTGTAAGGCCGTCGCAATTTTCTTTCACATGACAAGCGTGCTTGCATCCACGCGCGCCCGCGCGCGACGCATCCACGCTTTTTCCCGCCGTCACGTAGCGGCACGCCTCTTGCCAACTTCGACGGCGTGGGGCAGTGACTTATGAACATCGACAACGAACCGACGGAGAGAGAAAGGCACGCCAGGAGGTTGCTCATCATGAAGAGAGTTCTGGAAGTTTTGGGGTGGCTCACGGCGGTCGCCCTCTTCGCATTCGCAAGCCACGCGGTCTTTGCGCAGCAGGGTCAGGTCACCGTCACCGTGCGCCCGCCGCAGAGCCCGGAGGAGCGCGTCACCGACGAGTTCAAGGAGAAGCGCCTGCGCGAGACGGCCGAGGAGGAGTTCGCCAAAGAGCAGGCGGCGAAGCTCGCCGACAAGAGCCCGCGGGCGCTGCTCGCTCGCGCGCGCACGCTCTACGTCCGCTCGGGCACCTCCTACTTCGAGCCTGTCCAGCTCCAGAACGAACTGCGTAAGCGCGATGAGTTCGAGGCGTGGGGGCTGCTCATCTTCGACGAATACAAGAAGAGCGAGGTGGCCGACCTCCTCATCGAAGTGAATCGGCCGCTCTTCACCTTCACCTTCACCTATAAGGTCACAGACCGCGCGACGGGCGTGCTGCTCGCCTCGGGCAAGGTCACGGCCTTCGACGGCAACTCGGCCGCGCCCGACCTCGCGCGCCGCATCATCAAAGACATGCGCGCGGCGCGCGGCGAGACGCACGACAAGAAGAAGTAGATCGTAGCAGAAGGGCGGCGCACTCGAACGCGCCGCCCTTCGCTCCGAAACGTGACTTCGACTTCACCCCGCCTTCGGCGCGGCGGCGCGCACTTCCCGCGAGACACCGGCCTCGTACTTCGTGAAGTTCGCGTTGAAGAGCCGCGCGAGGTGGCCCGCCTTTTGGTCGTAGGCGTTCGCGTCTTTCCAAGTGTCGCGCGGGTTGAGAACTTCCGGCGGCACGTCTGGGCACGAGACGGGCACGTGGACGCCGAAGACCGGGTCGGGGTGCGTCTCGATTTGCGCGAGCGAGCCGTTAAGGATGGCGCGTATCATGGCACGCGTGTACTTGATCTTCATGCGCTGCCCCTCGCCGTAAGCGCCGCCCGACCAGCCGGTGTTGACGAGCCAGCAGTCGGCTTTGTGCTCCTGAATCTTACGGCCGAGCAGGTCTGCGTAGACGCCGGGGTGCAGCACCATGAAGGGCGCGCCGAAGCAGGTGGAGAAGGTCGCCTGCGGCTCGGTCACTCCGCGCTCCGTTCCCGCGACCTTCGCCGTGTAGCCCGAGAGGAAGTGATACATCGCTTGCTCGGGCGTGAGCCGCGCCACGGGCGGGAGCACGCCGAAAGCGTCGGCCGTCAGCATGATGATGTTCGAGGGGTGGCCGCCGTAGCCCTCGGTCACGATGTTCGGTATCGAGGTCAGAGGATAAGCGGCGCGTGTGTTCTCGGTCTTCGAGGCGTCGTCGAGGTTAGGGATGCGTGTTTGCGGGTCGAACACGACGTTCTCCATGACGGTACCGAACATGCGCGTGGTGCGATAGATGTCGGGCTCGGCCTCCGCGGAGAGCTTAATGACTTTCGCATAGCAGCCGCCCTCGAAGTTGAAGACGCCGTCATCACTCCATCCATGCTCGTCGTCGCCGATAAGACGACGCTCGGGGTCTGCGCTCAAGGTCGTCTTGCCCGTTCCCGACAGCCCGAAGAAGATCGCCACGTCGCCCGACTGCCCCACGTTCGCCGAGCAGTGCATAGACATCACGCCGCGCTGCGGCAGAAGGTAGTTGAGAATGGTGAAGACCGACTTCTTCGTCTCGCCCGCGTAAGAGGTTCCGCCGATGAGGACGAGCCGCTGCGCGAAGTCCATCAGGATGAAAGTCTCGGAGCGCGTGCCGTCCGTTGCGGGGTCGGCCTTGAAGCTCGGGATGTTGACGATGGTGAACTCAGGGCTATGACGCTCCGCTCCCGCGTCGTCGTTGATGAACATCGTGCGTGCGAAGAGCGAGTGCCATGCCAGCTCCGTCACGATGCGGACGGGCAGGCGATAGCGCGGGTCTGCTCCGGCGTATGTGTCCTGCACGAAGAGTTCGCGCCCGCCCGCGTACTTCATCATGCGCTCGCGCAGCCGGTCGAACTTTTCTTGCGTGAAGTCCTTGTTAACCTCACCCCAGAAGACCTTCTCTTCCGAAGAGGGCTCGCGAACGATGGCCTTGTCCTTTGCAGCGCGCCCCGTGTGCTCGCCCGTATCAACCAGCAGCGCGCCGTGCGCCGAGAAGACGCCTTCGCCCCGGCGCGCGATGATTTCATAAAGCTCGGGCGTGTTCAGATTCCAGTAGACCTCCGACTCGGGCCGGATGCCTACAGCATCAAGCCCCACGTCCGTCCGCTTGCGCCCGTGCTCGCGTGCGACACTCTGTTTGATGGCGGCCATAAATTTCTCCCTAATGAATAGTGAATAGTTAATAGTAGATGGTAAATGGAGGCTGCACAATCAGCTTTCAAGATGAAAGAGAGCGCCGCTGCCATTCACCATTAACTATCCACCTCTTCTTTGTTGACCTCTTGAACAAATGCGGAGCCTACACACTACAGGAGCGCGTGCCCCCATACGCGCAAGGCGTGCGGCGGGCGGCGGCGCTCCTGTGATAGTTCGGACGAAACTCGTGTCCCGTTAAGTTAGAGCTTATCTTTCTCTCGACGCTCTTCGACCAGCTCGCGCAGTGCGACCGAGAGGTCGCGCGCGGCGCGCTCCAAACGGTCGGCGCATGCCTCAAGCTCGTCAACGCCGCCGGGCGTCTGGCGCGCGGCGACCGCGGCGAGCGCGTCTTCGGTCTGAGAATTTAAACGCTCCGCTGCGGACTGCACTTCTTGCTCCGCGCGCGTCAGCAGCTTCGAGGGGGAAGTTGAACCTTTTGTACTCACGAAAACTCTACCCTGCTTGCCCGATAAAATTCCGCTGCCCGCGTGGGCACCTGCCCCGTCAAGGCCCGCGCACGTAAGACTTCGCGTGCGCCAGTTAAAGATAACAGAATGATTTCGTCTCCGCCATGTCTTACATCAAACCGTGAGCACATTTCAAGTGAAGGCAAAAGGCTTTGCCTTCCGCCCCCGCTTTTGTTATTCGTTGAGATGATGTGTGAAAGGCCCGGGCTTGAGGAGTTCACGGCGCGCGAGCGCGCGGTCATCGCCGCGCACCGCACGCCCGCGCGCGTGCAGCGCATGCTGACGGGGATGCGTTACAACTGGGAACGTTGCGGGGCGACGCTTCGCAGCTTTCGCGAGGTCGTGCGGCAAGGCGAGGCGCACTGTCTCGAAGCGGCGCTGTCGGCAGCGGTCATACTCGAACAGCACGGCTACCCGCCGCTTCTGCTGAGTCTCGAATCACAGGACAAACTCGACCACGTCATCTTCGTCTTCCGCGAGCGCGGTCGTTGGGGCTCGGTCGCGCGCTCGCGCGACACAGGGCTTCACGGACGCCGCCCCGTCTTCCGAAGCCTGCGGCATCTCGCCTACAGCTACTTCGACCCGTATGTAGACACGACGGCGCGCATCACCGGCTATGGGCTGGCGAGCATGTACGAACTGGGCGACTACGACTGGCGCTTCTCGAAGAAGAACATCTGGAAGGTTGAGCGCCACCTGCAAGTGATTCCACATCGCCCGCTGCCCTCCTCCGAGCGCCGCTACCAAAACCTCCTCGCGCGCTACGAAGTGTTTCACCAACAACATCCCGACCGCTCCCCCGACTACTTCGACAACCGCGACACGTGGATGCGTTGAAGGGATGAGGGATGAATAAAAGGCAACCTCTCCATTATTCATTCCCTCATCCTTCATCCCTCATCCCTTCCTCATCGTGTGGGAGACTTTCACCTCAAGCTCTCCGACGACGGCCGGGGCTTCGACGCCGACAATCGGAAGGCGCTTAAGGGGCGCGGCCTCGCAGGCATTCGCGCACGCGCCTCGCTCATCGAAGCCGACGCCGCTTGGACGCGACATGAAGACGGTGGCACCGTCTTCGTCTTAACGAAAAAGTCGGCGGGACGGAAAGACCAGCCCGATGCGACGCTATTAAACAGGACTGAAGCTCCGAAGTTTTTTCGTCACCGCTACTATCTTCTTTCAACGCGGATTGAACTCCGCTTCAATGGAACCAACCGTAGGTCGCTCCCGTCCAGTAGAGAAAGCCCTGCTCGCCTTCGAGCCTTTCGTGAAGTACGTCGCCGACGAGACGCGGCGTCCCCTTCCGTGCAGCGGCCTGCGCGCCCGCGCGCGCTTCGGCGCGCAGTTCAGTCCCGGCCACGTTCTTGAGCAGGAAGGTCTGCAAGGCTTCGGGGTTATGCCATCCCTGCTCCTTGTAACCGTGTACGACGATGAGCAGCGCGTCCGTGGGCTCGATGCGCGGACGCGAGGTGCGCGGCGCGAGTTTCTGCACGCCCTGATGCGGGTCGAAGTCGCGCGGGTCGGGCGGCCTGACCGTGCGCGGGTCTGAGACGATCCAGTTCGACAGCTCGTCATTCAACTCGTTGATGCGGCCCGGCGCGGGGCGCGCTTCGACCATCAAGTCTTCGGAGCCGTCGCCGTTGAAGTCGCCGACCACGGCGACGTTCGGCGCGTGCTCGTCAAACGCGACCGCGCCCTTGTATGTGCGTTCAAGCGCGGCGCGCACATCTGCGGGTCGTGGCGACGACTTAACGTCCTGCGTCGCCGGGTCGGGCGATGCGGCGACAGCAGCAGCAGCAGGTGACTCCTGCGCTGTGGCGGGCGTTGCTTGAACGGCTGCGCGCTGAGCGTTCTCGGCCGCGGGCTGTGGTGCGGCGGCGCACGCGCAGAGCGTGGCCGCGAGGGCGAGCGCGGCAAGCGCGCACGTCAGTGTTCGTGTCCTCATCTCGGTTTGCTTCTCTGAAGGTAGGTCGTTATCGCTCGCAGTAATGACTCGCACCCGTGATACTCAATTACGAAAGATGAAGACGGAAGTGATAGCAGTTGTGCTATCACTTCCGTCTTCATCTTTCATTCTTGCGGTCTTCATCCTTACCCCTTGACCTAGAGCGATTGGAGGAAGGTGATGAGCTGATTCTTCTGCGTGGTTGAGAGAGAGCGGTAGTTGTTGATGACTCCGGTCGCCTCGCCCGCGTGGCGAAGTATGGAGTCGTTGCGGTTCGTCGTCTCGCCGTCATGCATCAGACGACCGCGCGTGCGCATGCCCCAGAGCGGCGCGGTGCGCAGCTTGTTGGCGGTTGACTGCCCACCGTTCTGCACGATGCCGTCGCCCGTGCCGACGTTGTGGAGCAGGAAGTCGCTCAAGGGGTGGATGTTCTTGTTACCCAGAGCGGCCGGGACGGTGAACGCGCCGCCGTTGATGAGCGTGCCCGCCACGGCGGTCGTGATAGTGCGGACGTGGCAGATGTTGCAGCCAATCTGGTTGAAGAGGTTCGAGCCCGCAACGCCGTCGGCGCTGTTGGCGACGGTGTTGTCGCGCGGCGGGGCCTTGGTCGCGCGCATGAACTCGGCGAAGGCGACGATGTCCTCGTCAGGGTCTTCGCCGCAGTTCTGTCCCGCGTCAGGCGTGCCGGGGGCGCAGGGCTGTGTATCGGGCACAGGGTCGAAGGCCGCGACCGAGTTGCCGAGCGAAGTGTTCTCGACGAGATTGAAGCGGTTGGTGATGCCCTGCTCGTTCAGGTAGGCGTCGGACGAGAACGAGAGCAGGCTGGCCTGCTGGTTCTTCCAGCCGAAGCGCCCGAAGCGCGTCGCGCCACCGGCCTCGGCGACGGGGACGGCGATGAGCTGGCCTGCGATCTGGTTGCCGCTCTGGCCGGGCTGCGCGTTGGCGATGTTCTGGAGCGTGGTGTTGGAGATGGCTTCGACGAAGCCGTCGCCGAGCGTGTTGAGCGAAGTGCGGAAGCTGAAGACGGTCTCGGTGCCCGGTCGCCGCTCCTGTATCGCAGCGTTGGTGGCGCGGTCGTTTAAGAGCGAGCCGCCGGGCGCGTCAACGAAGTTGCCAGCGCCGTCGAGGTGACCGGCACGGAACTCGGTGATCTGACTGATGCCGCCTGACACAGGGTTCTGGTGGCACTCGGCGCAGGACTGCGTGTTGTAGACGGGGCCGAGCCCCTTGGCGATGTCGTCGCGCTCCTCGAAGACGGCGAGGTCTGCGTTGAACGTGGCCTGACTGACGAGGCCGTTGGTCAAGTTGTCGAAGCCTGCGGGGGCCTCAGCCGCGGTCTGGCTGTGAACGCCGGAACGCGAGGCAGTCGCGAGCCCGAGCGCTATGACGAAGGCCGTCACGACTGCCAGTTTCAGGATTTTCATTATGGTCTCTCCTCTGGCGACCCGGGGACGTAGAAAGCCCCCGAGGGGAAGGTGTGTGCTTTGGCGCGCGCGCGTGAGAGTCGCCGCGCCCGGTCTTGTCGCCCTTGGGTAAGCCCTGGAAGGAAGTTCTTCGCTCCCGCAAGTGCCTGTGTGCGGCGCACAGCGCGAAGGGGCATCGCGCCACGTGCCGCATGCGTGAGTCGTCCGGGGGAATGGCCGGTCGGCCGAAGGCAGACAAGGCACCCCGACGGCTTTCGAGCGCACAGGGGCATGCACCTGAAAGTCGCCGGCACCTAAGGCCGCACGCGCCGGCTCTCGGAAAACTCTACGGGAACAAAGAAGGTGTGACTGCGCGATGCGCAGCCGCTGATGTCGTTAGTCAGGGAGTTCGTCGGTGAGTGGTCGGGCAAGTAACGTAGTCGGGAACGCCCTTTGACTAATGATGCGCGGGAAGCCTAATCCGGCCGAGCGCCGTTGTCAACTTTTTTCGGACGCGCGAGGCCCGAGAGCGTTTGTGCGGCAACGCACATTGGGATGCGCGAAACGTTTCGTGCGCGAAAGTTACTGCACGGTCGAAGGAAGGAGCGAGCCGCGCCGGTCGGTGGCGACGCCGCGTCCGTCCTCGATCATGCCGATCATGCCGTGAAAGTGTATGTCGCTGCCCGAGAGAACGAGCAGCACGTCGCCGGGGCGCACTTCGGGGTTCTCGACGCTGAAGCGCACGACCGTCGCGTGGCCGTTCGACTCTTCGAGCGTCTCGAACTCGAAGGTATCGGCGGCGACGACCACGGTCTGCGAGTTGTTCGCGTAAGTGGGTCTCTCTTCCGGCATTGATGATTACCTCTTAAAAATTATCAGGATGAAAGGCCCGGCCGTAGAGCCCTTGATAAGCCCAGCCCAGCACACGCGCCTCGGCGGTGCAGAGCGTCTCCAACCAGCAGCAGTTCAGGTAAACGTCGCGCTCGCGACGCGAGGGAATCTTCTCGGCCTCTGAGACGACCGACGTGCTTTCCGAAGGTCGCAGGCCGTAGCTTTCGGCTATCGCCTCGTTCGTCCGGCGTGCATCTTCGAGCGCAGAGATAAGCTCTCCGATCCAGCCGTGCAGCGCGACTTCGGTGTCGTACTCGACGAGCGCCTGCATGACGCCGACGGCGAGCCGGTCTTCGGCGCGGTTGAAGCCGAGAGAGTCGGCGCGTCCCTTCAACTCCTCCTGCTGCCGCCACTGAAAGAGCGCCTCGACCGCGGGGAAGCGCACGACCGCGACGCGCTCGTCGTAGTCGAGGAACCACTGGATGAGGTCGGCGAGCGAAGTGGGCTCGATGCGCCCCTGTGCGTCGCGCTGTATCGCGGGCGGCCCCTGCGGCGGTGTGCCGCCCGCGCGGTCTGTCTTCGTCTCCGACATTATTAATCTGTCTTCGTCTCCGACATTATTAACCCGCAACCGCCTCGCTCGCCTCTTCCGTCGTTCCCTCTTTCATGCGTTTCAGGTACTTGCCGAAGTAGCCGTTCCACGGCGGGATGACGACTGAGACGGAACCCACGGCGCGCGCCTGACACGAAAGACGTATGAGCGGGCGCGGCTCGTCCGTCTCGATGTAGCCGAAGAGCGGCATCATCTTGCGCTCGCGCCAGTCGGTCTCCGTGAGCTTCTCGGCTCCGCCAAGCACGCCGACCCAGCACGTGCCGCAAGAGGCCGAGCGGCACTGCACGGGGATGGGCCCCTCTTCGACGGTGCAGCGCGGGTCTTGTTCGTGCCAGGGCCGCTTGTCGTTGGCCGCGCCCGTGGCGACCTCCTGCATGTTGACGGCACGAAAGCGTCGGTCGTCCGCGTTCTCGTCCCAGACGACAGTCCACTGCTTGTCGGTCGTGCGCAGGAAGCCGAAGAGTCCCTGCCCATCGTCCTTCGCCCTCTCGCGTAGAATCTCTTCGGGCGTGCGCTTCAAGTGTCGGCGGTCAATGAGCACTTCGCCCGCGCTCTTCTTAAACTCTCCGAGCCCCACCTGCTGCAAGGTCATCAGTCCGACGGCGGCGATGCCTACAAGCAGCGACTCTTCAACCTTGCGTTCGGCCGCGACCGCGCGCGCCACTTCGCGCACCACCTCTTCGAGCGTGCGCCCCGCCACCACCACAGCGCCGCCCTGTTCGGCGAGTCGCGTGACAGCGCGCTTCGTCTCGGGCCAGAAGCGGTGGCCGTAGAGGAACGTGTGCGAGGAGTCGGTCTGGTCTTTGAGATACCAACGGCCCTGCATCAGAAGCTCCTGCGCCAGACGCGCGGGGTCTTCCGCCGCCTCGAAGGCGCGCAGCAGCGCCAGCGGAAAGAAGCGAAACCAAATTTGCGTCGCCGTCCTGTCAACTTCGTGAATCGAGGGCAGGAGCGACTGAAGCGCCTTGCGCCAAGCCTCGTCCGTATGCCCGTCGAGAAAAACTTCGAGCGGTGTCTCTCTCTTACTACTCATGGCTTCTCTGTGCAAACTCTTCCGAAAATAGGATGAAAACCGAAACGCAGAGTTTACCCGTCTTCGCTCCCGCACACAAATGAGGGATAAGGGATGAAGTAAAGACTGCCTAACCTTCATCCTTCATTCCCTCATCCTTCATCTCTCATCCTTTCACTCCGGCCGCCTTGAATTTGTTGCCGCGAAGACAGACTCTAGCCACAAGTCGCGTGATAAAGTACGACGCTTATGGCGCGTGACGACGAGACGAAGCGACTGGGCGACGTGACGGTGGGCGAGGCCAAGCGCGCGGCAATCTACGCGGCCGCGACCGCTCTGGCGCTCTTTCTCTTCGTGCGGCTGCTCGGCGAGATTTTGGTGGCGCTGATGCTCGGCACCGTGGCGGGCGTTTATCTGCTCCCGGTTCAGGAGTGGCTTGAGCGGCATCTGAGAGCGCGCGCCGGGAGCGCGCTCATCACCATTGCGCTCATCCTCATCCCGCTGGCCGCGACCGTCGGCTACGGCTGGCACGAGATGAGCGGCTACTCTGCGCGCGTCACCGAGCAGCACGACCAGATTATTGAGAGCATCAGCCGCTCGCTCTCCGAGTACGTCTCGGTCGAGAACACGCGCGCCGCATTGCAGACGGCCTTCGCCGAGGCGGTCACGCGCTCGGGCCAAGCCTTCGTGGAATTCAAGAAGCGTTCGGCGCTACTGCTCGTCTCGGCCACGGTCTTCTTCTTCACGCTCTTCTACGTGCTGACGCAGCGCCTGCGCCTCGTGGCCTACATCAAGCTGCGGGTGCCGGGCGACTTCATGCCCTTCTACGAGCGGCTGGTCGTCAACGTCGGCGGCGCATTGCGCGGCGCGCTCTTTGCCGTGATGGTTGACCAGACTTTGAAAGCCGTGGTCATCCTCATCATGAACCTCTTGTTCGGCGTGCCGCTCGCGGTGGCGCTCGCGCTCGTCACCTTCCTCGTCGGCTTCTTCCCTCTCGTCGGCGAGTGGGCGGTCTATATCCCCATCGCCATCTACCTGCTCGTCTTTCAGCACAGGCCGGGCGCGGCCGGTGCGTATCTGCTCATCGGCCTCGCCATCACCATCTGCTCGTCGCTCGTGATACGGCCCAAGCTCGCCGCGCGTAGTGCCGAGCGCTTCAACTTCTACTGGATGCTCGTCGGCCTCGTCACGGGCGTCTACGCCTTCGGCATCCCCGGCGTCGTTTTAGGGCCGGCCATTCTCGGCTTCGCAAAGGCGATCATGGACACGCTCGTCGGCGAGGTGAAGTACGAGACATCACTGCTCAAAGAGGAGCGCGCGCAACGGACGGAAGAGACGGCTGCGGCGCGCGCGGCGGCTAAGGAAGACCTCAGCCCGGCGGCCAGATGAGAGCACGGCCACCGAGGACGTGTACGTGAATGTGAAAGACCGTCTGTCCCGCGTGCGCGCCCGTGTTGATGACTGTGCGATAACCCGTATCGGCGTGCCCCTCTTCACGTGCAATGCGCGCAGCCACGCGCAGCAGGTGTCCGAGCAGTGCTTCATCCGACTCGGACGCTTCGTTCAGTGACGCGATGTGCGCGCGCGGGATGACGAGCGCATGTGTCGGCGACTGCGGGTTGATGTCGCGGAAGGCAACGGCGCGCTCGTCCTCGAAAACCTTCGTCGCGGGAATCTCGCCCGCCACTATCTTGCAGAAGATGCAGTCCTCACTCTTCGTCATAAACTTTGCCGCGCGCTAATTGCCGTCAGGGTAGATGAACTCGGGCCAGTCCAGCTCATCAACTGATTTGGATTCGTCTTTCTCAACAGGCACACCGACACCGCGCACTTCGCCGTCGAGCCCTTCATCATCCGGGCTCATGCCGACGTAACTGCGCGCGGACGCGTTCGCGGGAACGACCAGCGTGTACCAGACGAGCACCGCCGCGAGGACGAGCGCGAGCAGTTGTCGCCTTAGCTCTTCCCTCGTCGCGGTGTTCGCGCCGCGCAAGTCTCCTAAACTCGTCCCCGTCATCATGCCGTGACGCTCTCCACGGGTGGCAGTTGCGCCGTGACCGATTCGCGCAGGCGTTCGATACTAGCGCCGACGGCACTGAGCTTCGCTTCTATCTTCTCGTAGCCGCGGTCGATGTGGTAGACGCGCTCGATGATGGTCTCGCCCTGTGCAGCGAGACCCGCAAGGACGAGGCACGCCGAAGCGCGCAGGTCGGAAGCCTGCACGCGCGCCCCCATCAATTCCGACGGCCCTTCGACGACGGCCGTGTTATGGCTCTCGATGCGGATGGTCGCGCCCATGCGCTGCATCTCGGAGGCATGCATGAAGCGGTTCTCGAAGATGGTCTCGGTGACGCGCGCTCTGCCTTGCGCCTGCGTCATCAGCGCCATGTACTGCGCCTGCATGTCTGTGGGAAAGGCGGGGTAAGGCTCGGTCGTCACGTCGCGCGCGACGAGCCCCGACGCCGAGCGGCGTGCGTGCAGCGTCGTCGGGTTGACCTCTTCGATCTCGACGCCCGCGCCGCGCAGACGCTCGATGACCGCGCCGAGATGAAGAGGCTGGCAGTCCTTAACCTCAAGCTCGCCATTCGTGATGGCGGCGGCGACAAGGAACGTGCCCGTCTCGATGCGGTCGGGGATGATCGTGTGCTCCGCGCCGCCGAGTTGTGCGATGCCCTCGATAGTGATGGTATCGGTGCCCGCGCCGCGCACGCGCGCGCCCATGCGGTTGAGAAGGTCTGCGAGGTCTGCGACCTCGGGTTCGCACGCAGCGTTTCTCAACACGGTCGTCCCGCGCGCGAGCGTCGCCGCCATCAGCAGATTCTCCGTCCCCGTCACGGTCACTTTCGGAAAGGTCACGTCCGCGCCGACGAGTCTTCCACCCGTGGGCGCGCGAGCGACGACGTAGCCCGACTCAAGACGCACCTCCGCGCCGAGGAGCTTCAAGGCTTCGAGATGTAAATCAATCGGGCGCGTGCCGATGGCGCAGCCGCCGGGCAGAGAGACCTTCGCCTTGCCGAAGCGCGCGACGAGCGGCCCGAGCGCGAGCACAGAGGCGCGCATCGTCTTCACAAGCTCGTAAGGTGCCTCGAACAACTCGATGTTTGCCGCCGTGATCTTGTGCGTGCGCAGGTCGGGCACGAGCACGGTCGCGCCCAAGTCTTCGAGCAGGCGACGCTGCGTCATGCAGTCGCGCACGTAAGGCACGTTGTGGAGCGTCACGGTCTCGGGCGTTAGGATGGCCGCCGCC
>JAVXWN010000207.1:0-22689 GCA_032230645.1 Acidobacteriota bacterium | reverse complement strand
TGCGCTCGGTCACGGGGCCGCGTCGTCCCTCGCCGACGGGTATGCGGTCAACGCTTCTGATGGGAGTTATCTCCGCGGCCGTGCCCGAGAAGAACAACTCGTCGGCGACGTAGAGCGCGGCGCGCTGGATGCCCGATTCGACGAGCGGGATTTCGAGCGCGCGGCAGATTTCGATGACGCTGTCACGCGTGATGCCCGGAAGGATGGACGAGGCGAGCGGTGGCGTCACAACCTTGCCGTCGTGTACGAGGAAGATGTTCTCGCCCGACCCCTCGGAGACGAAGCCGCGGTCGTCTAAGGCGATGCCCTCGGCATAGCCGTTCGTGATGGCCTCCATCTTGATAAGCTGCGAGTTCATGTAATTGGCACCCGCTTTCGCCATCGCGGGCATCGAGTTCGGCGTCAGGCGATTCCACGAAGAGACGCACGCGTCAACGCCCTGCTCGATGGCCTCGTCGCCGAGGTACTTGCCCCAGTCCCACGCGCCGATGTAGCAGGCCATCGGGTTCGGAAACGGGTTGACGCCAAAGGCCGGGCGCTCTTCATCAAGCGAGCGAAACATGATCGGGCGGATGTAGCACTGCTGCAAGCCGCTGCGCGTGACAAGCTGGACGGATGCATCGCACAACTCCGCGAGCGACCACGCGTGCGCCATGCGATAAATCTTCGCCGAGTTCAACAACCGCTGTATGTGCTCGTGCAGACGGAAGATGGCGGGCCCGCGCTTCGTCTTGTAGCAACGTATGCCCTCGAAGACGCTCGACCCGTAGTGCAGGACGTGCGACATCACGTGCACGCGCGCATCGTCCCACTTGATGAAGCGTCCGTTGTGCCAGACCTCGGAGGCGATGGTCGGCGTCTTTACGTCCTTCATCCTCAAGTCGTCGTTGAACATCTCTTCACTTACTCCTTAGTTGGCCCCGGCTACACCGCGGCGCACGATGCGGGACTTGATTCGTCTGTGTCGGGCGGCGGCGGCGAAGGACGGGGTCAAAGTCCGGTTAAAATTTCTGAACGCGATGATTTCTTGTAACAGGGTTTTCAAGAATGGCACGATACCTTAAACCGAACTCGCTTGGCAAGGTTGCGAAACCCGTGCAGAATGAGCCGACAATCGGAGCCGCCGCAGCCCTCCGGCGCATACGCGAGACGGCGCGCGGCTAACCCGCAGGAGGTTTGCATGGGAGACGTAGTTGCCATCTTTGTGAGAGTCATCATCATCGTCCTCTTTGCCTCGATTCCCGTCTGGATCGCGACGCGCAGGGCGCGCAGAAAGTACCGCGAACGCTTCGGGAGGACGCCAACCAATCTTGAGTTGGACAGCCTCGGCGCGTGGCTCAAAGAGCCGACGGACGCGCCCACTTCGCAGCCCTCCGCACAGAGCCCGCCGACCGAGCCTTCATCCGAGACGAGCTTCGGCCGCGAGCCACGCGCTTGATTCGCCCGCCGCGCGCGACGTACCATCCACACCACGGCTTTTAATATTTCGGGACGCGGGGCCCTGCGAACGCCCCGCCTCTTCTTCTTTTCCGACCGTTCGCGTGAAGGTCGGCGGCGGCGCAAACGTGTGCGTTCCCGCTCGCCCTTCGGTTCGGCGGCCACTACACATCAGAGGTTAGATTGGACGCAGACAAGATTCACGACGCTCTCTTGATTCACCGCCGCGCCGTCGCCGTAGATATGCACGCCGACACGGTGCAGTTCATGCTCGACGAGGGCGCGGACATCAACACGCGGCTGACGACGACGCATCTCGACGCCGTGCGCATGCGCGAGGGGGGCTTGGACGCGCAGTTCTTCTCCATCTGGGTCGAGCCCGAGTTCTACGGCTTAGGCGGAGAGCGCGCCGTCACGCGAGCGGATGAACAGATAGCCGCTGTCCGCGCGCTCGCCGTGCAACACCCTGAGACGTGGACGCTCGCGACGACGGCTGCCGACGTGCGGCGCGCGGCCGTCGAGGGCAAGCTCGCTGCGCTGCTCGGGCTCGAAGGCGGCTATGCGATTGACGAGAAGCTTGAATCGGTCGAACGCTACTACCGCATGGGCGTGCGCTACATGACGCCGACGTGGACTCACAGCCTCTCTTGGGCCGGCTCTTCGGGCGACACCGAAGGCGAGGGGCGCGGGCTCGACAACTTCGGCCGGAGTGTCATCGGCGAGATGAATCGGCTTGGCATGTTGGTGGACGTGTCGCACGTCTCGGACAAGACCTTCTGGGACATGTTTGAGGCTTCTACATCGCCCATCATCGCCTCGCACTCGAACTGTCGCGCGCTGGTGAACGTCGCACGCAACCTGACGGACGAACAGATTCGCGCCGTCGCGCAAACGGGCGGCGTCGTCTCGGTCGTCTTCTATCCCGGCTTCCTCGAACCCGGCTGGAAGGAGCGCAAGGACGCGGTCGAAAGCGAGATTCAATCTCTCATTGACGAGGCCGGGCGCAAGGCCGTGGGACGCGGCTCGGCAAAGCGCATCGCCTGCGACCGCGTGCGCGAGCGCGAGTACGCCGCGCGCCTCGCACCTGTCCCGTTCACGCGCGTTGCAGACCACGTAGAGCACATCATCAACCTCGTCGGCATCGAGCACGTCGGCTGTGGCTCGGACTTCGACGGCATACAATCTACGCCCGCCGGGCTCTCCTCGGTCGCGGAGTTGCCGAATCTGACGGCCGAGCTTCTGCGGCGCGGCCACACCGCCGAAGACGTGACCAACATTCTCGGCGGCAACGTGCTGCGTGTGATGGAAGAGGTGGAACGGAGAGCCGCGCGATGAGCAGTAGCACCGCCGGAGTCAACGACAATGAAGTCAAAGTCGTCGGCGCAAACGCCGACGCTTCCCTGACCCGGCCACGCATCGGGCTCCACACAGGGATTGCGGGCGGCCTGCACAACGCTCTGCTCAAGGCGCAGTCTCTCGGCGCGGAGACGGTGCAGATATTTTCGCGCAACCCGCGCGGGTGGAAGGCACGGCCGCTCGAAGATGAAGAGGTCGAGAACTTCAAGCGCGTGCGAGCCGAAACGCGCATCTCGCCCGTCGTCATCCACGCCAACTATCTCATCAACCTCGCCGCCGCCGACGCCGCGGTGCGCGAGAAGTCAATTGCTTCATTCCGCGAAGAGGTCGAGCGGGGCTTGGCGCTCGGCGCTGACTATCTCGTCGTCCACCCCGGCAGCGCGCGCGGCGCGTGCGAAGCGGACGGCGTGCGCACCTGCGCCGAAAGTTTGCAGGAGGCGTGCGCGGGGCTCGAACTCGAAGCTTTCAAAATCCTTCTTGAGAACACGGCCGGGCAGGGCGAGTGCATCGGCCACCGCTTCGAGCACCTGCGCGAGATTAGTGAGCGGTGCGAGCGTTTGAGCTTGGGAGTCTGCCTCGACACCGCGCACGCCTTCACCGCCGGTTACGACATACGCGACGCGGACGGTCTCTCGGCCGCGCTCGACTCGCTCGAAGCGAACGTTAAGCTTGAGAACGTGCGCGCCGTACACTTCAACGACTCTCGTGCAAGCTACAACTCACGCGTAGACCGTCACTGGCACATCGGCCACGGCCACATCGGATGGGAAGCATTGCGCCGCGTCGCCTCTCATCCGCGGCTGGCGCACGCCGCATTTATTCTGGAGACGCCAATGGACGAGACCTGCGACGACGCCTGCAACCTCGCTGCGCTCCGCTCTTTCGTCAACGGCCCCGAAACGGAGGAGAACCACTGATGGACATTAAACTCAAAGACCGCAGCGAAGGCCCCTACTATCTACAAATCCGCCAGCAGATCGAATCCTACATTCGCGACAAACAAATCTCAGCGGGCGACGCGCTCCCCTCGCCCGCCTCGCTCGCATCGAAGCTCTCAATTGACAAGGGCGAAGTCCAGCGCGCCTACTTCGAGCTTGAACACACGGGGCTCGTGACGAAGACTGTCGGCAAAGATTTCCTCGGCAAAGAGAGGGTCACTTACACCGTTAAGTGAGGCAGACTTGGCCGCCCCGTGTTTTTGTGGGCGGCCAAGTCTGCGTCCGGAGCGTCGCCGTGCTGAGTTAGGGACGACGCCCGGAATCTCGCCACCCCGAACCTTTTATTGTATTCTGAATCCTGAGTTATGAATGTTCTCCGGCTCAACCCTAACCTCATTTAAGGAGCGACCATGTGATTGAGAGTTCACAACCGCCAAGGGTTTTCGCCCTCATGCCTTTCGGCAAAAATGATGGTACGGATTTCGATGAGGTTTATCAGTCCGCCATCAAAGCTGCCTGTCAAGAGGTTGGGGCTACGTGTATCAGAGCGGACGCCTTGAGCTTTTCAGGCAGCGTTCTAAGAAACATCCACAACAGCATCACCAAAGCGGATTTCGTCATCGCCGACCTAACGGGCCGCAACCCGAACGTCCTGTACGAACTGGGGTACGCGCTCGCTCTCGACAAACGGGTTCTCTTGCTTGCGAGGGACGCGACCGACATTCCATTCGACATCCTGGAACAGCGGGTCATTCTTTATGATGAAGACATCCGTCGGCTGAAAGATAATCTCGTCGCGTCTCTCAACGCGCTGATAAGTTCGCCGCGCAAGGATGACGATGTTGGAGCCACGCGCGGAGAACTCATTAGGCCGGGCAACGGCGGGCTGTCCGAAGTAAGCGACCGGCCCGAACTGGTCTTCATCAGCTACAGTCATCTCGACAACGTCTGGCTTGAGCGGCTTGAGTTCATGTACAAGCCTCTCGTGTGGCATGACAAGATTTTGGTCTGGGACGATAAACAGATACCGACCGGCGGCGATTGGAATCAAGAGATAGACCGGGCGCTGACGAACGCCAAGGTGGCGGTGCTGCTGGTAAGTCAGGGCTTCCTCGCCTCGGACTTTATCCGCGAGAAGGAACTGCCGCGAATCATCGCCGCAGCCAAAACGAAGCAGCTCGTCATCGTCTGGGCCCTGTTGGAGGTCTGCTTCTACGAGACGACGGAACTGGTCAACATTCAGGCGGCGCACGACATCAAGCACCCTTTGGACAGCTTGAACCGGCAGAAGCGGAACGTCGTCCTGCGCGACATCTGCGTGCGTATCAGCACGGCTCTGGGACTCTGAAACGTTGACGGGTGCCGCCCGGTATTTGTTCGACAAATGTTCCGGCCTGCGATAACATTTAAACCCGAGCATTTGAGGTAGAATGTCACTTCGCTTATGAGACGCTTTGACTATCCAGTGAAGCTCCCCCTTACGGTGCCGCAGCGTGGCGACCGCGCTTGATCGCGCGCGGCCGAGCGGTGCGGCGACATTCCTAACGACGACAATCAACTAAAATTGAGGCCAGCCCTCCGTTGAGCTTGAGAAAGCTCTGACGGGTCGTTTACCGTAAGCGTAAGGAAAGGCACCGGACTATCATGGACGAAAAATATTTCCCCGAGAACATCGAGGAGAAGTGGCAGAAGGCTTGGGAGGAGTCGGGCGCGTTCGAGGTCGAGCGAGACCCTGCGCGCGAAAAGCACTTCTACTGTTTGGAGATGCTGCCCTACCCCTCGGGCTTTCTGCACATGGGGCACGTGCGCAACTACTCAATCGGCGACGCGCTCGCATGGTTCAAGCGCTTGCAGGGCTTTAACGTCCTGCATCCCATCGGATGGGACAGCTTCGGCCAGCCCGCCGAACAGGCCGCCATCAAGCGCGGCGTGATGCCGCGCGACTGGACTGAAGCAAACATCGAGCACATGCGCGGGCAGATGAAGCGTCTGGGACTGAGCTTCGACTGGCGGCGCGAGATTGCGGCACACACGCCCGAGTATTACAGGTGGGATCAGTGGTTCTTCCTGAAGATGCTTGAGCATGGCTTGGCCTACAAAAAGGTGTCGCCGGTCAACTGGTGTCCGGCCGAAGGCACCGTGCTCTCGAACGAGCAGTCGTCGGGCGGCGTCTGCTGGCGCTGCGGCGCTGCCGTTGAGAAGCGCGACATCGAGCAGTGGTTCCTGCGCATCACCAATTACGCCGAGCAACTGCTCGAAGACATGCGCGAGCTTGAAGGGGGCTGGCCCGAGCGCGTCCTGACGATGCAGCGCAACTGGATTGGCCGGAGCGAAGGCGCATACATCGACTTTCAAGTTAAAGACACGGACGAGCGCGTCCGCGTCTTCACCACGCGCATTGACACCATCTACGGCGCGAACGCCGTCGTCGTCGCGCCCGACCATCCTTTGATTGAGCAGTCGCCGATGAAGGAGGACGTGCGCCGCTTCGCCGCGAGCGTTCGCGCCGCGGCCGCAGCCGCGCGTGAGCCCGGCGCGGTGGAAGAGAAAGAAGGCATCAACACGGGCCTTCTGGCAGTCAATCCCTTCAGCGGCGAGGCAGTTCCCGTCTGGGCGGCCAACTACGTGCTGATGGAGTACGGCACGGGCGCGGTGATGAGCGTGCCCGCGCACGACGAGCGCGACTTCGAGTTCGCGCAGAAATATAGCTTGCCCATCCATCGCGTCATCGAACGCATCTCGCACGACCAACCGCGCATTGCTCACGACCTCGCGCACGAAGACCAGTCGGTCGCGATGGATCAGGCGTTCACCGAGTACGGCATCCTCGTCAGCTCAGGCGACTGGAGCGGCAAGCTCTCTGATGACGCCAAGCGCGAGATGAGCGACTTTGCCGAAGCGCAAGGCTTTGGCGAGCGCGCCGTCACGTATCGCCTGCGCGACTGGGGAGTGTCGCGCCAGCGATTCTGGGGCGCGCCCATTCCCATCATCTACTGCGACGTTTGTGGCGTCGTGCCCGTGCCCGAGAGCGACCTGCCCGTCGTGCTGCCCCGACGTGCGGAGTTTACGGGCGGGGGCCAGTCACCGCTGGCGGGCGTCCCCGAGTTCGTCAACACGACCTGCCCGAAGTGCGAAGGCGCGGCGCGGCGCGAGACCGACACGATGGACACGTTCGTCGATTCGTCGTGGTACTTCTTCCGCTACTGCGACCCGCGCAATACGGAAGCGCCGTTTGATAAAGAGAAGGTCGCCTACTGGACGCCGATTGATCAGTACATCGGCGGCGTCGAGCACGCCGTCATGCACCTGCTCTACACGCGCTTCTGGACGAAGTTCATGCGCGACATCGGGCTCGTGAGTTTCAACGAGCCGGTCAAGCGTTTGATGACGCAGGGCATGGTCGTCGCCGAGACCTTCTACCGCGAGGGTGAAGACGCAGGGCAGAAGGTCTACTTCAATCCTTCCGATGTTGACGTGGTGCGTGACGACAAGGGACGCATCCGCGAAGCGACTCTCATCAGCGACGGTCATCCCGTCACGGTCGGCGCGTTCGAGAAGATGTCGAAGTCCGCGAACAACGGCGTAGACCCGAACGAGATGATTGCGGCCTACGGCACGGACGCCACGCGCATGTTCGTCCTCTTCGCCGCGCCGGTCGAGAACGACCTGCGCTGGCAGGAGGCGGGCATTGACGGCGCGCTCAGGTTCCTGCGCCGCGTCTACTCGTTCGTATATCGCTGGCGTGAACCGTTGCACGCCGCGCCGAAAGACGCTGACTCGGCCGGAGAGTTCTCAACAGAAGCACGCAAACTGCGTCACGAGACGCATCGCACCATCGAGCGCGTCACGAATGATTTCGAGTTCCTGCGCTACAACACGGCGGTCGCGGCCTTGATGGAGTTGTCGAACGCGCTGGGCGACTTCAAGTCAGCGCCCGCTTCCGTCTCGCCGTCCGACCTCTTTGCCGTGCGCGAGGCGTTGGAGTCTCTGGTGCTCATGCTCGCGCCCTTTGCGCCGCACGCGGCCGAAGAGATTTGGGAGGGCTTGGGTCACGAGGGCGGCCTGCTGCGCAGCGGTGCGCTCTGGCCCGCGGCAGATGAAGAACTCGCGCGTAAGGAAGAGTTGGAGATTGCCGTGCAGGTCAACGGCAAGCTACGCGGCCGCGTCCGCATCGCGGCCAACGCCTCCGAAGATGAGACGCGCGCCGCCGCTCTCTCCGACGAGCACGTGCGCGCATGGACTGAGGGCAAGCAGATCGTCAAGACGGTCGTCGTTCCCGGCCGCTTGGTCAACGTCGTGGTGCGATAGCGCGTGGGGCAGTTCACCACCGCAAGCACAGAGAAGACAGAGGGGGGCACAGACGCTCTCGGGCCCGGCCGTTTTATCGGGGCTTCTCATTTTCGCGCAACAGGATACCAGCCGACTTTCGCGCTGTCAGCCGCGACCGCAGCGCAGTGGCATGTAGCTTGCGAACATACCTTCCACGAGGGAGAAAACCGACTCAATTCACTACAGGGGAGGCAAGCGGCAATGCGTAAAGTTTTAGCAGCAGTTCTGTTCTCGATGGCGCTCGCGACCGGTGCCGCAGCGCAAGAGGACAAGGATAAGAGCGTAGTAGATCATACCAAGGACGCCGGGGCGGCCGTCGCCGACAAAGCGGGCGACGCTAAAGACGCGACGGTGAAAGGCGCGAAGAAGACGGCCAAGGGTGCCAAGAAAGCAGGCTCCGCGGTCGCGAACAAGACCGAAGACGTGGGCGACAAGGTCGGCGACAAGGCAGGCGACGTGAAGGACGCGACCGTTCACACCACGAAGAAGGTCGGCCACGAAGTCGCGGACAAGGCCGAAGACGCCAAGGGCGAGACGGCCACCGCCGGACGCAAGACGGGCAACTGGTTCAAGCGCACGTGGCACAAGATATTCTGAGCGCGTATCGCTGCTGAATAAACATAGTGAAGGGCGTATCGCTTCAGCACTGGAGCGATACGCCCTTCACTATTTCCCGAACCTTCACATCCGGCCGCGCGTCGCGGCTGCGAGCGGGTAGCTCGGCTCGATGTCAACGGGCACGTCCTTCAAACGTTCGAGCGCGCGCTGCATCGGCGGGCGCACAACGCCGTACTTCGCAAGCATCTGCGTAGCGCCGTCGTAAGAGCCTTCGGCTTCAAGCGTCAGAAGGTCGTGCGTCAGCTTGCGCACCGCGTCCTTGATGCGCGAGGGCACGACGCTAAACGTCCCCGTGCGTTCGTCGAAGCGGATAGCGCCCTCGTCCGTCAGGTAGTTGAACTGCATGGCGATGCCTTTGCCGTGCGCCTCCTTGATGCCGAAGCGCACCGAGCGAAAGGCGCTCGCCAGAAACGTCGTGTAGAGCGTGCGCTCCAACCCGTGTTCGAGCACGCCCTTGTCTATGAGTTGCTGCACGGCCCACAGCCCCGTGATGTCGGCCTTCGCCTCTTCGATGGCCGAGTAGGAGTCCTTCAACTCCTGCCGCACGGTCGTCTCTCGGCCACCGACTTTGATCGTGTGCGGCCCGAGCCCGTGCATCAACTCGTGCGCGAGGACGTGCGTGAAGAAGGCGTCGAAAGAGACTTCGCGCTGCTCGGCCGTCGAGAGCACGACGCGCGAGATGGGCACAAGCGTCTTCTCGAACTTCGCCTGCTGCACGTTCTTGAGCATCACGCGCTTCGAGCCCTTCTCATGGACGACCCTCTCGTCGTTCGGCAGGTTGAAGGCCGCCGTCTGCACGCCCGAGTTGCCTTCGCCCGACGAGTAGACGACGTTGACGACGCGTATCGGCGCACCCGCGCCGAGCTTTGGATTGCGATAGCGCGGCTCGATGGGCAGGTTGTTCTCAAGCTCCTGCAAGTAACCGCCGAAGCGCGCAAGCTTCGCCGACTCGGCCTCATCACGCAGCGTCACGTAAGCCTCGAAGGCGGCCTTGTAACCGAAGAGTCCATCCGAATATGTCTCGTATGGGCCGATGGTCACGTCAATCGGCGCGTCCAAGTCCATCCAGGCCACGTCCGACTCGTAGTAGTCGTTTGAGAGAAACGCTTCGGCGCGCTTGGTCAGAAAGTCCTTGAGAGTCGCGTTGCTCGTCAGTCGCGCAGCCTCATGCAGAAGCGCGGCGGCGGGACGCAGGAACTCACCGTACTCGTCGCTGTATGGCACGAGCTTCAACTTGCCCGCCGCGTCGCGCCGGACGGCGTAGAAGAAGCCGTTGGCGTTCTGCTTCTCGGACTCGGGAAGCGTCGCCACCCACGACTCGAACTCCTGTTTCGTCATGTCGTCCGGGTAATGGCCCGCCTGCGGCGGCTTCTCGCGCGGCACGTCCGGAAGGAAAGCGACGTTCTCATCAAGCTGCGACCACGGGCCGTCGTTAATCTCGAAGTAGTGCAAACGCGCGCGCCCGAGCGACGACTTGTCCGCCGCGAGTTTTCTTTGCAGCGTGACGTTGCCGCTCCACACCTGTCGCAGGAAGAGCGGGTCGAGCAGCCGCGCGGCCTCGATGACTTTGGCGAGCGCGCGGCGGTCGCCCGCCGAGAGACGCGAGGTGTCGGCCGTAACGACCGTCGGCGCGAAGCGACGTATCTTTGCGTCAAGCTCCGACAACTCTCCCGAGCCTCTTCCACTCTCACGGCGTTGCCGTGGCGCGGCGACTGAAGGCAGAACGATGCACAGCGCCGTAGCCAGCGCGCACATCCTGAGCGTTACTCTCATCGGCGACAGTATCCTCTCTGACTTTGTGTGTTTGTATCTCAGACCACGAAGGTCTCTATCATACGCCAACGCGAAGAGTGCGCAAGTCAGTATCACGCAAAAGAAAAGGCGGAGCCGAAGCCCCGCCATCTTTTAAGACCGGAGTAAAAATCCTGGTTACTTGCGATTGCCCTTCGTCTCGCGCTCCGTGGTCTTGCTCGTGAGCGTGACACCCGCTGAGCTTTGCGCGTAGCGCGTGCCGATGGTGCGAACGTAGTTCTGCGTCTCGCGGTAGGGAGGGACGCGTCGGCCGTACTTCAACACCGCGCCTTCGCCCGCGTTGTAGCCCGCGAGCGCGAGGTCAACACGACCGCCGAACAGGCGCAGAAGGTCTGCGAGATAACGCGTGCCGCCCATGATGGACTGCGCCGGGTCGTAAGGGTTAGCGACGCCGTAACGAGCCGCAGTCCCCGGCATCAACTGCATCAACCCCTGCGCGCCGACGGGACTCGTCGCCCCGGTGCTGAAACGTGACTCCTGATGCATCACGCAGTAGACGAGATAAGGGTCAACGCCGTAGTGCTTACCGTTAAGACGTATGAGGCCGTCAACCCTCGCGCTGCCGGTCGTCCATGCGACCTCTGCGCGCCCTGTGAATACAGACTGAGAGTTTACCGGCTCGATGGGACGGCGTGCCGCCGCGATGGTCTCGTCCGACTTGGCGATCTCCTGTCGCATCTCTTCGACCTTGGCGCTCGCGTCGGCCAACTCCTTCTCGCTCGCCTCGTACTCGCGGCGCGCGATGAGTCCGTCCGTGTAGAGCGCCTTCAATTGCTCCTGCTTCTCGGTGAGCTTCTTGAGACTCGACTCGTATGAGGCGGAAAGCTCCTGAAGGCTCGCGCGATACTCTTCGGCCGCCTTGATGAAGTCCTGACGAAACTTCTGTATGTCGCCCGCGGGCTCAGCCTGCGAGGCTTGCTGCGCCTGCGGCGTGGCGATGGTTTTCGCGGTCTTGGACTTGACCTGCGCGCCCGCCGCGGCGACCGTAGCGAAGACGAAAAGGGCTGCAAGGGGGATTCTGAGAAAGAGTTTTTTCATCAATTTACCGGGCCAAATAAAAAGGCACTCGCGGTGCCGAATTAGTCCGTCGGGAATCTGTACGAGGCTCTGTTCGATTAGTTTCGCGGCTTTCTCATCAAAACTCGCTTGTGGCGAGTAACTTGTTGCAATATAAGATGTTTTCCCCGTCGCACGCGTTGCCTGAGCCCGCGTCTTCCGCCCTGTTCGTTTCTCAAGATTTCTGTTGTAAGGTAGCAGCGCGGGCCGCCGCGCGCGGCATCTCAACGCACGGCGCGTGCGGTCGTTTGCACTTACGCTGGAGTCAATAACTTTAAATCTCAATACTCTCCAAGGTATGTCGTTCGATTTACGGATGAGCACATTCGCGGACTTCCTTACGTGGCTGAGGTCGCGCCTCGACACGGAAGGTCTTGCGGCAAACGGGACGAGCGAGCCCGCGTTGCATGAAGGCGATGATGCGGACGCGGCTTCGCGCGATGCGTTGCGGCGTGCGGCTGTCGCGCTCGTGCTGCGTGATGGTTTGGAAGGGCCGGAGCTTCTCGTCATCAAGCGTTCGGAGGCAGAGCGCGACCACTGGTCTGGACATCTTGCGCTGCCGGGCGGGCGGATGGAGCCGGAGGATGGGAGCCTTCTAATGACAGCCATGCGCGAGACCTTCGAGGAGGTGGGCATAGACCTCAACGCGGGCGGCGAAGTCGTAGCGCGCCTCGGCACGGTCACGCCACAGAGCCCCTTTGCGCCGCGCGTCTCGGTCACGCCGTTCGTCGCCGTCGCGCCGCACGGCTATCACGCGGGCGATGATGAGCAGAAGCAGTTGGAGTTGAGCGAAGAGGTCGCCGCGGTCTTATGGATTCCCGTCGGCGAGTTGAAGCGAGGCGGGCGCTCGGGTGTTTTTCGGATGACGTTCGCGGGCGCGGAACGCGAGTGGCCCGCCTACCCCTCGACGCACGGAATGATCTGGGGCATCACCGAGAGGATTCTGACCGAGTTCCTCTCGCTCTTAGACTGAAGGCGCAAAGAGTACCATGCGAGTTTTGAAAAGCCGTTTGCAGAATCACTCCAACCCTTTCACACACGACCGCGCGCGGAGTCGTCGCGCCATAGCGTACAGCGCGGCTCTCATCATCCTGCTCGCGCTCTCGGCATCTGTAGCGCGCGCGGCCGAGCCGTGGTCAACGAAGCTCGACGGCGCTGTGCGCTTCTACCAGACGACGGAGGTGGGCGTGCTCGTCGTCGGCACGGAGAAGTCGCTCTACGGGCTCGAAGCGGAGTCGGGCGACGTGCTCTGGCGACGCAAGGATGCGCGGCTCGACGAGACGGACGTGGCGGCCGTACCCGGAACCGACGTGCTCCTCGTCACGCTTGAGCGCGGCGACAAGATGCGGCTCGAAGCCGCAGACCTTCTGACGGGAGACGCGCTGTGGCGCAGCGACAAGGTGCGTGGCGCAGTGATGCAGACGGCTTTCGACCCCGCGTCGGGACTGCTCGCCGCCGTCTTCGCGCGTGATGCGAAGGGACGGCCGCGCGCGGGGTTCAAGCGCAAGCCCGAGCTGCACGTCTTCGACATCGCTTCGGGCGACGAGCTTTGGAAGCGCGAGCTTGAGAGCGAGGTCGAGATGATGCCCGTCGCGTGGGGCGACGACCATGACTCGGAGGTTCCTTACACGCTCGACAACTATCGTCCGCCCGCGTTTCTCGACGACCGCCTCTATCTCTTCTACGAGGGGCTGACTTCGCTCGACGCGCGCACCGGTCGCGAGCGTAGGCGCGAGAAGTTTCGCATCAACGAAGACGGCCTCGCTCTCACCGAAGCCGACCCTGTTGCTGATGAGCGATACGTCTACATCTCGGGACGTGGGCGCGTGCGCGCCGTCTCGCGCGCGGATGGAGAGGTGGCTTGGGAGTCGAAGGATTTGGGTCTGACGCCCGAGATGATTCTCGCCGAAGGCGTGCTCTACGTGAGGACGGGCGGGCAGTTCACGCGACTTGAGGACGGCGAGCCCAAGGCGCGCGGCCCCTTCGGCGTGAGCGCCATTGACGCTTCGACCGGGAAGACTTTGTGGCGATACAAGGGCGCGGACAAGGGCGTTACGAACATCGCGTTGCCGAACGCACGCACGGCCACCATCGCAGACCGCGACGACCTCATCATGCTCGACACGGCGACGGGCAAGCCGCGCTTGAAGGTCTCGCACGGTGTCGAAGGCGCGGCCTTCGTGCTGCTGAACGAGAGGGGCGAGCTTGTCCTCGGCGGCAAGAACGAACTGGCGGCGTTCGACCCTTCGACCGCGACTCCGCTCTGGCGCGAGCGACACGAGCCGCCGGGGCGTGGCCTGCTTCGCACAGTGGGAGCGGTGGCGGCGCGCGCCGCATCGCTCTACTTCCGCTATGGCGGCACGGCCTCGACCGTCTTTCGCGGCGCACGCCTTGTCGGCGCACTCGGCGGCTTGCGCTTCTCGGGGCTCGCCGCGCACGTCACGCTCGCAGACCTGACGAGCCTCGCCTCTGATTACTCGCGCGACTATGCGCGCGCTTACGCGGCAGACCGGCTCTCGACCTTCGGCGTGCTCTCGCGCGTGCGGCGTGCGTCCGAGGCTTCCGCCAACATCGCCGCGACGAGGCCGCGCGTCTCGGGCGGCGACGTGAGCGAGCGGATGCTCGACCGGCTCGACCCGGCGAGCCAGCTTGCGCGGCTGTCGCGCTTCCTCATGCGCACGCGCCGTCTCGCTGCGCTCAGGGGGCGCTGGATGTACTTCTACACTTCTCTGAACGGCGGCGGGCGCGGGCTCGTCGGCGTAAACTTTGACTCGGGGCGCGCGGCGCGCGAGGTGCGACTCGCCGAACCCGACGAACGATTCATCAGCGACGAGGCCGCTGGACTGCTCTACGTCTCGAAGGGCGACCGCCTCGTCGCGCATCGCCTCGACTGACACACTCGAAGCCTGTGACAACGCGCTTTGCCGGTCGCGGCTTGCGTCTCACACGTGTTGTCTGATACACCGTTCGGCATCGCCCGCGCCCGTGCCGTGTTGTTCGGCTTCGGAGCCCTGCTTTCCAAGTCTGCCTGTGTTGACTCTCATCGCGGCCGCCTCGGCCTGCCGCGTCCGCCCTCGCGGGAAGAGATGAACAGATGAATCTCCGTTCAGGCGTGCTCATCTTGAGTCTGCTCGTCGCCGCCGCAAGTGTCGCAGCGGCTTACGACGCACGGCGTGTCGCTTCGGTTTCTGCTTCGCCGTGCGCGAGCGTGAAGGCGCGGCCGGATGCGTGGGTCGGCGCGAGCGTCAACGCGCTCGTGCGTGCCGCGCGAAGAGCATATGAGGATGAGGATGCGTTGTCGGCATACGAAGGTGTGCTCGGCCGAATCAGCAACACGCTCAGGCGATGCGAGCTTTCAAGCGATGAAGGCTTCGTCGCTCATCACCGCGAGTTTATCGCCTACGTCGAGGCGGCTTCGCTCGACCTGCGCCCCGACCACGAGCTTGGCTTCGTCGTGCCCGACCAGCAATACTTCGCCGAGACGCGCCGCTACGTCGAGATTCCCGACTTCCTCGCGACGCAGGGCTTCTTCCGCTCGGTGAGTCGCTACGAGACGCTTGCGCGCGCCAAGTCTTACCTGCGGCAACTCAACTCGCAACGCACGCCCTCCGAACAGTTGCTTTTCTTCAGCTACAAGTCACGCCATCTTGGGACGCCGGACAGCGATGAAAGCTACGGCAGGCTGCTCGTCGTCGTCCCCGGCGATGCCGCGCGCGGCGTACCCGAAAAGTGGGTGCAGTTCGGCGTCCCCGACCCCGGCGCGCGTAGCCACGTGCGCAACGTCTCGGTCGTCTCGACCATCGCGCGCCCCGACGGAACCTCGGACGTTTACTTCAAAGACTTCTACAGGACTTTCCGGCGGGACGGCTCGATCAGCATCGCGGGGCGTTGGGAGTTGGGCTACGGCGATGACAACTGCGCGCAGTGTCACAAGAGCGGCATCCTCCCCATCTTCCCTGTCGCGGGCAGCGTCGGCGCGGGCGAGCAGCAGACGGTCGAGGAGGTCAACCGTCGCTTTCGCGGTTACGGCTCGGCGCGCTTCGAGAACTATCTGGACGAGACGAAGTTCGGCCCCGGACTTGGCTCGGCGACGTGGGCAGATCGCGGCGCACGCTTTGGCGAGGGCTTCCGCGATTCAAGCCTCGGGCGCGCGATGACCTGCGCCGCCTGTCACCAGCGCGATTATATGGGTGCGCTCAACTGGCCGATGGATCGGGTCGTCATCAGTTCCTACGTCAAAGGCGGCATGATGCCGCGCGGCTACGAGCTACACGACACGGAGCGCGCCGAGTTGTACAGGAAGCTGATTCAGGAATACTTCGACGAAGACGATGCGCACCCCGGCATACTCAAGTCGTGGCTTACGGGCAGGCTTCGTGCGACCACCGAAGCACCGACGGCATCTGCCGCGAAGCCGGAAAGCGGCTATCCACACTAAAGCCGCTCGCCTCCTCGCACGGATAACCCGGCGCGTCACGTCCCGAGCGGCAATCGCAATTGAGTGACGCCAAATACACTTCCAAGATCGAGGCGTGCGCGTGTTTTCTAAAACGCGCGAATTGCAAAAATTATTGTTGACTTATAGGCGTGATGCGCTTATTCTCCCGCCTGCTCTGAAAAGCAGATTCAAGTCCCTCGCCCTTTCAGCAGTTGCCCCGCGAGCGTTTCCGCGCTGACGCCTCTCGCGTCGTCAGCGTTCCACTTAGCTCTTTCAAACTGATACTAAACGACTGCGTGTTTGCCTCACCGCGATGTCAACTCCTCGGGCGTCTGACCAACGTGCCGGGGGCATGCCCTCGGGCGTGACGCATCCCGGTTCAAACACGCCAGACATTCGACCCACCAAATGAAACAGCCCCGCCGCTATCAGCAAATAGCAACGGAGCCCGAGACAATGTAACTGCCGCCGTTTCAGCGCCGGAGATACATCGCCCGCAGCAAGTATCCTAGCGCAAAGTGCGGCGACGGCTCAAATTTCATCGAAGGAGAGTCAGCCACGTGACGCACTTTTCATCCCACACATTCAGCGCCGAACCTCGCCTGCCCATCCTACACTCTACACGCCGGATGACACATCCATCGTGTCTCACGCGCCCACGCTCCGCGACGCAATCGTGCCCACCCACTCGAAACGCGCTCGACACTCCGCCTTTTAAAGCAAGGGCGCGGGACTGAGCAGAGTCTCGCGGCTACGCCACCGACGCTCGCCGTGAACGGGCGCATCCCCGCGTCGCCGAGCGGTCTCAATTTCGCGCCCGCGCGTTTTTACTAAAACACACTAAACGAGCGTATCGATGAGTCGTGACTGTCGCGGCCGTCGCCCCATCGTCTCTGATTGCCGACATCCCGGCGGAGTTCATCCGATGCACAGAACACTTTTGGCCGTAGGCCCTTGGCGCGAATGCGGAAAGATCGTCGTCTCGGCGGTAGCGAATCGCTGGAGCGTGCTCTACACGCTGCTCTTCGAGGACATCCCCGTCGCGCTCAGGAGGACGCGCGTTGACCTAATACTGCTCGCGGGCTGTTCGTCGCGCCTCGGGTGGGAAGGGGTCGCGCGCGGCGCTTGGGAGATTTGCAAAGACGCGCCCGTGTTGGCGCTCGGCGCGGGCCCCGGACAGGACGCACTGGTGAGCGCGCTCGTCGGCGGGTCTCTGCGCGGCGGGGGTGATGCACGGCAACACGAAGAAGCGGGTGAGACATACCGCTGCTCGGAGGTCTCGCCGACGCTGAGGCTCTACGAGCCGAAGTCGGCCGGGGCGGGCCCCGGCATCGGTCGCGCGCTGGAGCTAATCGAAGAGCGATTCGCCGAGCCCATCACGCTCGACGACGCGGCGCGCGCCGCGCGCTACAGCCGTTGTCACTTCAGCAAAATCTTCAGGGAGCGTCTGGGCGTCTGCTTCGTCAGCTACCTCGGGCGCGTGCGCGTGCGGCGCGCGGCCGAGTTGCTGGCGCGCACCGAGATGAGCGTGACGACGGTTGCGCTCGAAGTCGGCTTCAACGACCTCTCGCACTTCGAGCGCGTTTTCCGTTCGGCTTACAAGCGCTCGCCGTCGAAGTATCGGGCCGAATCGAAAGATATGCCGTACCTGGAAAAATATCCCCCAAGTCTTCCGCCGCCGGTCGTGACATCATAGCCGCCGTTCGACCGAAACGGTGGCCCGCGCCGGAGACCGAACGGAGTTCGGCGGTGTCGCCTGTGCTCTCCGCGCTTGAAGCTCGCCGTGGCGAGCTTCGGTAACAGGCAGGGCGGAGTGTCTGACTTTGAGCCCCACGCCACCCATTCGTAAAAGAGAGGCCGACCGCGCCGGCTCGTTAACCGAAAGGCTCGACGTTGCGCTGCTCGCGTCGGGCGGGATGCTCTTTGGCAGGGATGCCGGGCACAGGGTCTACAAAGCGATCTATCAGGCGCTGCGGCGTCTGCCGAAGGAGGGACTGCTCCTCGTTGATTTGAGCCGTGTGCGGCAGGTCAGCAATCAGGCGTTGAAAGAGTTGCTGTCCGTCCTCGATGTGCTGCGCACCGCGAAGTTCGCCGAGAGGTTCCTCGTCTTTCGCGTAGACACGCGCAATCACGACCTTGTTGAAGCCATCGAGATGGTCGCGCGGCTTGGAGGCGAGGTCGTCCCCGTCGTAGACCGCGGCGGCGTCCGGCACAACTTCGGTAAGCTGACCGGGGCCGAGAGCGACACACTCCAGACCGTCGAGCGTTTCGGCGAGTTAACGTCGCGCGAGTTGCGCGAGCGGCTGGGGCTGCTGCCGAGCGCGGCCAGCAATCGCCTGCGGCGTCTGCATCACCTGCGACTGATACGTCGCGACGAGCGTGCCGTGCCGGGCAGCGGTGGGCGCGAGTTTGTCTACCGCCCCGTCATCCCGCACGCCGCGACGGGGACGCGGCGCAAGGGCTGAACGGCGGCGACGAAGAGTCTGACACCGTTTGATTTGAGGAGACGCGGACGGCCTTGGCCGACTTTCACGCTATTCAAGTGACCTGCGACGCGGTTGTGCGGCTGCTTCAGGAGTCATATCAACCCGACCTGCTGGGGCCTTCGATCTCGCTTCAGTTCGAGGTCTACGGCACCGGGGACTTCAACAGCCACATGGCGCAGGGCGTGAGCCTCTTTCTCTATCGCGTTCACGTCAACACGACGCAGCGCTCGCCGCTCGTGAAGAACCCGGAGGGCAAGGTGCGACGCCAACTCCTCCCGCTCGACCTGCACTTCTTCATCACGGTCTGGGCACCGAAGGCTTCGCTGCAACACGCGATTCTGGGATGGGTGATGCGGGTGCTCGAAGACGACCCCGTCATCACCTCGGCGCTTCTGAACGGCGTGCGCGCCGACACGTTTCGCGGCGACGAGACAATCGAGATTGTCTCGGGCCAGTTGTCGAACGAGGAGTTCATGCGCATCTGGGACGACCTCGGCACCGAGTATCAACTCTCCGTCCCTTACGTCGCGCGCATCGTGCGCATCGAGTCGTTGCAGGAGACGGCAGAGGGCGAGCCGGTCAGGCAGCGCCGGTTCACATACGGCGCGCTCAAAAGTTGATAAGGGTCAAAAGGCGTGACGCTGACTTTCCAACCGGTCGAGACCGCGACGCGCACGGTGCCGCTCGGGCTTCGCTGCATTGATATCGCGACACGCTCGCAGGTCTCGGGCGGGTTGTCGGTCGCGGCGGCTCCGACCGACAGGCGCGTGCGCCCCGCACGAGCCTTTCTAACACGCTCGGGCATCTACGCGCTGCAAGACCTACCGGGACTGCGTGACTTCGAGTTTGGCGATGGCTCCGTGGTTGAAGCGAATCCGCCCGTGTCGCCGCCTGGACTTGAGTTCGCCGTCTTCATCGAGGACTCGGCGGGGCGCTACCTGCCTTACGCGATGCGGTTGATGCTGCCGCGCCGTCGGCTGCTGACGACGTTTCTGTTCCCCGCCCCTTCGCGCCAGCGCGTGACCGGGCTCGTCACCATTCGCGGCGGATTGAAAGACACGACGCGCACGCTTGCCGACGGCAGTTGGAGCCCTGCGCGCTTCGCGCGCGTCGAGGCGCAGTACGAGGTGACGAACCCGCCGACCGTATATGTGGCGCTGGCCGACTGGCGCGGCGAGTTCGCGCTCTTTCTGCCGGAGCCGAATCCGCTCAAGCCTCCGGCGGGCGCGGGCGTCACTTCGCCGAACACTTCGGGGCGGCAGACAATCTCGCAGTTGCGCTGGCCCGTCGTGCTGAACTTCTTCTATGAGCCGCAGAGCCAGCAGTTCATCAACACGGACGAGCGCGGAAGGGTCGAGGTCTTGACGGGGCAGAGGGCGGGCGTGACGGATGCGGAGCCGGCTGCGACTAGTCCGCGCTACTTCCCCGTCCTCCCGTCGCTGCTCAACCAATCGGCCGCCGGAGTCTTTGCGGATGCGGGCGATGCCCCGCCAGCCGCGGCGTCGCTGGAGGCGGAAAGCGAATTCGGCAAAGACATGGTGGCGCGCACCGTAGGGGCACAGGACTCCGGCGTGTGGCTCGTCCCCCCGGCGGTCATCTCGCCTTAAAAACCGAAAGAGAGGTCTTCACATGCCAGAGTATCTTGCGCCGGGTGTGTACGTGGAAGAGGTCAGTTACCGCGCCAAGTCCATCGAGGGCGTCGGCACGACCACGACCGGCTTCATCGGGCCGACGCGCTACGGCCCCGTCGGTGGCGAGCCCGAGTTGCTCACGAGCTTCGCCGACTTTGAACGCATCTATGGCGGCATTGACTCGCTCATCTTCGAGCCGACCCCGCCGGGCATTGCGAAAGAGACACAGCCCAACTTCATGGCGCACGCCGTCCGCGCCTTCTTCGACAACGGGGGGACGAAGCTCTACGTCGCACGCGTCTACGAGTACGACACGACCATCACGCCCATCCCCGACGACACGGGCAGCGCCCGGGACCCCGGCGGGACGCCCATCGTCTTCGCGCGCTTCCCCGGCAGTGGCGGCAACATGCGCATCACGCTCACGGTCAAGGTCGGCCCCAACGTCCTGACGACCGATGCTGGCGGCAACGCCCGCATCTCAGGGCTTAACGACAGTGACCTCGTCTACCTCAAGCAAGTGGGAACGCCCGTCGCCCCCGCCGTGCCCGAGGACTTCTACGACGTGCACAAAAACGCGAGTGGGGTCGTGACCTTCGACAACGCAACCACCTCGCTCGCAGTCACGCTCGGCGCCCTCAAAGCGCCCGCAAACTACACGGTACACCTCGTCACCGTCGTCGTCAGTGTCCTCCGCCCCGGACGCTTCTCCAACGACGAGTTGATAGGCGAGTTCTCGCTCCACCCCGACAGCCGCAACTCCATCGCCAAATACTTTCAGAACGAGCCCGAGTCGCGCAACCGCTTTCTGCACGTCCCGTTCGCCATACGGCCGGGCAACATCAAAACCGGGTCGGCGCTGGCCCCCGCGCTTCTGGGCACCGGGATGGAAGACATCGTGCTTCGTCAGGTCGCACCCGACAGCGAGTTGGCGACGTTCACCACGCCGCGCAACGCACGCCCCACGCCCGCCGAGTTGACCGTCACGCTCAACCTGATGGGCGGCAGCGACGGCCGACTGCCGACGGCCAACAGCTATCGCGGCAACGACACCAGCGCGGTGATGACCGGCCTCTTCACCTTCGAGGGCATTGATGAAATCTCAATCGTCGCCGCGCCCGGCTCGGCCTATCAATCCGAGAAGCTCAGCGCGACGGACAACGACAAGCGCGCGAGCCAGATCACTTCAAACCTTCTGACGCACGTCGAGAAGATGCGCTACCGCGTGGCCGTCCTCGATTCGCCCGACCAGTTCGTGCTCTCCGAGGTGAGAAACTTTCGCGGCAAGTTCGATTCGAAGTACGCCGCGCTCTACTACCCTTGGGTCAAGGTGCTCGACCCTAATGACCCGGACGGCATACGCGAGATTGAGTTGCCGCCCTCGGGCTTCGTCGCGGGCATCTACGCTCGCAACGACGTGGAGCACGGCGTCTTCAAGGCTCCCGCCAACGAGGTCGTGCGCGGCGCAATCGGCTTCGAGATGCTCTTGAACAAGGCGCAGCAGGACGTTTTGAATCCCGAGGGCATCAACTGCTTCCGCTTCTTCGAGGGGCGCGGCTACCGTTTGTGGGGCGCGCGCACCATCAGCTCCGACCCCGAGTGGAAGTACATCTCCGTGCGCCGCTACTTCGCCTACCTCGAACACTCCGTTGACAAGGGCACGCAGTGGGCCGTCTTCGAGAACAACGGCGACGCGCTGTGGGCCAACGTTCGCCGCACGGTCGAAGACTTTCTCTTCAACGAGTGGCGAAGCGGCGCGCTTCTGGGCGAGAAGCCCGAGCAGGCTTTCTTCGTTCGCTGTGACCGCTCGACGATGACGCAGAACGACCTCGACAACGGGCGGCTCATCTGCCTCGTCGGCGTCGCGGTCGTCAAGCCCGCCGAGTTCGTCATCTTCCGCATCGGCCAGTGGACGGCCGACCGCAAGGTCTAAACGAAATGATGACTGATGAACGCGGCCTGATGAATTAAGAGATTCCGTTAGAGCACTGTCTTCATCATTCACCATGCCGCATTCATCACTTCTCGAAGAAAGGGAGCAAGAGAGATGGCAGTCCATCGCGACAACCCTTATCCCGCTTTCAACTTCCGCGTGACGGCCACTCGCTTCGGCGGGGCCGAGACAATCCGCGCGGGATTCCAAGAAGTCTCCGGGCTCGGCGACGAAGTCACCGTGGCCGAGTACCGCAACGGCAACGACCCGCTCAACCACGTCCGCAAGATAACCGGCGTTCACAAGGCGAGCGATGTAACGCTCAAGCGCGGGCTCATCGGCGACGCGGACTTCTTCGCATGGATCAAGGACGTGCGTGAGGGCGTGCCGTCGGGCGTCCTCGACCAAGTGACCATCGAGTTGATGGCCGAAGACCACTCGGGCCCCGTCATGACATGGCGTCTACTGAACGCGCGCCCCATCAAGTACACGGGCCCGACCCTCAACGCCAAGGGCGGCACCGACGTAGCGATGGAGGAGATAGTGCTGGCGCACGAGGGGCTCAGCATCGAGTAGCGAGCGAACCGACCGACGGGCGCGCGCCGAACCCGGCGCGACCTCTTTGACCCGGCGCTCGGCCAGACTCGGCCGAGCG
>JAVXWN010000161.1:0-11737 GCA_032230645.1 Acidobacteriota bacterium | reverse complement strand
TATTAAGCTTATTGAGAATTCATATTCATCACTCATCGTTCATCACTCATCACTCGATTTAGTGCGAACTTCAATTGCGCGCTCGTCGTTCTCACTTCTGGAAGAGTCAGCGGGCGCTTGCGAACATACTCGAATAAAAATAGCGGCGGGCCTCGTGCATGATGGTTTGAAGGAACGGGCCGCGTTGCCGGAAGGTGTCAAATGAAAGGTAGAATCGTCGTCGTCATCCTCCTCGTCGCCGTCGCCGCCTTCGCGGGGCAGTGGGTGAACAGGGCGCGGAGCCCGCAGGTGGTCAAGCAGGAAGAGACGCGGCAGACGTTCAGGCTTGAGCCGGGCGCACGCATCGAGGTGCGCGCCGTCAACGGCTCGGTCGAGGTGACGACCGGCGAGACAGACACTGTGGAGGTTCACATAGTCCGCACCGCCGAGAGCGCCGACGACCTTGAATACGGCCGGGTCACGGTCGAGGGCTCGTCCTCGTACCTCTCGGTGCAGGGCGAGAGCAGCAGCGGGCGCAGCCTTTGGCACTGGCTTCAGGGCGGCGGCAGCGTGCGGCAGGATGTGACGCTCACGGTGCCTCGTCGTGTCGAGTTGTTGGCATCGCACATCAACGGGCAGGTGCGCATCGGTGAAATCGACGGCTCGGTCGAAGTCACGCACATCAACGGCCGTGTCGAGGTCGCGCAGTCCGCGGGTCGCGCCGAAGTCGGGCACGTCAACGGCAACGTCAAGTTCGGCTTCTCGCCGTCGGGCGAGCAAGGGCTCGACGTGTCGCACGTCAACGGCAACATCGAGATTCGTCTGAAGCAACTCGTCAACGCAGACATCGAGGTTGAGAGGCAGAACGGCAGCCTCTCGCTGAACGTGCCCAACGTCACGATGCAGGAACGCGAGAGCCGCTCGAACACTCGCGCGCGCCTCGGCGAAGGCGGCACGCCCTTCCAGATCAGCCACGTCAACGGCAACGTCCGCTTTGAATCGGATGCGCCCGCCGCTGCGTCGGCGACGAACACTGCGGCCGTCATTCACGTACCCGTCGCGACCGACGGCGACAACGAACCGATGGCACCGCCTTTGCCCCCCGCGCCGTTGCCGCGCTAAAGTTTCTACGACCATAAACCTGACCTGAAAGAGCATCCAAGTCAACGGCTCGCGTCGCATGTGCGACGCGAGCCGTTGTTTTTACGCGCGAACAAGAATAAAAGAGTGATGAATGATAAATGATGAGTGATGAATAACGCGCTGTTGAGATATTCATCACTCATCACTTAAAGAAGGGGGAGAAGTGGGCGAAGACGAACGGCTTTGGGAGATTGAAGACCAGCGCGCGCGGCTGAAGGAATTGACCGCGCGCGAGGGCGACGAGAAGGAGTCGCCGCTCAGGCGCGACGTGCGCTCGCTTGGGCGGCTGCTCGGCGCGGTGCTCAAGGAGCAGGCGGGCGAGTCTCTGTTCGACGCGGTCGAGGAGTTGCGCCACCTCACGACGGCGCGGCGCGAGTCGAGTGAAAGCGCGGAGCGCGAGCAACTGGCGGCGCGCGCCGATGCGGTCGTCGGTCGCATCTCGGTCGAAGAGGCGCACCGGTTGACGAAGGCGTTCGCGATCTACTTCGAGCTAACGAACCTTGCTGAGACCAACCACCGCAAGCGACGCCGCCGCGCGGCTGAGGTGCTCGGTGCGGAGCCGCAGGAGGGAACGTTTCGCGGCACGCTCCGGCGTGTGCGTGATGCGGGCGCGAGCATCGAGGAGGCGCTCGAACTACTGGGCCGCGTTGAGGTCGTCCCGGTCTTCACGGCGCACCCGACAGAGGTCGCGCGCCGCACGGTGCTCTTCAAGCGCGCGCGCATCACAACCGAGCTTGAACGACTGGATTGGCTTCCGCTCTCAGACCGGCGCGCGCGCGAAGCGGCCGAGCGCATCGCGGCCGAGATCACCGCGCTATGGCAGACCGATGAGGTGCGCCGCCGACAGCCGACCGTGCGCGACGAGATTAAGATGGGGCTCGACTACTACCCGGCGTGCCTCATCAAGACCGTGCCCGAAATCTACGAGGAGATGGCCGACGCCTTCCGCGAGACCTTCGGGTGCGAGGTCGGCGCAAACGAGTTGCCGCGCGTCGTGCGCTTCGGTTCGTGGATAGGGGGCGACCGCGACGGCAACCCCTTCGTCACCCCGGGCTGCACACGCGACGCGCTGCGGACGGCGCGCGACTGTGTGCTCGACTTCTATCTCGCGGCCGTTGACGAGCTGCATGAGCGCCTGAGCAGTTCGACGAAGCAGGTGCGCGCGTCGGCCGCGCTCGACGCGGCGCTTGAAGAGTATGAGAAGACTCTTACACCAGCGCGCCCCGCGCCCGCGCCGCGCGCGGCGGAAGAGGTCTACAGGCGCTTCCTCGCCTTCCTGTTGCGTCGGCTCCGCGCCTCGCGCGGCGCGGCGATGGGCTCGGGCGAAAACATGAGTGCATGTCCCGAGACGGACGCGTACACAGACGCCGTGGGCTTCGCCGCCGACCTGCGCCTGCTGCGCGCAAGCCTCTCGGAAGGCGAGGGCTCACGCCTCGCGCGCCTGCTCGTAGACCCGCTCATCCGTCAGGTCGAGACCTTCGGCTTTCATCTTCACACGCTCGACGTGCGGCAGCATGCGCGCGTCCACGCACACGCCGTCGAAGAGCTTGCGCGCGGCGCGCAGATTGTTGATGAAAGCAACGCGACGGGAAATGTTGAGAGCGTCGTCGTCGCAGATGTCAACGGAAGCGGGGCTGTCGAAGATGTCGTTGTGGTCTCGCTTCCGTCCGCGCCTTCGGCGGAGACGGCGGGCGTGCTCGACTCTCTTCGCGCGGTCGCGGAGTTGAAGCGCGAGTTCCCGCCCGAGTCAATACGCACGCATGTCATCAGCGGGGCGCGCAGCGTGGCGGACGTGCTCAGGCTCGTGTGGCTTGCCGAAGGGTGCGGCGTGCGCGTCGCGGGCGATGCGGAGCGGTGTGACCCCGGCTTGATGCCGGTTCCGCTCTTTGAATCCATCGAAGACCTTCGCAACTGCCCCGCCGTGTGCCGCGCGTTGTGGAGTTCAAAGGAGTACGCGTCTTATCTCGACTCATGGGATCGGCGGCAGGAGGTGATGCTCGGGTACTCGGACTCGAACAAGGACGGTGGGATGTTGACGAGCACGTGGGAGATTTTCAAGGCTCACCGCGCGCTGCACATCGTGGCGCGCGAGTGCGGTGTCCGTCTCCAACTCTTTCACGGGCGCGGCGGCACCGTCGGTCGCGGCGGCGGGCCAACTCATCACTCGATTGTCGCGCAGCCCGCCGGAGCCTTCGAGGGCTCGCTCAAGATTACCGAGCAGGGCGAGGTGCTCAACTGGAAATATTCCGACCCCGTGCTCGCGGAGAGGAATCTGGAGTTGATGGTCGCGGCGTCGCTCGAAGCACTAGCGCGACCCGGAGGCGTCGAATGGAGCGACGAGTGGGAGACGGCGCTCGAATGGATGTCGCGCGCGGCCTTCGAGTTCTACCGGCAGAGCATTGCGGAGAATGATGACGTGGTGCCCTACTTCGAGGAGGCGACGCCCGTTCTCGAATTCGATCTGGCGAAGATCGGCTCGCGCCCCGCGCGGCGCTCCGGGCGGCGAGGACTCGCAGACCTGCGTGCAATCCCGTGGGTCTTCGGCTGGATGCAGAGCCGTCACGTGCTGCCCGCGTGGTTCGGCGTCGGGCACGCGCTCGAAAGATTTTCGCGCGAGCACGACGGCGGCGGCGAGTTGTTGGACGGGATGATGAAGGGGCTGCCGCTCTTTATGAATCTCATCGGGGACGTGGAGACGGGGATGGCGAAGGCAGACCTCTCGATAGCACGCAGATACGCAAGCCTCGTCGAAGACGCGCGTTTGCGCGAGCGCGTCTTCGGGATGCTCGCGGAGGAGTTCGAGCGCACGCAGCGCATCATCCTGCGCGTGAGCGGGCAGACGCGTTTGCTTGAGCGCAACCCCGTACTCGCGCGCTCGATTGCGCTGCGCAACCCTTACGTTGATCCAATGAGCCTCATCCAGATAGAGCTTCTGCGCCGCAAGCGCGCGGGCGAAGAGTCGGACGAGTTAGACTACGCGCTCGCCGCCACCATCAACGGCATCTCCGCCGGACTGAGAAACACGGGATGAAGGATAAAGGATGAGGGATGAAGTGAAGACTGTCTTCACTTCATCCCTCATCCTTTATCCTTCATCCCTCAACGGGGCGTGTTTGTCAGAAGCTGAAAGCGCCTTCGCAGGTTATCTCGGAGAGCGGCTTGCGGTCGCTCGGTGCTTCGCGCTCCCTGAGTTGTTCGGGAAGCTTCTCGGGGTCGCCGGGGCGTCCGACGGCGATCATCGCTTCGACGCGGAAGCCTTCAGGGATGTTGAGCTCGGTGCGCGCACGCTCGTAGTCGAACCCCTGCATGCCGTGCGTGACAAGCCCCTTGAGCGTCGCTTGCAAGGCCAAGTTCTCCCACGCCGCTCCGGTGTCGAAGGAGTAGGTCGGGTAGGTCTGGCCGTTGAAGTCAAACGTCTCTTTCGAGACGAAGAGCAGCAAGGCTGCGGCGTCCTTCGCCCAGGATTGGTTGCCCTCGACGAGCAGGCCGAAGAAGGTCTGCCAGTGCTCCGTGTCTCGCCGCGCGTAGAGGATACGCCACGGCTGGTTGTTGTAAGACGAAGGTGCCCAACGCGCCGCCTCGAAGAGCGTCAACAACTCTTCCTCGTCAATCGCCTTGCCCGACATCGCACGAGGCGACCAGCGGTCGAGAAACAACTCGTCAATCGGATACGCCGCCTCGCGGCTCTCACTCCCGTCAATCATCGGTTCCCTCCTTGTCAAGCTCTCTGTTTAAATGCCAAACGCGGTAACGAAATCGCTCATGGTAAAGCGACCTTCTCATAAACTTCGCGCAGCGCGAGTGTACACTGAATTGAACTCAACTCGACCACATCTTCCGGCGAGCGATGGTCGGTGAGCAACCAGCGGCCGTCGTGCTGCTTCACGTATTGCTCGATTCTATATTCGTCCTGCGCGACCAACACGTACTCGGCAAGAGATTCAATCGTGCGGTAGAAGCCGAACTTTCTGCCACGGTCATATCTCTCTGTCGAGTCGGACAGAATCTCGATGATGACGGTCGGGTTGAGAAGCGTATCGAGATGATCGTCTTCAAACAGGGGCTCGCCGCAAACAACCACCACATCCGGGTAGGTGTACATGAGCGTGGAAGGCACCCTGACGCGCATGTCACTGCCGTACCCTTCGCAGGGACGGCCTTTCAACTGCCGGTATAGCTCGCCCGTGATGTTGACCGCGATTAAGTTGTGCTTCCGGCTGGCTCCGGTCATCGCTACCATTTCGCCGTCAATATATTCGTTCTTGGATTCGGCTTGGCGCTCGATTGCCAAATACTCTTCGGGCGTCAGATAGGTTGTCGGCTGGGTGGACATAAGGCTCCTCCGAATCATCTTGAAGCAAAATATATCATGAGAAGGGGAGCGAGCCTTACCCGAGTTTTCGCGCCTTCGGTGTCGAAGAATCAGAGGGAAGCACGACTGTCGGGCGTGCAAGGTGGAAACGGGGCGGGATTGGGACTTTCCAAAGGTTGTAAAAATACCGTTGTGGGAGTGCGGGTTTTGGTTTAACCTGTGCGCCGGTATCTTTCACCAGTACAAGAAGGAGTCGGACATGCTTTCAAGCAAGCGCCCCGCGGCCGTCTTTGCCGTGCTGCTGCTCGTCATTGCGGCCTTCGTCTACACGTCGTCGCAGGCTTCGCAGAAGAACTCGCAGACAGCGCCGCCCGAACCGCAGAATCAACCGCCGACCATCACGCTCGACGCGGATACACAGGTCGTCACGCTCTGCCCCGACGCCGAATCAACGTCGAACCCGCGTGTGAAACTGCGCGCGCACGCGGTCAGCCCCGAAGGAAAGCCCTTGCATTATAAGTGGACGGTCTCGGGCGGTCGGCTCGACCCGCCGGACGGTCAGCTCGACAGCGATGGAATGGTCGTGACGGTTTGGGACTTGTCTGACGCGCAGCCCGGCGTCTACAACGCGGCCGTGACGGCCGAGAGCGGGCCTGTTGATAATCCGCTCTGCACGGCTTTCACCTCGACGAAGGTCGTGGTGCGCAACTGCCCGCCGCCGCGTCCCGTCTGCCCGAACGTCTCGATCTACTGTCCCGACGTGCAGCAGGCGGGCACGCCCGTTACCTTCACGGCTTCGGTGAGCGGCGGCACGCCGGGCGTTACACCTGTCTACAACTGGAAGGTCTCGGCCGGGCAGATCATCTCGGGGCAGGGGACGGCGACGATTTCGGTGGACACGGCGGGGCTCGCCGGTCAGCCGATCATTGCGACCGTGGAGGTCGCGGGCTACAACCTTGAGTGCCGCGCGACGTGTCAGGCGGCGGTGCCCGCGCCGCCGAACCCGACCAAGTTCGACGAGATCGGCGAGATACAGCGCGACGACGAGAAGGCGCGACTTGATGTCTTCGCCATCGAACTTCAGAACAGCCCCGGCGCGCAAGGCTACATCATCGGCTACGGTGGACGCGTCAAGCGCTTCGGCACAGGGCAGCAGCGCGCACAGCGCGCGCGCGACTACATGGTCACGACGCGCGGCATAGACGCCTCGCGCATCGTCACCGTTGACGGCGGCACGCGCGACACGGGCTCGACGCAACTCTGGCTCGTCCCGCCCGGCGCAACACCGCCGAGCCCGAGGTAAGAGGAAGAGGAAAGTTAAGACACGAAGAAGGGCGCGCTCTCATTCAAGAGAGCGCGCCCTTCTTCGTTGTTCAGTGATGTAGAACGAAGCGGTTGACTCAATGATTCAATAACTCAATGTCTAAATCACTTCATCCTTCATCCTTTCACCTACGCGGGTAGAGCGGGCTTGTAGAATTGATGCGGCTGACGGAAGCTGGCATGGCCGCTTCGCCTTGAAGGAGCACCTGCTCCTCTTTGAGTTGCATCGAAGTGGGCTCGATCATGTTCGAGGCCCATGCCGACTCGTTGGCGAAGGCGGCGCTGCCGCGCAAAGAGTCGCCGAGCAGGATGCCGTCACCTAAGAGGATGCCGCTGCCGAAGGCGAAGCTATCGCCGAGCAGAATCCCGTCGCCCAGAAGGATGCCGTCGCCTAACAGTATCCCGTCGCCGAGCAGGATGCCGTCACCTAAGAGGATGCCGCTGCCGAGGATGTAGCCGCCACCGACCGAGTGCCCGTCGGCGAGGATGTACGTGCCGTCGGGCAGAAGCTGGCCGTCGGCCATCACCCAACCATCTTTGAGCGTGCGCCCGTCGGGCAGGCGGAACCCTCCGGTTAGAGAAAGGCGTTCGTTGAAAGCAACGCCCTCGACCCAGATAATGCCGTTGTTAAGAGGCATCTGCTCGCCCGCAATCGGCGAGGTCAGGTCAAGCGTCGAATAGGTTGTGTTCCTCGCGGTGATGAGGTTGTCGCCCGCGGCCGCCTTGTTGGCATCCTTGCGTACCGCCTTGGCGACCGTCAGCGCGGCGCTCGTGTTCAACTCGCCCGCGCCTTCGGTGATGACGCGCTCGAACGCCGACATCTTCCTGTCGGCAACCATCTGCTCGTAGAGCGGAAGCCGTTGCGCCGTGCGCATCAAGAGCGCCTTCACCATCGAGGGCGTGAGCGAGGGGTTTGCTTCGAGCATCAGCGCGACCGAACCCGCAACCGCCGGAGCGGCGAACGAAGTGCCGCTCATCACGCGATAGGTGCCGGTGGCGACGGGCTTGTTCGTGCTCGTGTCGCCGCTGACAACAGTCCCGAGCAGTCCGCCGCCGCCCGAGGTGGTGTAAGAGTTGCTGGCCGTGGGCGAAGTGGCAGCCGTCTCGGCCGCGCCGAGCTTGTTGCCGGGGGCAACGAGGTCGGGCTTCATCACGCCGTCAACGAGTGTCGGCCCGCGCGAAGAGTATGTAGCCACCATGTCGTCGGAGCGCGCGCCCGTCTGCTGCGTATTTGTCGCACCGACGGTGATGACGCGGGGAGAGTTGGCGGGGGAGAGAATCCCGCCGTAGATGGTTTGGCCGTAGGCGTCCTTGCCCCAGTTGCCCGCGGCGACGACGACGACGATTCCGGCGTCAACGGCACGCGCGACCGCCTGACACAACGGGTCGGTCTTGTAGCTCTGCGAGGGCGGCGCGCCGAGCGAGAGGTTGATGACGCGCACGTTGTAGGTCTTCCTGTTAGTGATGACCCAGTCAATGGCCTTGATGACGTTCGAGACTTGGCCGATGCCATAAGAGTTGAGCACGCGCACGTCTATCAGGTTCGCGCCCGTGGCGATGCCGCCATAAGTTTGCGCGCCCACGTTCTTCGAGGCGTAGTCTTCGCTCGCCTGACCCGACCCGGCGGCAACGCCCGCCGTGTGCGTGCCGTGGCCGTATGCATCGTCGGTGCGCCCCTCGCCGGTAAAGTCTACGTGCTTGAGGATGCGCGGGTATGAGGCCAGATACTTCTGCGCGAGCAGCCCCGTGCCGAGCGTGCCCGACGAGTAGCGCCATTCGTAGCCAGCGAACTCGGCTGCGTCGGGCGGGCTGATGCCGCTGTCGAGGATGGCGATGCCGACGTTGTTTCCGCCGCCGCCGTTTGCGAGCGCGTCGTTGCCGACGGGTAGAGACTTGCTCGCACCCGTCGTCACTTCATGGTGGCTCGTGTTGTCGAAAGATGTGGCGGTCGAGCGCACGGGCTGGTCGGAAGAGACCCAGGAGAATTCGTCGCGCGCCGCAAGCTCGGAGAGTTTGGCTACGGGCACGTCGGCAACGACGTAGCCGAGCGAGTCGAGTTGCGCGGCGACGCGAGCGCCCGCGCCGCGAAGCAGCGAAGCAGCGGCCTCGTTCGTCTGTCCCTCGGCAACACGCACGATGACGCGCGCCGTCTCGTCGTCGCGTCGTGCCGTGGAAGAAATGCGTGCGAGCAGATCGTCGGTCATCTTCCTCGCCGCGCGGCGCGGCGCGTCCGCCTGTCCCGGCGACTTCGCCGAGGCTTTGAAGGCGGACGACGTGAGCGGGGTCAAGAGAGAGAGCGTGGCGAGCACCGCCAGTAATGTGTTTCTGTTTCTCAAATAGGTCGGCTCCTTAACAGTCGCCTTGACTTGGCCGTCTCGTGCCCGGTGTTCAAGCGACCACAGGTCAGAGGGCAACCGTCATGCCGCCAACGCAACCCGGCAAATCTTTGATAAAGGGCTCGGCGGCCGGGCAGTCTTCAATCAGCCTGACGGAAAAGCGTTGATGACTTTTCCGTCAGAAAGAACTGCTCTTCGCTTTAGCAGGTTGCCGTTTGCATGGCGGCGAAATAGAATCGCGATAGCGGATAAAATTATTTTCTCAGTCGAAAGTTTGGCGGTTAAAGACTTGATCGAAGGCGAGTCGAAAGGGGCGGGCGCTCAGATGCGTCGCACGGGCGTGTGCAGTCATTGCGGCGCGCTCGTGGGCGCGGGCGAGAGCCGCTGCATGATGTGCGGGACACCGGCCACGCCGTCGCGCGAGTCGTCGCCGCGCCGCGCGCACGCCGCCGACCCCGAGACGCTTCGCTTCCTGCGCGCGGTCATCTCGCGCCGCGCCACCTTCACCTTCATCTTCATCGTCGCGAACATCTTTCTCTATCTCCTGATGTGGCTCTCGGGCGGCGCGACCGGCGCTGTTCTTCTGGCCTACGGCGCGAAGCTCAACTACCTGATAGACCATGAAGGGCAGTGGTGGCGGTTCGTCACGCCGGTCTTCCTGCACGTGCAACTGCCGGGACTCGGGCCGCTGCATCTTCTGTCGAACATGTACGGGCTCTTCATGCTCGGGCCCTTTGTCGAGAAGCTCTACGGGTCGGCGCGCTTCGTCGTCATCTGGGTCTTGACGGGAGTGGTGGGAGTGGCGGCGAGCTATCTCGCGGTGCGCCCCGAGTGGGCGCACGGGGCGTTGGGGCAGTTCCTCTTCAAATCTTATGACAGCCCTTCAGCGGGCGCGTCGGGCGCGCTCTTCGGGTTGATGGGCGTGCTCTTCGTCTTCGGCATCAAGTACCGGCACGAGTTGCCCGAGGGGCTCAAGCGTGCGTTCGGAACGGGGTTGCTGCCGACTCTGCTCATCAACCTCTTCATCGGCTATGTCGGGCGCGGCTTCATAGACAACGCGGCGCACCTCGGCGGGCTCTTGTCGGGGATGGGGCTCGGGCTCGTCGTCGGTTACAAGCGACCCGGCGCGATTGGCGCGGCGGTGACGCACACATGGCACGCCGCGCAGGTGGCCTGCCTGCTGCTCGTCGTCATGAGCTTCGCGATGGTCATGCGCCACTTCGACGCGCCGCCGCCCCGGCTCTCGAACCTCACGGAGCGCGTGAAGATGCCCGGCAGTAAGCCGCCCGTCGTCCCCTTCATCGAGGCCATCAACGCGGGACAGAACGCGCTCGCCAGCTTCCTGCACGGCGACGATGGCGCGCTCGCCAGTGCCGCCGAGAGGTTGGAGAAGACGCCCACGCTCAGCCCCGAAGCGGACGCGCTGCGCAACGGTCTCAAGACGCTGCTCGCGAGCGCGCGCGCAATCGCGGGCGACACGTCGCTTAAGCCGGACGAGCGAGCGCAGCGGCTCAAGCAACTCGACGCGGACTTCGGCGGCTGGCAGGAACGCTTCTCGCAATGGGTGGACGGCGAGGGCGGCGACTTCGGCGTCGGCATCCAGAAGAACGAGAAGTCGCAGGACTCAAAATCGCAGCCGGAAGAGCAGAAGTAATAATAAATTTTCCGCAAGCAAAAATCTGAACAGGAGAAATTGAAGAGATGGAGATTAATAAAGTCGGCGTGCTCGGGTGCGGGCTGATGGGCTCGGGGATAGCGCAGACCGCCGCCGCCGTCGGTTGTGAAGTCATCGTCCGCGAAGTGACCGAAGAGTTGTGCGAGCGCGGCTTCGCGGGGATAGAGAAGTCTCTGGCGCGCTTCGCCGAGAAGGGCACGATTACGCCCGAGCAGCAGACGGAGATACGCGGGCACATCCGTGGCACGACCGCGCTCGAAGACTTGAGCGACTGCGACATCATCATCGAGGCCATCGTCGAGAACCTCGAAGCCAAGCGCGATACGTACAATCAACTCGACTCGGTCTGCAAGGCCGAGACCATCTTCGCCTCGAACACCTCCTCGCTTTCGATCACGGAGATGATGACGGCCACGCGTCCCGAGCGACAGTCGCGCTTCGTCGGCCTGCACTTCTTCAACCCCGTGCCGCTGATGAAGCTCGTCGAGGTCGTCCGTACCATCCTCACCGACGAAGAGGTCTACGAGTCGGCGGTCGAGTTCGGGCGCAAGCTCGGCAAGGTGCCCGTGCGCGCGGGCGACAAGTCGGGCTTCATCGTCAACCGCCTGCTCGTCCCCTACCTGCTCGACTCCATCCGCGCGCTCGAAGAGGGTGTCGGCAGTATCGTTGACATAGACAACGGCATGAAGTTGGGATGCGGGCACCCGATGGGGCCACTCACGCTCCTCGACTTCGTTGGCCTCGACACGACCTACTACATCGCCGAGATCATGTTTGAAGAGTTCCGCGAGAAGCGTTTCGCCGCGCCGCCACTCTTGAAGCGCATGGTCAAGGCAGGGCTCTACGGCCGCAAGTCGGGGCGCGGCTTCTACGACTACGCCGACCCGAAGAAGCCCGTGCCGATGAACCTCGTCTGAAGCCTTAACGCACACCGCTGTGACCACTGACGCAAGAGAAGAGGAGCGGGGG
>JAVXWN010000141.1:0-6878 GCA_032230645.1 Acidobacteriota bacterium | reverse complement strand
GGGAGCGCGTTGAAGATAATGAAAGTCATAAAGTTGAGGGTAGTGCTCGTGCTTGTCGCAGCCTTGCCTGTGTTGGTCGCGGCGCAGACGGCGACGGATGTGCCCGATGGTCGCAGGCCGCGCGCCGACGAAGCGACCGTGGCGCTCTACTTCGACCCGGCGGGCGGCATGACGGTGGACGAGGCCGTGGCGCGCGCGCTTGTTTCAAACGGCGAGTTGCTGGCGATGCGCAAGGAGGTCGAGGCCGCGCGTGCCCTCGTCAAGCAAGCTTCCGTCCGCTCGAACCCTCGGCTTGATGTCTCAGGCGCGAAGGTCGTGAACATGTCTGACAACCAGATCATGGTTGAAGGCATGTTGCCTTTGGAACTCGGAGGGCGGCGCGCGGCGCGCGTGCGCGTGGCCGGGCGCGAGGTCGAGATGAGGGAAGCTCTGCTCGCAGACCGCGAGCGCAACGTGGCCGCACAGGTGCGCGAGAAGTTCGGCGAGGCGCTGGCCGAAGTCCTCAAGCTCGGCGTGACCGAAGACCTTCTGCTCAACAGTCAGAAGGGCTACCGGCTCGTCGTCGCGCGCGTGCTCGAAGGTCGCACCGCTCCGCTCGAACAGAATCAGGTGCTCGTCGAGGTCAACCGCCTGCGCTCGGTGCGCGAGATGGAGCGCGGCAGAACGGAGGTCGCGCTGCTCGAACTGCGTAACCTCATCGGCACGGAACCGTCCGAGCCCTTGAAGCTGCGTGGCGACTTCGACGGCCTCATCGACCCGCTGCCCGCAACGGCCGACGCGACGGCGCGCGCACTCGCGTCGCGCGCAGACCTTCTGGCCGCGCGTGCCGCCGAAGCACTTGCCGCAGCCCGTGTCGAAGAGGCTCGCGCCTCGGGACGCGCCGACGCGGAGGTGCGCGCGGGCTATCAACGCATGCGCACCGGCTTCACGCTCAACGGCATAGACGACACGGGCCGCCCCGCGCCGATTGAGGACACGTTTCATTCAATCACGTTCGGCGTCTCCGTGACGCTTCCCCTGCGAGGCAAAAACGCGGGCGCGTTGGAGGCGACCGCGGCCGAGCTTGAAGCGGCGAAGCGTCGGCGCGAGTTTCTTGAGTTGACCGTGCGTCGTGAGGTGGCTGCCGGATACGCCGCTTACGAGGCGGCGGCGCGTGCGTCGGAAATCTACCGCGTCGGCGTGCGTGGTCAGGCCGGTCAGAACCTCTCGGTCATACGCAAGACCTACGAGCTTGGCTCAAAGACGCTTCTTGACTACATCGCCGAGCAGCGTCGTTACATCGAGCTTGAGAACGACTACATCGCCTCGATTCTTGAGACGTATCTCGCGCGCGTCAGGATAGCGCGCGTCTCGGCCTCGCCCGAGTTGCTGGGGAAGTGAGAAGGTCTGTGAGTGAAGATGACTGAAGAGAAGATGAAAGAGTCGCCCGACGTAATCGACGAGTCGAAGCCCGAGACGCCGGAGCATGCCAAAGAGTTGACGGTCGAACAGACCGTGACCGACACGCCGGGCGCGAGGGTTGAGACGACGAGTGTGGAGAGTTCACACGTCGTCAAGACCCGGCGGCGACGTATGAACAGCACGACCGTCATCGCCGTCGCGCTCTTCGCGGTCGCAGCCGTGGCGCTCCTGCTCTGGTGGTTGAACCGCTCGGGCGGCCCCGGCCGCGTCGTCAGCGCGCCGCGCAACGTCACCTTCGACCAGTCGAACGCGCGGGGCGGCGCATCGGCTGCGATGTCGGGAGAGCCGACGCTCAACGTCTCGCCTGACGTGGCCGCGCGCGCAGGGATAAAGGTCGAGCCGGTCGGCGAGCAACTTGCGCCCGAGGCTTCGCAGCAGGCCGCGACGGGGGTGGTGCAGCCGAACGCATACCGCTCGACTCCCGTCAACGCGTTGGTCGGCGGGCGCGTCGTGAGCGTCGCGGCGGAGGCGGGACAGTCTGTCAGGCAAGGGCAAGTGCTGGCCGTTGTCTCAAGCGACGAGCTTGCGTCGGCGCAGTCACGCTACCTCTCGGCTGAGGCCGAGCTTGAAGAGCATCACAAGCACCATCATCGCACGGCTGAACTGGTCGAGATCGGCGCGGTGAGCCGCGAGGAGTTCGAGCAGTCAATCACGATGTTGAAGAAGGCCGAGGCGGAAGTCGCCTCGCTTCGTCAACGTCTCCTGCTGCTCGGCCTCACCGCGCAGCGCGTCGAGGCTCTGCATGCTCCCGCGCAGATTAGCTCGGAAGTCACAATGCCCGCGCCCATCTCGGGCACCGTCATCAATCGCGCGGTCAATCCCGGCGAGGTCGTCGAGGCCAACCACGAGATACTGCGCGTCGCAGACCTCTCGACCGTGTGGGTCGTCGGACAAGTCTATGAGAAAGACCTCGCGCGCATGCGCGTCGGGAGTGGCGCGAGCGTGACGACGGACGCGTATCCCGGTCGCGTCTTTCGCGGTCGCGTCACTTACGTTGACCCGCAGCTTGACGCGACGACTCGCACCGCGCAGGTGCGGGTCGAGCTTGCGAACCCCGGTCAGGTGCTCAAGCTCGGCATGTACGTGAGCGTCGGATTCGGCGCGACGGGTACGGCCGAGGCGACCGCGCCGACCGTCCCCGCATCGGCGGTGCAGAACGTAGGCGGGCGCACGTTCGTCTTCCTCGCGACCGCTGACCCGAGCACATACGTCATGCGCGCGGTGCGCCTCGGCACGGAGGCGGGCGGACGCTTCCCCGTGCTCGAAGGACTCTTTGTGGGCGACCACGTCGTCACCGAAGGCAGCTTCATGCTCCGCGCCGAATGGCTCAAGCTCCACCCTGAAAGCGGCAACTGATAGACGTTGCTCTCCGTTGATGTTTGGGATAGGCTTTGCGCCGCTTCATCGCTGTTAAAGTTTCTATGACTATGAGAGAGCGTGCGATTGCCGAGTACCACGAGCTTTTGTCGGCAGACGAGAGTCTGAACGGCGAGTTGTTCGCGCGCTTAAAGAACGCGATGAGGGCGCGGCGTCTGCTCTACGGCGAGCGGGAGATAGGCGTTTCGCTCAGGCCCCACCTGCTCAACGCCGTGCAGTACGCACGGCTCGTGCATGCGTCGGAAGTGTTGGCGGGTGCGTTCGAGAAGCTGTCGGCGGCGTTCGTCGCTGAGCCTTCGCTGATGTCGCGCGTCGGGATGAGCGAGCCGGAGATAAAGCTCGCGCTCATCGAGCCGGGCTACAGCTACCCTGCGGTGACGACGCGGCTCGACGCCTTCGTCACAGGCGACGAGGTGAAGTTCGTCGAGTATAACGCCGAGAATCCTTCAAGCCTTTTGGATCAGGCGGGGCTCAACGAAGTCGCGTTCGAGGTCGCGGCGATGCGGAAGCTCGCCGAGCGATACCGGCTCCGTCAGTTCGACCCGGCCGCCGCGCTTCTGTCATCGCTCATCGAGACCTTCCACGAATGGGGCGGGCAGGGATTGCCGAACGTCGCCGTCGTAGACTGGGACGGGCTGCCGACCGAGCACGAGTTCATCCTACTCAGGAGCTACTTCGCCGCGCGCGGCGTGCCGACCATCGTCTGCTCGCCGGACGAGCTTGACTACGAGAGCGGAGTCTTGCGCCGGGGCGACTTTCGTATTGACCTCGTCTACAAGCGCGTCATCATTCACGAGCTGCTTGCACACTGCACGGAGTCGCACCCGCTGCTGCGCGCATACCGCGAAGGGCGCGTATGCCTTGTCAACTCTTTCCGCTGCAAGCCGCTGCACAAGAAGGCCGCGTTCGAGCTTCTGACCGGCGAAGAGAGCACGCGCTGGCTCTCGCACGTGGAGAGCGAAGTCGTCGAGTCATGCGTTCCTTGGACGCGTCGCGTTGAGGAGCGACGGACGACGCACGGCGGCGAGCGTGTCGATTTAATCGAGCACGTGCGCAGCCGTCGCGCCTCCTTCGTGCTCAAGCCGAACGATGATTACGGCGGGCGCGGACTCGTGCTGGGTGCGCGCGCGAGCGGGTCGGAATGGGACGACGCGATAACGGACGCGCTCCGGGGCGACTACGTGGTGCAGGAGGCTTTGGAGCTTCACACTGAAACCTTCCCCGTCTTCAACGATACGGCGTGGAGCCTTCAGCCGATGTACGTGGACACGAACCCCTTCCTCTTTCGAGGGCGCGTCGAAGGCGCGATGGTACGTCTCTCGGGCTCGCCCGTCATCAACGTCACGTCGGGCGGCGGCGAGGCCGGCCTCTTCGTCCTTGAAGAACGTCTCGGCGAGTAACGCACGGTGCTTCTCCCGCCCGCGACTTTCAATAAAACTTCAAAGACTTACCTCACGCGTCCCGGCGCGCGGCGAATGTTATAGTAGGCGGCACACTGATTTCATTTCGCGCGTAGAGACTGAGATGCCGAAGCCCACGACCATCTTCTACATTGCCGCCATAGGGACAGCCACGGGTGTCATCATCGTCTACCTCTTCTGGTGGGCGGTGTCGCGCTACAAGATTTGGACGGCGCGAGAGCGTCCCTTGCGCGCGCGCAGGGTCACGCTCTGGCGCGACCCCGGCCATGTCGAGCGGCTGGACTTTCGCGGCGGCCCCGGCGGGCGCGAGCGCGAGCCCGCGCCTCCGTTTCACTTCGTCGAGGAGCACGCGACGGGGTCGAACCCGTGCATGACAGTGCGCGACGCGCGTGACTTGCGCTGGCGCGTGAAGTGGGGCGACGAAGTGCGGAGTGAGACGTTCGCCGTCCGCATGGCATGGGCCGCGGGCTATCACGTTGAGGCCGCATACTACGTCCCCCGTGGACACATCCACGGCGCGACGAACCTCACACGCGCGGCGACATGCGTGGCCGAGGACGCGAGCTTCCATGATGCGCGCTTCGAGCTTGATGAGGAGGGTGTGCGCAAGCTCTTCGACGAGCACGGCTGGTCTTGGGACTCGAACCCTTTCGCGGGCACACGCGAGCTTGCGGGGCTGAAGGTGTTGCTGCTGCTCGTCTCCAACTGGGATAACAAGGACGTGCGCGATGTGGCGCGCGGCTCGAACACGGCCATCTTCGAGCACACGCTCGCGGACGGAGGGTTGGAGGCGCGCTATCTCATCATTGACTGGGGCGCTTCAATGGGGAAGTGGGGAAGCCCGCTGACGCGCAGCAAGTGGGACTGCGAAGGTTACGCTTCGCAGAACGCAGACTTCGTTCGCGGCGTCGAAGACGGAATCGTTCAGTGGGGCTACACGGGGCAGCGCACGGATGAGGCGACCGAAGAGATCACGGTCGAGGACGTGCGTTGGCTTCACTCATACCTCTTGCGCATCACCGACGCGCAACTACGCGAAGGGCTGCTTGCCAGCGGTGCTGTTGAAGAGGAGGCCGACTGCTTTACGCGCGCCATCCGCGAACGCATCGAACAACTCGGCCGCGTCGCCGGGTTGGGCGACGACTACCGACCGCAGGGAAGTTAAGGTTAATCGAAGGCAATACCCGCGAGCCGCGAGCGTTGAATGATAGTTCTCAACGAGAAACGGTGCGTTAATCAGTAGAGAAAGAAACATAGTCTTTTGTCGGCCGCTTCATAAATAGTGTTGAGCGGTCGGCGACGATTTAGATTGACAAAGCAGCGGCTGCGGCTAGAATGTGCCCGTCGCTAAACGCCCAGAGGAATTGCCCCGCTTCCAAACCATCCTCCGCGATCACTCGACGTAACCTTTAAGCCCCTGCCCAAACATCTAGGCGCGAGAGTGGCGAGTGCTTCCGGAGTCAGCCACGCCTTCAAGGGCGTCAAAGGAGCTTTCAAATGCCCCCATCGAAAAAACGAACGATAGTCGCCGGAAGTGAAAGAAGGGCCATGACTCAGGCCACGGCGGCAGGCGCGGTTGACCCGTCGGAGCGGATTCAAATCACCGTCATGGTGCGCCCGCGCACGAGCGGCGGCGCGATGAGCACACGCGCGCGCGACGTGCTGGAGATGAGCGCGCAGCTTCCCGAAGACCGCACGTACATGAGCCGCGACCAGTTCGCCGAGGAGCACGGCGCAGACCCTGACGACCTCGCGAAGCTCGACGCCTTCGCGCACGAGCACAACCTGACGGTCGTGCAGGCCAGCATCCCACGGCGCATGGTCAAGCTTGAAGGGACTATCGCCGACCTCTCCGCCGCCTTCAAGCCCAATTTGCAAAAGGTCAGAGTCGGCAACCGCGTCTTTCGCGGTCGCACCGGCTCGCTCTCGGTGCCGTCCGACATCTCGGACATCGTCGTCGGCGTCTTCGGCTTTGACAACCGCCCCGCCGCCAAGCCCCACTACCGCACTCTCGAAGCGATGGAACCAACGGCGGCCGTTAGCTCAAAGACCGCCGCGAGCAAGAAGGGCGGGGCCAAAAAAGCGGGAGCTAAGTCATCAAAAAAAAAGGGAAGTGATAAGGCCTTCAGCCCGAAGAACGCGCCTAACGGAAGCTTCACTCCGCCGCAGGTGGCAAAGCTCTATAACTTCCCCACGGGTCTGACAGGCAAGGGGCAGTGCATCGCGCTCATCGAGCTGAACGACTTCGACAATCAGGGGCACATCACAGGCACGGGCTTCAGCGCCACTGACCTCAAGAAGTATTTCAAGCGGATAGGCGTCCCGCTGCCGCAGGTCGCGGCCGTGGGCGTTGACGGCGGCGCGAACAAGCCGGGCCCCGACCCCAACGCGGACGGCGAGGTGATGCTCGACATAGAGGTGGCGGGCGCAGTCGCACCCGGCGCGAAGATCGCCGTCTACTTCGCACCCAATACCTTTCAGGGGTTCGTGGATGCGGTCAACGCGGCCATCCACGACAACGTCCGCAAGCCTTCGGTGGTCTCGGTCAGTTGGGGCGGCCCCGAAGACTTTTCGAGCGCGCAGTTTCACAACAGCATGCATCAGGCATTTCAGGATGCG
>JAVXWN010000123.1:0-6488 GCA_032230645.1 Acidobacteriota bacterium | reverse complement strand
CCGCGCTCTTTCGTCTTACTCACACGCTATTAATCGCTGAACTGAACATGTTCGCCGAGCGGGATGGAAGTGTCCTCGGTATCGGTGCGTGAGTCGTCGGCGTACTGAAGTTTGTAGAGTCGCCAGTAGAGGTCACGGCGCGTGAGGAGTTGCTGGTGCGTGCCGCGCTCGCGCAGTTCGCCGTGATGGAGGACGAGTATCTGGTCGGCGCGCTGGACGGTCGAGAGCCGGTGCGCGACGACGATTGAGGTGCGGTCGCGAAGCACACGCTCGATGGCCTGTTGGATGAACTGCTCGGTCTCGGTGTCAATCGAGCTGGTCGCTTCGTCGAGGATGAGAAGCGCCGGGTCGAAGGCGAGCGCGCGTGCGAACGAGATAAGCTGCTTCTGGCCGACCGAGAGCCCCGCGCCGCGCTCGCGCACTTCCGACGCATACCCTTCGGGCAGTCGCTCGATGAAGTGGTCTGCGTGAACCTCGCGAGCGGCCCAAGCGACGCGCTCGTCCGTCACGTCCTCGCGACCCAATCGGATGTTGCCCTCGACCGTCCCGCTAAAGAGGAATACGTCCTGAAGCACGACGGCGAAGTTCTCGCGCAGCGCCTTCAAGTCCCACTCTCGCACGTTCACGCCGTCAAGCAAGACCTCGCCGCGCTGCACGTCGTAGAAGCGCATGAGGAGGTTCGTGATCGTCGTCTTACCCGAGCCGGTGTGTCCGACGAGCGCGATGGTCTCGCCGGGCTCGGCCGTGAACGAGACATCCTTCAACACCCAGTCCTCGCCCTTGTAAGCGAACCAGACGTTGCGAAACTCGACGCGGCCTCGTGCGCGCCCCGACCTCTTCGGCTCGGCCGGCGTCGTGATGCTGATGGGCAGATCGAGCGTGCGAAAGATGCGGTGCGCGGCGACGAGCGCCGCCTGAAAGACGTTGTACTTATCCGAGATGTCGCGGATGGGTTGGAAGAGCCGCTGCGAATACTGGATGAAGGCGACGAGCGCGCCAATTGAAAGCACTTCTCGCACGGGCGTGTTCTGCATCACGCGCCAGCCGCCGTACCAGATGATGAGCGCGACGCCGAGCGAGCCGATAAAGTCAACGAGCGGAAAGAAGACCGCGTAGTAAAAGATGGTCTCGACGTTCGCGTTGCGATAGTCGTCGTTGGCGTCGTGGAACTGGCGCAGGCTTTTCACCTCGCGGTTGAAAATCTGAACGGTCTGCGCGCCCGAGATATGCTCCTGCAAGAACGAATTGATGCGCGCCAGCTTTGTCCGCACCATGTCGTAGCCGCGCCGCGCGTGCTTGCGAAACCAAGTGGTCGCGGCAAACAGCAACGGCACCGTCACGAGCGCAACCAGCGTCAGCCGCCAGTCCATCCACGCCATGAAGCCGATGATGGCAAAGACCATCACCACGTCGCCCAACCCCTCGATGACGCCCGAGGTGAACAGCTCGTTCAGCGCGTCAACGTCCGAGGTGAGTCGCGTCATGATGCGCCCGACGGGGTTGCGGTCGAAGTATGCCACCTCCTGCCGCTGCAACTTTTCGTAAAGCTCCGAGCGCAGGTCGTACATCACGTGCTGGCCGACCGATTGGAGCAGCACGGCCTGCAAATAGGAGACGAACATCTGCGCGATCTTGACGCCGAGGAAGACGAGCGCGAGCCACTGCAACCCCGAGAGATTCTTCGGGATGATGTGCCAGTCGAGCGCGTACTGGAAGAACTTCGGCTCGACGACGCCGAGCGCGTTCACGACAAGCGTGAGGATGAGCGCGGGCACGATCATCCCCTTGTAAGGCTTCAGGTATCGCAGCAGACGCCGCACGCTCCCCCGGTCGAACTTCGAGAGCGCCTCTTCCTCGTGATACTGTTTGACGTTTTCAGACATTAAAATTCAGTGATAAGTGATGAGTGACGAGCGATGAGTAAAAGCGTTGCTCTTATCACTCATCACTACTTTTCTCAACTCGCCGCCAACTCCTCCTCAAGCAACTGCCGCTCGTAGAGGTCTGCGTACTCGCCGCCAAGCGCGAGCAGTTCATCGTGCGTGCCGCGCTCGACGATGCGGCCTTCGTCGAGGACGCAGATAAGGTCTGCGTCGCGGACGGTCGAGACGCGGTGCGAGACGATGAGCGAAGTGCGTTCGCGCATCACGCCGCGCAAGCGGCCCAGAATCTTCTCCTCGGTGTACGTGTCTACGGACGAGAGCGCATCGTCGAGAATCAGAACCCGAGGCTGGCGCATCACGGCGCGCGCAATCGCGGTGCGCTGCTTCTGCCCGCCCGAGAGCGTGATGCCGCGCTCGCCCACAATCGTGTCGAAGCCCGCGGGGAACTCGCGCACGTCGTCCGAGAGCCCTGCAATCTCGGCCGCCCACTCCACCTCCGCACGCTCCGAGCGTTCGACGCCAAAGGCGATGTTCTCGGCAAGCCTCTCGCTGAAAAGGAATGTCTCTTGCGGCACGTAGCCAATCGCAGAGCGCAACTGCGCGAGCGGATAGTCGCGCACGTCCACTTCGTCAAGAATCACTGTGCCCGGCGGCGGCTCGACCACGCGCGGAATCAGGTTCATCAGCGTGGACTTGCCCGAGCCCGTGCGGCCGACGAAGGCGACCGTTTGCCCGGCCTCGATAACAAGGTTGATGTCCTTAAGCACGGGCGGCAGGTGCTCGCCGTAGGAGTAAGTCAGATCGCGAAACTCGATGCGGCCGCGAACGGGCGGCTGCTCACGAGCGCCCGCGCGGTCGGTAATCGCGGGCTCGACGGCAAAGATGGCGTTCATGCGCTTGAGGCTGGCCGTCCCGCGCTGGTAGAGGTTGACGACGTAGCCGAGCGCGATGAGCGGCCAGATGAGACGCATCAGAAAGAGCGTGAACTCGACGAACTGCCCCGGCGTCATCTCGCCGCGCACGGCCAGCACGCCGCCGTACCAGACGATTAAGACCATCCCCAATCCGATGACGAACTGAATGAGCGGCCGCATGATTGCCGAGATGCGCACCAGTCCCAGATTGCGCGTCGCGTATTCGCGGTTGAGAAGGTTGAAGGCTTTCGCTTCGGCCTCCTCCTGCGCGTAGGCGCGCACGACCCTCACGCCCGAGATGTTCTCCTGCGCGCGCGCCGTAATCTGCGAGAAGAAGTCCTGAATCTTCTCGAAGCGAACGTGAACCTGCTGCCCGAAGTATTTCACCGTGAGCGAGACGAGCGGCATCGTCACGAACAGCAGCAGCGTGAGACGCACGCTGATTCTCAACATCAGCGGGAGAATGATGAGGACGACGAAGACCGTCTGGAGCGTGTACATCACCATCGGCCCGGCAAGCTGCCGCACGGCGGCGAGGTCGTTGGTGGCGCGCGCCATCAGGTCGCCCGTGCGATGACCGTGATAGAAGGTGAGCGGCTGTCGTTGCAGGTGCGCGTAGAAGTCCTGCCGCAAGTCGTACTCGACGTGGCGTGACATGCCGATAAGTATGCGCCTCTGTAGAAAGAGGAAGATGCCGCTAACGATGCTCGCGCCGACGACGAGCAGGGCCGAGCGCGTAATCTTCATCCACGTCGGCCCCGAGCCAAGCTCGTCTACCGCGCGCCCGACGAAGATGGGGACGAGCATCCCGATAATGACCGAGGCGAGGATGCAGACGATGCCCACCACGAGCGACTTCTTGTACGGGAGAAAATAGCGCGCAAATTTTCGCAGATCGTCCATGTATACCAAAACCGCCCCGAAACGAGCCGGGCTTTCGCTTGAGCTTCAAGAATCCTTCGCCGCCTATGATGCGCGATTTTCACCCTCAAAGCCAAACGCGCACGCGTGTGTCTGCCGAAGTCGGCGAGTCTGAATCAAAGGCTCAGAGAATGTGAAAAGCGCGGAGGCGTCATATGACGCCTCCGCGCTTTGTCCGTCAAGTCCCGTGCTTGTGTTGTCTGGAATGTCTTATGGGTTCGGCGCGTTGAGATGTTCAAGGTCTTCGGCGGGCGTGGCCGTGGTCTCGGGCGTCGCGGCGGAGTAGACTTCCGTGGTTTCATGGATGGGCACGACAGGCTCGTAAGGGAGCGCGAAGATGTCTTCGGGCGGGAGGTCTATGGTGGAGCAGACGCGGTTGCGCCCCGAGCGTTTGGCTTGATAGAGAGCGCGGTCGGCGGTCGTCACCAGCAGCTCGCGCGAGCTTGCATCGAGCGGGAAGGTTGCCACACCGATTGAGGCCGTGATGCATCCGACGCCCGGCACATCCGTCTTCTCGATGCGCGAGCGGAGGCGTTCGGCCACGACGAGCGCGCCCTCGGGGCCGGCCTGCGGCAGGATGATGGCGAACTCTTCGCCGCCGTAGCGCGCCGCCGTGTCTACGCCCCGCACCTCCTCGCGCAACGCGCCCGCGAGTATGCGCAGCGCGGCGTCGCCCGCGTCGTGACCGTGCGAGTCGTTGACGCGCTTGAAGTGGTCAATGTCTAAGAGGATGAGCGAGACGGGCTGACGCATGCGTGTCGCGAGGTGAAGGTCGCGCTCAAGTTGTATCTCGAAGAAGCGTCGGTTGAAGCAACCCGTGAGGCTGTCGGTCAGAGCCTGTTGCTGCATCTGCTGGAAGAGTCGCGCGTGGTTGACGGCGACGGCCACCTGATCGGCCACAGTGCGCAGCAGCATGACTTCATTATCTTGCCAGAGTCGTTGCGGGTCGTCGGACGTGACCATCAGCACGCCCATCGTGCGGTCGTGGTAGATGACGGGGACGGCGGCCACAGGGCACGCGTCAGACTCGTCCGCGCCACTCGAACCGTCGTGCACGTATGTCTTCATGCGCCCGCGCAGGCGCACGCCGACGGCCTCCATGTCGCCCAGCAGTTCAGTGCGTTTCGAGTCGTCGTTCTCACCGCCTCGGAAGTAGCAGGTGGTGAGCGAGGGCTGTGCGTGCTCACCCTCGACGCTCAATGCGCTAGACTGCGCGCCAAGCGCCTGCCCGACCTCGTTGACGGTCGTCTGGAGCACGCTCGGCAACTCAAGCGAACTTCGGATGGCGGTCGAGATGCGGTTAACGGCAATCTCGCGCACGGCCTGCTCCTGCAAGAGCCGCGCCAGCTTCGTCGTCACCGAGACCGTGAGTTGGAGCGAGGTGGTCTTCGGCACGCAGGTGCGCACGGCCTTCGAGAAGAGGTGCGCGTGCGTCGGCAACTCGGCCGTTACGCGCGCCATCAGGTATTCAAGCGCCGAGTACACGATGTCGGGCTCGAACGACCAGATGACTTCATCCGCCGATGTTTCCTCTCCCTCCTCATCCTGTGCGCGCACGGATGCGAGCAGCGCAGAGAAGCGTGCGTCGGCGATGACGACGAAACGTTCCATGACGTTCGCCTGTCCCGACTTCTCCATCAACACCGGCTCGCGCTGCGACTCGCCTTCGGAGAGTTGCGCGGTGTAGAGCGCGTCCTCGGGCGCAGTGAAGAAGAAGGCATGGCGGGCGAGGCGTCCGACCTCACGCACACGGGTGATGTCGCGCAAGGAGCGTTGCGCCTCGGGCAAAAGGCTCTCGACCACAAGCGCCGCCAGATTGTTCTCAAGCACCACGTCCTCGAAGTAGCGGTGAAGTTGCACAATGGTAGGCTCCGCGCAACGGACGGGTGTCAGTTGGCGCGGGTGTTGTGCAAGAAGGACGCTGTAGAGCGAAAGCATTGAAAGTCCCTGCCGGAGAAGGTTAAGGACTGAAGCGGGTTCCGAGGTCGCGAAGAATGCACTACAGCCTCGGCGAGGTCTATAGTGACAAACATATTTTGACACACGAAAACCGCGTTGTCTATGGAAATTTGACTTAAAAAGGGCTTTTTTTAACTGTGGCAGGGGCACGATTTCCCGCACTTTTGCGCTTCGGGGCCTGTGTGGCGGTGCTCCGTGTCGAGAGGGATTGCGTGAATGACGGACGGTCTCAGTTGTCGGCTCCCGGCTTCGGGATAGGTTTTTTTATCGCCTTCGATAATTCGGTGGCTCTCCACTGGTCAACCGTAGCAAGCGCGACGATCTGTCGCAGTTGGTCTTTGAGACCGTTCGCAGCCATGCGCACACGGCTTCGTTCTTTGGCGCGAGCAGCTTGAAGATGTCTGTATCGAAACCTGTGCGTCCCTGTTCCGTGTCAAGCTCGCTTACGTTGGCCGCCGCGACCGGCCTGTAGCGCCAGCGTGTCGTTAACCGGTGCAACCGCTTTGACGAGCTTACTCAGGCTTGAGAGCACCGGGTCATTCTCCGACTTCGAGGGCATGGCCTGAGAGGGGATACCGGCGGGCGGCTCGGGTATCAGCGGGGCCAGAACGGCCCACTGCTCGTCGGTTAGCTCTTTGCCTCGTGCCATGTCGAAATGCTAGCACGGGTATTTATGAGACTGCTTCTAGAAGCGGTCTCATAAATAGCCGTGCTACGATTTTGACATGGCACGACGAGAAGAACTAACTAATGAACAATGGGTGCTTATCGAGCCGTTGATACCTGAGTTGCCACGCCGCGACGATGGACG
>JAVXWN010000080.1:0-29871 GCA_032230645.1 Acidobacteriota bacterium | reverse complement strand
TGGCCGAGATAGGCGAGGCGACCGTCTTGCGCGTGCGCGGTTGCGGCTATGAGGAGTGCGGCGACGGAGCGCGGCTCGCGGGCGCGGCGGTCGTCGCGCTCTACAGCAAGGCCGACGATGTGCGGCGCGCTTTGCCCGCGGATGCTTCGCCCATCTTTCTGCACACGCGCTCGCTCCCCGAATCGCTCGCGGGCGAGCGAACTCCGCCGCGCGACGCGCTCATCTCGGTCGTCTCGCGCTGGCCCAAGTTTCTCGAATGGGCGCGCGTCTTCCTTGTCGCCGCGGGCGCGGACGCCGACGCGCTCGATTTGCGTGACGCGCGCGTGCAAGGCTTTGAGCGCGGCCTTCGCTCAAGCGTCTACGTCATCACCGACGCGCTCACCGCGCGCCAACTCCCCGAAGGACTGCCCGCGCGCGTCTATCGCGTCGTCGCCGACTCATCGCTCGAAGAGTTGCGCAGCTACGTCGAGCGTTTCCTGACCGGCGGAGCGGAAGGCAAAAGTAAACAGGCAAAAGGCAAAAGTGAAGACGAAGAGTAGCGCTCTCTTCATCATCAACAGATGATGAAGAGGACGCTGACTCGCATCTTCTTACTTTTACCTTTTTACTTTTGCCTTCTATCATTGGGCCGCTGACGGGAGGTTTGATGGCCGAAGAGCAGAGCACGCGAGAATTGCTGGAACAGCTCGTCGAAAGACTCGAACACCTTGAGCGTGTGTTGCAGTCGCAGACGGCGCGGCTCTACGCGGTCGAGCGCCGATTGGGGCTCGACTCGCCGACGCCCGCGCAGCGCCGCCCGCTCTACGAGTTGCCGCCCGAGGAGTTCGACGCGGCGCGCATGCCCCCGACGGCCGCGCCGCGCGAGACGCAGGCACCTCCCCCGTTCCCGCCAAGCAAACCGGGTGAGCAGAGGCCGCCCGCGCCTGAAGCGAAGAAGCGCGACCTTGAGTCGGTCATCGGCGGAAGCTGGTTCAGTTGGGTCGGCATCATCGCCGTTACGTTCGGCGTCGCCTTTGCGCTCAAGTACGCCTTCGAGAACGAGTGGGTCGGGCCCGGTGCGCGCGTCGCGCTGGGCGCGCTCGCCGGTCTTGCGCTGCTCGGCACGGGCGAGCGTTTGCGTCAGAAGGGTCTGCGTCCCTTTGCATACGTCCTTTCGGGCGGCGGCGTGCTCATCCTCTATCTCTCGATCTACGCCGCGTATGATTTCTATCAACTGCTCGCGCAGCCCTTCGCGTTCCTGCTGATGACGTTGGTGACGGCGGGCGCGGTGCTGCTGTCGGTGCGCTCGAACGCGTTGCCAATCGCGGTGCTCGGGCTCGTCGGAGGGTTTCTAACTCCGGTGCTCATCTCGACGGGGCAGGACAACCAGTTGGGACTCTTCACATACGTCGCGTTGCTCGACGCGGGCGTGCTCTCGGTCGGTTACTTCAAGCGTTGGCGCAGTCTCGACTTCCTCTCCTTTCTCGGCACGGTCGCCCTCACGCTCGGCTGGGCCGACAAATTCTATAACCGCGAGAAGCTCTGGCCGACGCTCTTCTTCATCACCGTCTTCTTCATCCTCTACGCGCTGCTCGCGGTCTTCCATAACGTTCTGCCGCGAAGGCGCTCGCGCTGGTTCGACGTGGCGCTGCTCGTGTGGAATGCAACGCTGTACTTCGGCTTCAGCTATCTCATGCTCGACGGCGCGGGCTACGAGCACACACTGCCCGCGTCGCACGCGCTCGTGGTCTCGGCCTTCTTCACCTTGCTCTTCTACGCGGCGTGGAGCCGCTGCCGCGAAGACCGTCTGCTCGCATACGCGTATGTGGGCGCGGCCGTCGTGTTCTTCACGGTCGCGTTGGCGATACAACTCGAACTACAGTGGGTGACAATCGCGTGGGCGGTCGAGGGGTTGATGCTGACGTGGCTTGGCCTGCGCTCGGGCGTCGCGGCGGCGCGTCGTGCGGCGGTCGGGGTCTTCGCCTTTGCGTTGATGCACTGGGTCGCCTTCGACGCGCGTGAGTTCGCATACGCAGCGGGCGGCGACTTCATACCGCTCTTCAACGGGCGCGCTCTGTCGTGCGCGGTGCTCGTCGGCGCGCTCGCCGCCTCCGCATGGCTCTACCGGCGCGCTCGCTTTGAAGTCGAGAGCAGTGAGCGAGGCGTGTTGGGTAAAGAGGAGCGCGAGACGGCGGCCACGCTCTACGCGCTCGCGGCCAACGGGCTCGCGGTCACGCTGTTGACGTTGGACTTGAGCGACTACTTCGGGCGACGGCGTGCGCTCTCTCAAGGGCTTGAAGCCGAGCGCGCCGAGAACGCGCGGCAGTTCTCGCTCACCGCGCTGTGGTCAATATACGGCGCGATGCTCTTCGCCTACGGCGCGCGGAGGGGTTTGGGCGCGCTGCGCTACGCGGGGCTGGCGCTGTTGGCCGGGGCGACGGTTAAGGTCTTGACGTTCGACCTCGCTTACTATGATGCGGCGTGGCATGTGCCCGTCTTCAATCACACCTTCATGGCGTTCGCGCTCGTCGTCGCCGCATACGCGCTGGCCGTGCGTCTCTACGCGCGCGATGTGCGTGACGGCACGGAGCATCCGAGCAACGCGAAGCAGAGCCGGGTCGTCCCCGTGCTGATAGTCGTCGCGAACCTTCTGGCGATAGTCGCGCTGAGCGCGGAGGCGGCCGGGTACTTTGCGTCGGGGCGCGGCGGCGTGGCGGATGCAGTGCGGCTGCACGATCTTAATCTGGCGAAGCAGTTGTCGCTCTCGGTCGTCTGGGCCGTGTACGGCGCGGGGCTGCTGGTGGCGGGTCGCGTGAGGCGTTCGCGGCTGCTGCGCCTGTTGGCGCTTGCGCTGCTCGTCGTGACGACGCTCAAGGTCTTTCTCCTCGACCTCTCGGCGTTAGACAGCGCCTATCGCATCGTCTCCTTCATCGTGCTCGGCGCGATACTGCTCGCGGTCTCATACCTCTATCAGAAGAGCCAGCAGCGCGCCGCTGCGGAAGAGGCCGATCAAACTTCTTGAGCGGTCGCACTCTGATGCTCGCGTGCGCGTGCGACCTCCGCGCTCATGCGGCCGGAGAGCATGAGCGTGACCATCTTATAGTCGCCGATGAAAGACCAGAGCGGGTGCTTGAAGGTCGCGGGGCGGTTATGCTCGATGAAGAAGTGACTGACCCACGCGGCGGCGTAGCCGGGCACAAGCGCAACGGGCAGCCAACGCCAACGCCCCGTCGCCGCGAGCGCGACGAAGAGGGCCGTACCCGTGATTGTCCCCGCCGCGTGCAGCGCCCGTGTCGCCGGCAGGCTGTGCTCGCGCACGTAGAAGGGCCAGAACTCCGCGAACGTCCTCATCTCATTCTCGGCCATGTGAACTCCTGACAAATGTTGAGTGATGAATGACGAGCGATGCACATCTCAACACGACGATATTCATCATTCATCGCTCATCATTCATCACTTCCTGTAAATAGTCGGCTGTAGTCGTCGGCTGAAGCGGGCGCGACGCGCGCGAGTTGGAGGTTCTCTTCGACGTGCGCGCGTTGGCTCATGCCGACGAGTGCGGTGGTGATGCCGGGCGTGGAGCGCGTGAACTGGATGGCGGTCTGCGTGTCGGTTGCAAGCGAGCCGAGGGGCTCGCGGATGTGCTCGGGCAGGTCGCGTGCGACCTTGCCCTGAAGTATCGAGGCGCTGGCGACGACGGTGACGCCGAGCGCCTTCGCCGCTTCGAGCAGCGAGACGTGCGCGCCGCGGAAGGGCTGATTCTCCGAGACGAGCGCCTCGGGCATGCCGAGGTTGAAGGGAAGCTGGACGAAGCGAAAGCCGTGTTCGTCGCCGCCCGCCTCGCGCGCAAGCTCCAACATGCTTTCGAGTGCGTGGTGGCCGCGTTCGCCCGCGCGTGCGCGGAAGCCGTTCCACGTCGCGACGCCGTAGAAGCGTATCCGACCTTCCACGCGCTCGCGCTCCAACTGCTCGAAGGCCGCGCGCAGTCGCGCATCGAACTCGTCGCGCGCGGCCGTCTGTAGCTGAGTCTCGGGGTTGTGGACGTAGTAGACATCAATCGTTTCGAGCCCCATGTTGCGGAGCGACTGTGCGACCTGATGCGCGAGATAGCGAGGCGTCATGCAGTGGCTACCGGCGACGATGTCTGAGGCTTCGATGATGCCGGTCTTGATGAAGGTGTCTTCGACGTAGGCGCGCACGCCCTCCTTCCCGGCGGGCGGTTGCGAGTCGAAGGGGATGTAGCCGCCCTTCGTGCAGACGACCCATTCCTCGCGCGCGAAGCCCTGCCCGGCGAGTTGCTTCACGGCCTCGCCGATTGAGCGCTCGCTGCGCTGGAAGCGATAGTTGGCCGCCGTGTCGATGACGTTCGCGCCCAACTCTACGGCGCGCGTGATTGCGTCGGCGTAAGAGCGGTCGGTCTCCTCGTCCCAGTTGCCGAGGTACGTCCCCGTTCCTATCGAGGAGAGCCAGAGGTTCTGCTCGAAGCGGAAGTGCCCTTCGGCCGCCGTCTCGCGAAAGCGGTCGCGGTAGCGGGCCGTCCCTTCGGTCGTGGCGAAGCCCGGCAGAGTCATAGCCCTTCGTTCCTCCCGTCGTCTTATCTGGAAAGTTCGCGCGCGAGTTTAGCACAGCCGCGCGCCCGGCAAATCACCCTCATTGCCTCGCTTCAACTAAGCCGAGCCGGTGTGGTAGGGTTGAGCCGAATCACATGAACACGCAAGAGCAAGAAGACGGTCGCGGCGCGAGCGCGGACGAGAGACGTGCTTCCCGCGACGTGTCTCATGCGGACGAAGCACGCGCCTCTTCGCTCGACCTCGCGCCGGATGAATTGGCGGAGCTGGCGCGGACGTTCTACCGCATGTCTTTGGACTACATGTCCGAGCCCGCGTCGCTTCCGGTCTTCCCCGACACGTCTTCGGAAAAGCTCGACGAACTTTTTCGCGGAGGGCTCCCGGCCGAAGGCGTCGGGCTCGAAAGTCTTACGCGCGACTGCGCGGAGGTCGTCCGGCACAGTAGGCAGAACGGGCACCCGCGCATGTTCGGCTACGTGGCTTCACCGGCTGCACCGGTCGCCGCGTTCGCGTCGCTGCTCACGGCCGCGCTCAACTCGAACGTCACCTCTTGGCGTTCAGCGCCCGCGCCGACCACAATCGAGCGAACCGTCGTCGGCTGGCTCGCCGAGATGGTCGGCTTCAAGAGCGAAGGGGTGAACGAGTCGTGCGGGGGCTTGCTGACGAGCGGCGGCTCGATGGCGAACCTGAACGCGCTCTTCGTCGCGCATCGCGCGCACGCGCGCCGCGCGGCCTCGCAAGACCCTTCACGCGCGGGCCTCTGGAACGCGGGCGCACCCGCGAGCCTTTACGCTTCCGATCAGGTTCACCTTTCGATACCGAAGGCGGCGGACATCCTCGGCCTCGGGCGCGAGCAGGTGCGCGTCGTCGCTTCGGACGAAGGCTTTCGTATGGACGTGCGGCGTTTGCGCGAGCGCATCGAGGCCGACACTCGCGCAGGGCTTCAGCCCTTCTGCGTCGTGGCAAGCGCGGGCACGGTCTCGACCGGCGCGATAGACCCTTTGCGAGAAGTCGCGCGAGTCGCACGCGAACACTCGCTCTGGTTCCATATTGACGGAGCCTACGGCGCGCTGGCGGCGAGCGCCGCTGACAAGCGCGCGCTCTTTGAAGGGATTGAGGAGGCGGACTCAATCTCGCTCGACCCGCACAAGTGGCTCTACGCGCCGCTCGGCGCGGGCTGTCTACTCTTTCGCGAGCCCGAGCATGCACGCGCCGCATTCGCGGGGACGGAAGAGGGCTACATCAAGGTCTTCGAGCGCGACGAGGATGAAGCGTTCGCCTTCTGGGATTACGGCACCGAGCTTTCGCGTCCGTTCCGCGCGCTCAAGGTCTGGGCCATACTCAGCTACTACGGCGCGCGACGCGTCAGTGAGTCAATCAACGAAGACTGCACGCTCGCCGCGCACATGGCCGAACGCGTCCGCGCGTCGGAAGAGTTCGAGTTGATGGCTCCCGTCACGCTCGGCATCTGCTGCTTTCGCTACGTGCCGACGGACGCGCGCCGCTTGCTCGAAGAGGCAAAGGACGACGGCGAACGCGAGCAAGTGAATCTGCGGCTCGACGAACTGAACGCGCTCATCATGCGGAGCGTGCAGCGCGGCGGCGAGGCTTACCTGTCGAACGCGGACTTGCGCGGCTGCTTCGCGTTGCGCGCCTCGATCACGAACTTTCGCACGACGCGACGCGACATAGATTTGACGCTCGACGTTGTAAGACGAGCGGCGAGAGAATTAGAGAAAGAATGAATTAACAGGGATAGACGGGATGGACAGGATACGGATTCTCAAATCAATCCCGGTGATTTTAATCCTGTCTCTCCCACAAGTTTTTATCCTGTCCATCCTGTGAATTGAGCCACGATAAATTTCATGACGGCATTGATGGAAGTGACAAGCGGCGAGTTCGAGCGGGAGCTACGCGTGGGCGTGGAGTTAGCGCGGCGCGCGGGCGAGGCGGCGCTCTCGTTCTACGGGAAGCCGATGCGCGTCGAGCATAAGGATGAGTTCAACGAGCCTGTGACGCAGGCCGACCGCACCGCCAACGAACTGATCGTGCGCGCCTTGCGCGAGACGTTTCCAGACGACGGCATCCTCGCCGAAGAGTCTATTGATACAGACCGTAGACTGAGCCGCGAGCGCGTGTGGATGATTGACCCCGTGGACGGCACGAAGGGCTTCATCGCGGGCACGGGCGACTTCGCCGTGCAGATTGGTCTGGCCGTCGGTGGCAGAAGCGTCCTCGGCGTGCTCTACGCGCCCGCAACCGACGTGCTCTACTGGGCGGCGCGTGGTCACGGCGCATGGGTCTTGCGCCCGACCTCGGAGGCAGGTGCGAGCGCGCGCGCCGAGCGTTTGAGCGTCACGCGCGAGACCGAGCTTGCGCGCATGCGTCTGGCCGAGAGCCGTTCGCACAGAGGGCCGCGCATGGAGTCGCTGGTGCACGCGCTCGGCGTTCGCGCCGAAGTCAGAAGCCACTCGGTCGGCATCAAGGTGGGATTGCTGGTTGAGCGGCAGGCAGACCTCTACATACATCTCTCGCCGAAGACGAAACAGTGGGACACGTGCGCGCCCGAGGCGGTGCTGGCCGAAGCAGGCGGGCGCATGACCGACCTGTGGGGCGAGCCGATGCTTTACAACACGGCCGACGTGCTCAACCGTAACGGGCTCGTCGCCTCGAACGGGGCGGCGCACGACGAAGTCATCAGCCGACTCGGCGTGCTTCTCGGGGAGTGGGGAAGCGAACGCGCGTGAACGTCGCGGTCGCTTCGGTTGAAATTGGCGAGTTCTTAAATTTCAAACAAGGTACGGTAAAGGAGAAGGATTCACATGCTACGAAAAGGTTCTGCCGTCTGGCAGGGAGGTTTGAAGGACGGACGCGGGGCGGTCTCGACCGAGAGCGGTGTGCTCTCGGAGGCGCAGTACTCTTTCGGCACGCGCTTCGAGTCGGGCGCGGGCACGAACCCCGAGGAGTTGATCGCGGCGGCACACGCGGGCTGCTTCTCGATGGCGCTCTCAAAGCAACTCGAAGACGCGGGGATGAAGGCCGACGAGATAAAGACGACCGCCGGGGTCAGGCTTGAGAAGACCGACGCGGGCTTCACCATCACCAAAGTCCATCTCGACGTGACGGCGCGCATCCCCGGCGCGGACGCCACAGCCTTCGAGACCGCCGCCAACAACGCTAAGGCCGGTTGCCCAGTCTCGCGACTCCTTAACGCCGAGATAACGATGGAAGCGAAGCTCGAAGGTTGAAGAGATAGTGATTGGTGAGTTAGATACTTGCCGGTTGAACATAAGGTGTAGGGTGATTCACCACCGCTGTGTCTGCGGTGGTGAACCGCCTTTGCATTGCCCGCCGGTTGAAATAATATCGTCATTCCCAATCGCGGCGCTTGCCGTTATACTGGCCGCCCTGTGACCGGACGCTCGCCGCGCGCCTCACACGAAGCCTTCGCAAAAGGGTGGCAGCCGTGACCCTCAGAACCAAGCTGATAATCGTCTTCGCCGCGCTCGCCTTCGTTCCACTTATTGCCTTGAGCGTCATCGAATACTGCGCCGGAACCGGGGCCGTCGAGTCGCTGTTGCGCGAGCACGCCTCGGAGCGCGCATCGCACATGGCGCGCGATGTCGAGCACGTCCTTTCCGTACACAAGTCGCGCCTGCTCGAACTCGCGAAGTCACAGCCGCTACGCGAGTACGCGCGCGACTCGCGTGCGGCCGCAACCGACGGGCAGGGCGCGGGCGGCGCGAACCCGCCGGGGCACAACGTGCCCGAAGCGGTCGCCGCTCTGTTCAGCGCCTACGCCAACAGTAACGGCGAGTATCTTCAGGCCGTCACCTGTCTCAATCCGGCGGGTCGGCCTCTGTTCCGCTTGAACAGGTCTGACTCGGGACAGGGCTTCACCGTGCAGACCGACTTCGTCAGCAATCAGGTTCACTACGACGAGCATGTCTGGTCGGCGAGCGCGGCGACGGCGTTGCGCTCAAAGGTCAGCGAGGAGTCTTACGGAGCCGCGCTGCGTGTCACGGCCCCGGTCTTCGACCCCTTGCCAGAAGGCGAGAGCGCCGCGCCCGTCACAGCAGCGGTCGTCGCCGAGGTCATGCTCGGCGACGTGCTGAGAGAAGCCGACGAGACCGAAGAGCCAGAGGGCGCGGCGGACGCTACGGCAACGGCCGCGTCTTCATCTTCGCATCCCTCGCGCCGCCAGATGATCGTGCTCGACAACGCCTCGGACACAATCGTCTATCACACGAACCGTGCGCTCAGTCATCAGGCTGCCTCGACCGTCATGCCCTACTTCGCAGACCTCGCCGCGCGTATGAAGGCGGGCGAGTCGGGCTTCGGCTTTTACGAAGCCTCTGAGGGCGGACAACGCCTCGCGGCCTTCCGGCAGGCCGACGGGCTTGGGCTCTCGCTTGCGGCTTCGGAAGATTACGCCGCGCCGGTTGCGCCCGTCCGCCGCGCGTTCTACTTCGGCCTCATGCTGGCGCTCGCGGCGGGGCTGACGGGGCTCGCGCTGCTGCTCGTCACGGCCGGGCGCGAGACGCATGACATCGAAGCGGTCGCGCGCGGCGCTTCGGCCATCGCCGCCGGAAACCTCGACCAGCGCATCGAGGTCAGCGCCACGGGCGAGACGCGCGACTTGGCCGAGAGCTTCAATCAGATGAGCGACCGTCTGCGCGATTTGATCGCGCGCGAGGCCGAGTCGCGACAGTTCCAATCGTTCCTGCGTATCTCGGCGATGGTCTCGCACGATTTGAAGAACGCCATCGCGGGGCTCTCGATGCTGGTGACGAACATGGAGCGGCAGTTTCATCGCGAGGAGTTCCGCGCCGACGCCATCGAATCTTTGCGCGAGGCGACCGAGAAGCTCAAGCGGACGGTCGCGCGACTGAGCGAGCCCGCGAGGTCTTTGAGCGGCGAGTATCGCATCGCCGCGCGGCCCACAGACCTCGTGCCCATCATCAGCCGCGTGCTCGCCACGAACGCCGAGCCCTCGCGCCCGCTCTACGACATCGAAGTGCATCTGCCTGACAAGCTCGTCGCGACGGTCGAGCCCGACCGCATCGAGAACGTCATCGAGAACCTCGTCATCAACGCGCTCGAAGCGATGGGCGCGAAGGGCGGATGCCTCACGGTCGAGGCCGGGACGCTCGACGGCGACCTCGTCTTCCTCAGCGTCTCGGACACGGGCGTCGGCATGAACGAGGAGTTCGTGCGCACGCGCCTGTTCCGCCCCTTCTCGACGACGAAGAACAAGGGCATCGGGCTCGGGCTCTTCACCTGCCGCGAGATAGTCGAGTCGCATGGCGGCCGGCTTGAAGTGGATTCGCGAGCGGGCGCTGGCACGCGCTTCCGCGTCGTGCTACCATCCCGCCTGTTCAACTCGGGCGAGAGGCGCGAGCGGCCGGTGAAGGCGACGGCCGCGGCGCGAAACGCGCTGCCCGGCGCGCCCGAGTAATTCCTTTCGGCTTTCCAGACAGATAAGTTTAGTTAGAGGGTTCTCGTTGCCCGGCACTCACCTTGGAACGTCGCCCTATGACTTCGCGAACTCCGCGTCCCCTTTACGGCCTTCATGGTTAAGCACCAACTCGTTAACCGCAAAGGTCGCAGAGCAGGCGCGCAGGCTCTTAGATTCCCCATGACCGAACAGGCGGAACATAAGACGACGGTGCTGGTCGTTGACGACGACCGGTTGCTTCGTCGTCAACTACACTGGGCGCTCGTCGAGCGTCATCGCGTGCTCGAAGCAGAGACGCGCGCCGACGCCGTTGAGCTACTACAGCACGAGCAGGTTGACGTGGTCATCTGTGACCTGCACCTGCCGCCCGACCTCGAAGGCATCGAAGAGGGGCTGGCGGTGGTCGAGGCCGCGCGCGGCCAGCGCCCGGCCGTCCCCGTCGTCGTCATCACGGGCAGCGACAACAAGCAAGCCGCTCTGGAAGCCATACGGCGCGGCGCATACGGCTTCTTCGAGAAGCCCTTTGACGAAGAAGAGGTCTCGCACATCGTCGCGCAGGCGGCGCGCGTCCGCTGTCTTGAATCGGAAGTGCTCAAGCTCCGTTCGGAGCTAAAGATGTTTCGCGGCTTCGGTCGCTTCGTCGGCACGAGCGCGGCGCTCGAAGGCACGCTCAAGCAGGCGCGCTCGGTCGCAGACACGAGCGTCACCGTCCTCATCACGGGCGAGAACGGCACGGGCAAAGAGGTCTTGGCGCGCGCCGTCCACGAAGAGAGCAGCCGCCGCGACCGCGCGTTCGTCGCCGTCAGTTGCGCCGCGCTGCCCGAGTCGCTCATCGAGTCGGAGTTGTTCGGTCACGTCAAGGGCGCGTTCACCGACGCAAAGAGCGACCGCGTTGGTCGCTTCGGGCTCGCCGACGGCGGCACGCTCTTCCTCGACGAGATAGGCGAGCTGCAACCCTCGGTGCAGGTCAAGCTCCTGCGCGTCTTGCAGGAGCGCACCTTCGAGCGTTTGGGGAGCAACCGCCCCGTCGAGGTTGACATAAGACTGATCGCCGCCTCGAACCGCAACCTCGAACATGAGACGAAGGAGGGGCGCTTTCGCGAAGACCTCTTCTACCGCCTCAACGTCGTGCCGCTTCACATGCCTTCCTTGCGCGAGCGGCGTGAGGACGTGCCGCTGCTCGCCGCGCACTTCGCCGCCAAGGCCGCAGAGAAGCATGACCGCCCCGCGGCCGAGCTAGACCCCGCGCTCATCGAGGCGCTTCAGGAGTACGACTGGCCGGGCAACGTCCGCGAGCTTGAGAATCTGGTCGAGCGCCTCGTCGTGCTCACGAAGGGCACGCGGCTCGGCGTCGAGTTCCTGCCCGAGAAGATGCTGCGCGCCGCGCCGCCCGTCTCAGCCGTGCCCCACAGCGACGAGACGACGCTCGAAGGCGCGACGCTCGCGCTGCGTCGTCGCATGGTCATCACGTCGCTTCAGGCCGAAGGCGGCAACCGCGTCGCCGCCGCCCGTCGTCTCGGCATCAGCCGCTCCTACCTTCACCGACTCATTAGCGAACTCAACATCACCGGGGTCTGAACAGACCCGCCCGCCGCACTCCCTGTCATCACTTGTACACATGCGTCCGCCCGCGCCTGTCCACTCGTGTTCACACACGGCTCGTTGTTGAAATGTCGTTCTCTCGTTTTTGGAGGGGAATCGTCGTTTAACGTTGCGAGCGCAAGGCTGGCACGTGCGTTGCGATGGGTTTGGGCAGTGAGGGTCTCGAAACTTGGCATCCGCTGAAAGGGTGATGGACGTAGATGAAGGTTGAAAGCACCACTGGTGCCATTTTAGTAGATGACGAGGAAGAAGATGATGACGAAGCCGAAAGTCCTCATAGTTGACGATGATGTCGCGATCACACAACAGCTTTTCTGGACGCTGTGCGACGAGTTCGAGGTGATGACGGCCAACAGTCTCGCTTCGGCCATTCGCCGCGCGACCATCTACGAGCCCGACGTTGCCATCCTCGACCTTCACCTGCCGCCGACGCTCGACGCTCCCGACACGGGCTTGCGTATCCTCGACTACGTCAAGAGCCACCTCCCGGCCTCGAAGGTCTTCGTTGCCAGCTCCGACCCCTCGGGCGAGATGCGGCGCGACTGCATCCGACGCGGAGCCGACGGCTTCTTCGACAAGCCGCTCGACGTTGAGCGATTGCTGGCGACGGTGCGTCGCACGGCCATCGCACGCCGTCTCGCCGCGGCCTGAGCCGGACGGCGCGCACAAGTTTCACCCCGGCAAGCGACCTCGGCGGTCGCTGTTGGAATCAAGGGCGCGGCCTTATCGCCCTGCCTCGCACGCATTAATGCTCTTTGACCTGTTAGGATTCGGCCCTCGCCTACCCCAAATAATCGAGTGGCCGTGAAGCGCCCGCGCGTATAGGCAACCCTTCTGCCTTGCACGGCCGCAAAGCCCCCGTTTCCAAACAGACTCCTGCCCAGAGTCGCGGGGGCTTTATTTTTTGCCCGAAAACCCTCACCTTTTCGGGCTCCTTGTGACAATCCTGCGCCAAAGCTTCAACGGCATGCCGTCTCGACTGCTCGGACGAGTGTGTGTAGCGAGCCGTCATCTTCAGCGAGGAGTGACCCAAGAGCCTGTTGATGTCGGTCTCGCGCACCCCTGCCTCCAGAAGCCGGGAGGCGAAGGTGTGACGGAAATCGTGGATACGGAGGCTGGTGACGCCCGCTGCCTTACACGCCTCACGCCAGAGGGACGAAGCCCGTTGGTAGGTAAACTCACCGGGAAGACCCGGCCGCCTCTACCCCGATCCGACTCGGCCCCTTTGAGTACTTCTAGCACGACAGGGTTGATTGGGGTCGTCTTGGGCTTGCCCTCCTTTGTGCGTTCGGCGGGAAGGTTGATTTCACGCCGGTCGAAATCTACCTCGGAGAACTGAAGACCTACAATTTCGTTGGCCCTCATCCCTGTGTTGATCGCCAAGGTGAAGAAGTCCGCGAGGGAGCGTTATGTCGCGGGGCATGCGAAAAGTCGGGACGACCGTTCGCCGCGTTTCTCCTACCTGCCGCTCCCGACAACACGCCGTGGCTATACCGACGGGATTATCCGGCGCGTGTTAATCGCTGAGCCATTCGGCGGCGACGGTACTCAAGCCCGCTGGGTGGCTAAACGCTTGCTCTACCGCCCGCTGACTAATGAGGCCGGACACGAACAGGCGCTACTCTATAATATCAAGGCCAAAGACGCCGTCATGCGCTCTTATATTACTGATGAGCCGTCAAGAATGTGGTCAAGCATCACGCCTGTCATCCTCCCGGGGTTCGATGACGGCAAGTATAAAAAGGCTGAACGCCTGCTAATCAAGGCGATGCAGCAGGCTGACCTTCCGGCCGAAGCTCTCGGAGCGATGGTACTTCGCAAGGCACCGTTCTGGTCTGGCTCGCAGCACCCTAACCTATATCAACGACCTGAGTATCTTCGAGACCTTTCGGCCTGGCATGTCCATCTCAGGTTTAGAGACGCGATTCACGGCCCGCTCTCCATCGGCTCCGGACGCCACTGCGGGCTGGGACTATTCGTTAGTGAAGAAAGCCCGATGCAAAGTTGAGCCTGGGCGGTGCCTGCGGAGGAGTCATGGCAGCTCTTGGTACAGCTCCAAGTGATATAAGTCCCAGGTGCAGTGGCAACCCGCGGCAATGCGGACTAACTGCGACTGTATACGCTACGTGCTCCATTCAACCATCTTGCCGCTCGTTCAGGACGCGCTGCCGTTCGCCGAGCAGGTGCGGCGCGCGCTGATACGGAACCGTGTGGAGACGGAGCACTCCGAGGTCATAACAGGGAAGAGGATTGACGGCGTACCACTTGAGGGGCATGCGCACGCGCATTACATGCCGACTGACGAGGACGGGGACGGGCGTCTGGATCACATGACGGTCTACGCGCCGCGTGGTTTTGGACCTGAAGATGCGGCGGCGCTCGTCGCGTTGAGGACAATCTACCGGAGGCGTAACAGACCGGAGGTGCATTTGGTCTTGGCGGGGACGGGAGCGGCAGAGGATTTCGCGGGGGCGGGCTTGCTGTTCGGCCCATCGAGGCACTGGCGTTCGGTGATGCCGTTTTCGCTGCCGCGGTTTGCGACGCGAGGGGCGGGAAAGCCCCTCGGCCGCGTGACATGCCGGAGGAGCAGCTCAAGCGTGAGTTGCGTCTGCGCGGGCTGCCCGAGCCGGTCTCGGTCACGCCCGTTGATGAATACATTCCGGGTGAGCACCCGCCCGTGCGCTGGCTGGAGTTTCAGACGCGGCGCTTCAAGGGCGAGACGGGGTACGGGCTGGCAGGGTTCGAGATAGAGTTCGAGAAAGAAGAGCCGGGGCCGATTGCGCTCGGATTCGCATGCCACTTCGGGCTGGGGTTATTTATGCCCGTTGACTAATTCTCCATCCACGTTGTCTCAGACGCAGCTCCATTGAAGGGAACTCTTTACGCGTCATCCTCATCACTCGAGTAGTGCGTTTCCACGTTCGTGAGGCCGTGGCTCCATAAGGATCTGAGCAAGAGAGGTTATGCCGAATTAGGGCGATCATTCGTCAACAGGAGAAAGAACAAGGTCAGTAAAGCCCAACACAGGCAGTGCCTTGGTGGCTGCCTCTTCTCCAAAAGCACTCCTGTCGAAATGTCTTACGAGGGATACCTTCACTTCGGCTATCTCGTTAGTTGTTACCTAGCTTTCAAATGCAATCATCAGTAATTGGCCAGTGATGTGCCATGCCGCCTAGGATGTCAGTACGGCACGATTCTTATGGGAGCAGGATCGAAGATTTAGGGATGGGTGCCGCTTACGTAGGACGCGGACCATGTGCTCTTTTGTGATATGCGTGTAGCGCTGTGTAGTAGTTATAGAAGCGTGCCCAAGGAATTCCTGCACCACACGGATATCAACATCGTTCCTGAGCAGCAATGTTGCCACGGTGTGCCTTAGCATGTGTGGAGTCACATGGCGTTTGATTCGTGCCTCTTTACGCAGCTTAGCGATGATGTTAGTCATCCCTTGGGTCGAAAGCCGACCGCCACAAGCATTTATGAATAGGGCCGGACTGTCCGTCTTGATGTGTGCCCGTGCTTCCATGTACGCTCGCTGGATTTGCACCGTCTGCTCGTCGACCAAGAAGGCCAACCGATCTCTGCCCCCTTTCCCCTGTATTCTGAAGACGCCCTCCTTCGAAAAATAATCCCGAACGTCGAGAGATGATGCCTCGCCCACACGCATCCCGGTGGCGAAGAGGAGGTCTACGAGCGCGAGATCTCGGAGCGAGCGGTACTCGCGCGATGAGCATACCCGGTTTCCAGTGCATGCTACCGGTTCTGACGCGCTATGACTCGCCGACATACTTGAATAATTACGCCAGGCCCGCCCCAAGAGAGAGCGAATCTCCCGCTCGGTGAGGGCGCGTGGGAGTTGTTCGATCCGCCCGTAACTTAGCTTCACCCGCCAGAACGGGGACTCTGTTAGCGTCCCGTTACGCACCCAGTAAGAGCAGAAGACTTTGAGCGCCACCATCTTCCGCCGTATCGAGGCGGGAGCATAATCTTCCTCGCGGAGATGGGCGGCCCAGTTTTCAACGCTGGAGGCATTTAATGAAGATAGCCCGAACTCTTCGCCTACAAAGGCTAGGAACTGGAGCAAGTCGGAACGGTATGCCGCCTCGGTTTTCTTGCCACGTTTGTTTGTCGAGAAATAGCCATGTAAAAAGTGGTCGTTTGCCTCACTCAATCGCATAGTACGGACTTGTCCCTAGTTAAGGACAGAACTGTAGGCGAGGTCGCTCTGTAAGATTAAAAAGCTTTGCTAAAACTTCTGAGGGATAAATCTTAAGCCGAGTTTAACGGCTGATGGATTGAAGTTTCAAGCTACTGCGGACAGGAAAGCCCGAACTGGCTGATATTTTTTAAGCGGGGATAGCTATCGGCTCACATAGTCCTTAGGTTCCTCAGGTTACTTTGGATAATTTGGAATTATGCGTTGCCATAAGCTCGGCCGCACGCACGCGTAAGTGAAGAAGGAAGACGAGATGCTCGTCGTCGGATATGGTCCGGCACGTCTGTTAACTACCGCGCATCTAGCGGAGCGATGGACAGTTACCCTTATAGAGAATGTGGCGCGCTGGAGAAGTAGTCTGTATTGGCAACTTCACTACAAGGGCTGTTTACCTTGTGTTGCGTCTTCCCGGATTTTACCGAGCAGAAATCCTTTGAATAATTCCAAATTATCCATATAATTGTCGCCGCCGAGACCCTTAGCAAGTTTGGGCGTTCCGGCCTGCAATTTAAGACAGAGATTCTAGTGTAAAGTTTAGCCTCATAATAATCTATGTACCTCAACGGACCGCCATCCGAACATAACCGATTGTCACTTCAGGCTGAGCCGCCAAACGTCCTGAAAACAACCAGCCACACTTCTTCTTTCCCGTCACCGGGCTACCTTATTGCCCTTTGGGGCAGCCATATCTTGAAGGCTTAAATAAAACGAGACGGCGTCCGAGAAGGATAGGTCCCAAGGCGGCGTTACAACCTTGCGTCTAACTTTCCTTTAAAAGAGAAATTATGGACCAGCCCTCTCCACTCCAGTCGAACCCGAACGCGGCTCAGTCGGAGGCGATTAGAGCGACCTCAGGCCCGGTGCAGATCATCGCAGGCCCCGGCTCCGGGAAAACTTTTACCCTCGTTGAGCGAATCGCCGAACTGATTGCGGGGGAGGGAACTGCCCCCGAAAATCTGTTGGTCGTCACCTTCACCGACAAGGCTGCGCAAGAACTCATCACGCGCGTCTCCAACAAGCTCGATCAACTCGGCGTCCGTTTCAATCTCAACGAGATGTACTTGGGCACTTTCCATTCGATCTGCCTGCGCCTGTTGCAGGAGCATCGAGAGTTTACGCGTCTTAGACGCAACTTCACGATGCTGGACGAATTTGATCAGCAGTACTTTCTCTACCAGCGCCTCGACTCCTATAAGGAACTCCCTGGGCATGAGCACATCCTCGGAGCCTCTGAGAAAACCTCCTCCTGGCAGAAGTCGGAAAACCTTTTGAAGTGGGTCAATAAGGTTAGCGAGGAGGCGCTTGCTCACGAGCGCCTGACTGCCTCTGGCGACGAGCGCGTCGTGGCGCTCGGCCTCTGTTACACGCTCTACCATTCGCAGCTCGATGAGGCGAACGCGCTCGATTTTTCGACGATTCAAGTCGAGGCGCTTCGCCTCATTCGAAATCATCCGTCGGTTCTGGCGGGGCTGCGAGAAAAAATCAGGTACTTGATGGTCGATGAGTACCAGGATACGAACACCATTCAGGAGGAGATACTCTTCCTTCTTGCCGGTGAAAAGCCCAACATTTGCGTCGTAGGTGATGACGACCAGGGCCTGTACAGGTTCCGCGGGGCGACCATCCGAAACATTCTTGAGTTCAAAGATAAGTTCCCGAAGGGCCAGTGTAAACAGATACCTCTCACGGTCAATTACCGTTCTCACCCGGGCATCATTAACTTTTTCAACGAGTGGATGGACTCGAAGGATTGGAGGTGCGACGGCAGAACTTTCCGCCTGGAGAAGGGGATAGTGCCGCGGGCAGGAGAGTTTCCGCAGATGCCGGCAGTGCTCAAAGTCTCCGTCAAAGGCACGCCCGAGGAGTGGCACGAGGAGGTACTCGCGTTCCTGAGCGCGCTGAAGGAATGCGGCACGCTGAAGGACTGGAATCAGGTGGCGTTCCTCTTCCGCTCCGTAAAGAACCCGAAGGTGGTCGCGCTCGCCAGGTACTTGGAGTCTCACGGCGTCCCCGTCTACTCGCCGAGGTCCAACCTGTTCTTCGAGCGCGAAGAGGTTCGCCTGATGATAGGCGCGCTGATCTTCCTCTTCCCGCAGTTCCCGCAAGCGCGCGCGTGGAAGCCGGACGCGCACCTACACATCTGGGACTACTACGACCAGTGCTTCGAAGCTTTTGCCAAAGAACTCCGGAAGCCGGAGAACGCCGACCTGCTTGAATGGGCGCGCCGCCGGGCGCGGACGCACCTGACGCTCGCCGAGAACGCCGACTACGCATTCTCCGGCCTCTTCTATCAGTTGCTCCACTTCCCCCTATTCAGCCGGTATCTGGGCGACGACTCTCTCGGCGACGTGATGGAGAGCCGCCCGGCTCGGAACTTGTCACTCTTCTCCCGGCTGCTGAACAAGTTCGAGTATCTGCATCGGGTGACTGTGCTCAACCCCAAATACCTCGATAAGAACATAAGGAACCTGTTCAATCAATTCCTGCGCTTCCTGAAGGATGGCGGCATCTTCGAATACGAGGAGACAGAAGAGTACGCGCCGTCCGGCTGTGTTTCTTTTCTGACGGTGCACCAAGCCAAGGGGTTGGAGTTCCCGGTCGTAATCGTCGGCTCACTGGATTCTGTGCCGCGCCGGGCACACACCGAACTCGACGAGGTGCTGGAAGAGAATTATCTGGAGAGGCCGCCTTTCGAGCCGCTCGACCGGATTAAGTTTTACGATTTCTGGCGACTCTACTACACGGCCTTCTCGCGCGCTCAGAATTTGCTGGTGCTCTCCTGCCAGGAGAAAGACGGTAAGGGACAAACGCCATCCAAATACTTCGCCGATTGTTATAAGTCAGTACCCTCATGGCGCTCACCGGCTGTTGACCTCCAGCAGATCGAGTTGGACGACATTAAGCAGTCCGATCTGAAGAAGCAATACTCTTTCACGTCGCATATCACCCTGTTCGAGAACTGTTCGGAGCAGTACCGCTTCTTCAAGGAGCTTGAGTTCTCGCCGGTACGCGCCAACCCTATCGTCTTCGGCCTGCTGATTCACCAGACCATCGAAGACATCCACAGGGCCGCGCTCCGCGGGGAGGAGCACAAGATAACGCCAGAGCAGATAGATTCCTGGTTCAACGTTAACTACGCCAACATCTCCAAGAGCCAACGCGTCTACCTGGCGCCCCCGGTTTTGGAAGCAGCGCGCCGGCAGATCGCGCTCTACGTCAAGCGTGAAGGGAAGGACTGGTCGCGACTCCGAGAGGCAGAGGTTGATGTCTCTCTAGTCAAAGACACGTACATCCTCAAAGGCACCATCGACCTCATCAGCGGTGAGGGTAAGACGGTTGAGATCATCGACTTCAAGTCTGAAAAGAAGCCCGACCTGTTTAGCCCGGAAGGCAAGGCCAAAATAGAGCGCTATCGCAGGCAGCTTGAGGTCTACGCCCACCTCGTAGAGGAGCGGACGGGCCATAAAGTCAGCAGGACGCACCTCTATTACACGGGCGAGGAGTCCGGTAATCCTTACGTCACGTTCCCGAAAAACCGCCAATCCATCAGCGCGACGGTCCAAGCATTCGACGCCGTAGTCACACGTATCGCTAGTAAAGATTTCAAACTCTCGCAGCGCCCCATAAAGCTATGCGAAGCCTGCGACATGAGGCACTACTGCGACTCTAAGTAGTGCCGCCCACGGAGAACCATGCCCACAGCACGTAAATTCAACCTTTCTTCGGATGAAGAGATCGTTAGCGCATACGAATTTGAGCCCATTCAAGGCTACCCTATGCTCAACTGGAAAGGGAAACAGCCATTCCGGTCAACGCAGTATTATCCCGCCCAAATAAAAGAACTGCATGGGGTCGAGACTAATGGGTGGAGAAATAAGCTTTATTGGGGGGATAACCTCCAAGTGATTAGTCACCTGTTAAAGCATTTCAGGGGCAAAGTAAAGCTCATTTACATCGATCCTCCCTTCGACTCGGGAATCGACTACCGAAAAACCATCAAGTTAAGGGGAAGGCAGGTTACTAATGACCAGAGTGTATTCGAGGAGAAGCAATATACAGATATCTGGATCAATGACGATTACCTACAGTTCATGTATGAGAGGCTGATCCTCATGCGCGAGCTTTTGTCGGATGAAGGGTCGATCTTCATTCATTGCGATTGGCATAAAAGCCATTACATACGGATGATTCTTGAGGAGGTCTTCGGGAGTGAGAATTTTCTGAACGAAATCATCTGGAAGAGAAAGCAAGCTACCTCTTACGCTTCCAAAAAGTTGGGCATCGCTAATGACACTATTTTCTGGGCCGCGAAAACACAGCAGTTCACTTTCAATCCGGAATATTCACTGGAGGATGAGAACACGCGGAAGTACATAGCTGAAAGGTACCGGTATAAAACCGCGGACGGCAGAATTTACAAGCTGGGTGACCTCGGCAACCCAGAGTACCGTCCAAACTTAATCTACGAGTACAAAGGCTATCCTCCTCCCGCTAATGGATGGGCGGTATCCCTCGAACGGATGAAGCAGATGGATGCCGAGGGCCGCCTGGAGTTCCCAAAGGATAAGGGCGGTAGGATGATGCGTAGGCAGTTCTTGGATGAATATAAAGGGCAACTGGTACAAAATTTATGGCTTGACATCCCTATCGTAAATTCGCAGGCGAAGGAGAGGCTTGATTACCCGACACAAAAGCCTGAGGCGTTACTTGAGAGAATCATCAAAATGAGTTCGGCCGAAAACGATCTCGTACTTGATTGTTTTCTGGGCTCGGGTACAACGATGGCGGCTGCCATAAAGCTCGCCCGCCGCTGTATAGGTGCTGACATTAACTTGGGAGCCGTGCAAATTACGACCAAGCGGCTGATCCGTTTGGCGGAGGAGCTTGCGCCAAGGCAGGGGCTTTTAAGTGAAGATGATACTAAGTACTCAGGACTCGAAGTATACAACGTCAACCATTACGACGTGTTTCGTAACCCAGTGCAGGCGAAAGAACTGCTGATTGAGGCGTTTGAGATACAGCCTCTAGTGTCCGCTTCGGCTGCTGTCTACGACGGTGAGAAAGACGGGCGCATGGTGAAGGTCATGCCCATCAATCGAATCGCCACCCGTGCCGACCTCAACGAACTGATCGCCGGGTTCGATTACAGGACGTTCGAACGCAGATACGCTGAGAGCCCGAATAGGCCGGTGGAGAGGCTCCTGCTCGTATGCATGGGACACGAACCCGATCTGGCCGCGCACCTCAAGACAGAACTCCATCCCTTCAAGATAGATGTAGAGGTTTTGGATATCCTTAAAAATGAGTCGCGACTCGAATTCAAGCGCTCATCGGAGGCGCTGTTAGCGGTTAAGAAGGGTAATCTTGTAATCGAGCGTTTTTACCCGATGAACCTCCTACAGAAGCTAAGCCTGATGAAAGAAGACCTAAGAGATTGGCGAGAACTGGTCGAGTCGGTACTAGTAGACTGGAACTATGACGGGGCCGTACTCACGCCGTCGGTCGTTGATGTGCCGGGTGAGGATGATATGGTAAGCGGCTCCTATCCCATCCCGAAGGAAGCGGGAACGGTCAGGGTCAAGATAACCGATCTGCTCTCTGAATCTTGGGAGGGGGAGATTCAGCATGGCTAGTAGAACGCGCGGCGCGGCTTCCGGCCTTGACCTCGATTTTGCCTTCTTCGCCTACCTGCACCTGTTTTACAGGTCACAGCGCGGTGAGGTGCGCCGGTACTACAAGGAACTCAGCAAGAGGTTTCTCGACTTCAATAACCCGGAGAATGCCACGGCGTTCCTACGTGCGCCTCAGTACGAGGCGCTGGAGATGTACGTCTTCCTAAAGGAGTTCCTGAACAACGCTGGCGTCCACGAGATATTCGAAGCCTGGTATCACAAGACGGGGCGCTTCGCCGGGCGCAAAGATGTGGGGCTGACGGGCGAGCAGATGGGCATCTTCGGCCAGTTCGACGACAGGCAGTACAAAGCCGTCTTCGACCGTATGCGGCAGTCGGATGGCCTCTACTCGAACTACATCTTCGCCCTGACGATGGGGACGGGAAAGACCATCCTCATGGCGACCTGCATCTTCTACGAATTCATCCTTTCAAATAAATTCCCGAAAGACCCGCGCTTCTGTCACAACGCGCTAGTGTTCGCGCCGGACCGGACGGTGCTACAGTCACTGAAGGAGATACAGACGTTCGACATGTCTCTGGTCGTTCCCCCGGAGTACGTTAACTTCCTCAGCATGAACGTACAGTTTCACTTCTTAGAAGAGGCGGGCACCTCGCTCTCGACCATAGACAGGTCGCGCTTTAACATCATCATCTCGAATACGCAGAAGATTATTCTGAAGAGGCAGCATAAGGAGCAGGGCACTGCGAGCAAGCTCTTCGGGAGCGGGAAGCCACTCTATCAGGCGGGGAGCGTCTACGAGGAGTTCGCAGACCTATACGGAGACTTGGACGCGCCGCGGGATGAAGGCGACTTAATCCTGAACCAGCGCTTCTCGAAGCTCTCCCGGCTTGAGCAGCTCGGCGTTTACGTAGACGAGGCGCACCACTCCTTCGGCTCCCAACTTGCTAAAGATATGGGAGTAGAGAAGTCAGCGACCTCGCTGCGCCTAACGATCAACGAGTTGGCCGCGAGCCTGCAGCGCGCGGGATCGCGCGTCGTGGCCTGCTACAACTATACCGGCACACCTTACGTAAAAAATCAGGTTCTCCCCGAGGTTGTTTACGCCTACGGCCTCAAAGACGCCATCGAGAACGAGTACCTGAAGGAGGTCAAACTACACAGCTATACCAACCCACGCACAGGCGAGTTCATTAATGCGGTGGTCAAACATTTCTGGGAGGCAGTCGGAGAGGATCGGGGCCGCGCTGAGGGTATGCTCCCAAAGCTCGCCTTCTTCGCCTCGACCATCAAGGAGTTACAGAACGAACTGAGGCCAGCGGTCGAGGCGGCGCTGATCAAACACGGTATCCCGGTTTCGCGGATTCTCGTGAACGTCGGCGACGATAAGCTCACTTCTAACGACGACATCCGGGAATTCAATCGCTTGGACTCGTGCGACTCGGAAAAGCAGTTCGTCTTGCTCGTCAACAAGGGGCGCGAAGGGTGGAACTGTCGATCACTCTTCGGCGTCGCCCTCTTCCGTAAGCCTAAGTCGCGCATCTTCGTGCTCCAGGCGACGATGCGGTGCTTACGTGCTATCAGCGAGGTGCAGCAGACAGGGCAGGTCTACCTGTCAGCCGAGAACATGCAGATTCTTGAGGAAGAATTACAGCAGAACTTCCGCATAGACGTTGAGAGCCTCCATCGTTCGAACGAGAATAAACGGGTTTACGAAATTCGGCCGGTGCCACCTCCGGTCAAGATCACGTTGAAGCGCATACGCAAGCTGCACCAGTTGCGGGAGAAGGCATTTAAGAAAGGAGTCGCTATTGGCATAGAGTCACTCGACACTGATAAGTACAAACTAATTCACACCGAGCGGGAGGGGCTGTCGTTCAGCGGAGCCGCGCGGAAGGAGGATTTAACCTCGGAGAAGGAGCAGCGTACTTTCAGCCGGATGACACTGGTGGCCGAGATCGCGCGCTACCTCAACCTTCCGTGCTTGCGTATAGAGGATATTCTCGACAACACAGCCGAGCGCACGAGCGCGATTCTAGAGATCGCTAACGAGTACAACGAAGTGCTTTACGACTGGGTAATCCCACGACTCTTCAAAGAGGTCTACGATTTGATCCCGTTCGAGCACCACGAGGAGATCGAGGTCGAACTGGTAAAGGCACCGCTGGGGGGTGTCTATCGTAAGCTGGCCGACCCGAAGCATGTGGTTCAACGTGACGACGAACTGGTTAACAAGAAAGCCCATAAGAGCTTCCACTTAGACACCTACTGCTTCGACTCGCGGCCGGAGCACAGGTTGTTCTGGGACCTTCTAAGCGAGCGCCGGATCGGAAAGGTATATTTCACCGGCATGTTGACTCACGGTCAGACCGACTTCTTCATCCAGTACATCGACCCTGAGTCGCATACCGTGCGCAGCTACTACCCCGACTTCATGTGCCAAAAGGAAGATGGGTCGTGGATGATTGTTGAGGTCAAGCGCGACGACCAGATTGAAACACCCATCGTCCAGGCAAAGAAGGAATTTGCCGACCAGATAGCCGCTGCCAGCAAGATGGTCTACAGAATCATAAAGGGTACCGACGCCGCAGCCGGTCACTACAGCCAACTTTTCCAGTGAGCCCCTGTAATGAGAGCTTCCCTTTGGTGTTCAGCACCCGTGCTCGATACCCTTGCGGATCATTGGAGTATTCACGCTTTTAGCGCACAGGGCGCAAGCGTGGGTCAAATGTGAAAGGCTGCTTTGAGAGGGCGCGCAGGCGAGCCGCGCCTGAGTGCTGCGGGTTAAGGAGTATGTTTCTACTGTCGGGCAACACCGCGCTTGGTACGATTAGGGTTAAACTGCGATGCTCTTCCAGCCACCCGTCCCCTATGGCGCGCGTCTGCGCGGGGTCGCGCTCCCACCCGGCTTTGAGCTGGGCTAAATTTAGCTCTTCGACGCTATCGTCAGGAACGGAAATCTTAAAGCTGGTGTACTCTCGCGGGAGAGCGCCTGTCACATGCACAAGACATTCGGCCAGACAGAGGGCTAGTGATTCTGAGGCGTAGATGAGGGGGCGGCCCGGCGAGTTCCACCTTCCGCCGACGAGTCGCGCGCCTTCGCCTGTTAGTGGTGGATAACGGCTGCTCGCCAAGCGCCAGGCGAACATTACTCATAGACTCCGTATTCGATGCGCAGGAGGACGGCTTCGACCAACTGCGCGCCACTCCCGGTTCGTAGCAGACGGAGCGGGGCGTGCCCTTCAAGCGCCGTGTTCGGCGTCAGCAGCCACTCGCGCGCGGTCTCGACATCGCCGAAAACGCGTTGCGCCAGAGCGGCGATGCCCGCGGTGCGCGCGACGCGGTCGGACTGTTCGGGCGTGAGCCGGCGCGCCCGCTTAATGCTCGTAAGGGTACGGCGTGGGATGACCGCGGCTAAATCGGAATCAGAAAGGTGGCTGAAGCGCTTCAGCTCAGTGACGGCGCTGCGTGGCAGCCCGCGCTCGACCGTCTCCACGAAGGCGGCACCGGAGACCACGTCCTTACCAAGTACTCCACGCCCGCCGAGTGCGTTAATCGTCTCCTGCCACTCCATGTTCCCTCCTAACGCTTCAGCGCAAAGCTGCCTAAAATATATGGCATACCAGCCATACAGTCAACAGACTGTAACTTTAGGGGTAGTGAGCCAATAGAGAGTTGGCTCACCTGACTACAAGGTGACGAAGGCTGTGGTGACAAATATGCGACAAAAATAGTCGCCGCCCTACAAAACGAGTTGATAGAATCTGCCACTTTTCGAGCCGCGACCCGCCCCGATTTGTGGTTGTTTGTTAGTCCCCGATACTCTGTGACAGACGTTCGGAACTCCTGCCCAGAGTCGCGGGGGCTTTATTTTTTTTGTAGGGATGAGGGCGGAGGGATGAGGGATGAAGTGAAGACTGTTTTAACTTCATCCCTCATCCCTTTTCTCGTCTCCTTCCGTGATTCTTACAGCCGTGATGACGTATAATGCACCTTACAAAAGCGACTTTTAAGAGCTTCGTCGTATCCTGAAATCCAGTTAGGCCGAAGTCGTATCGGATGATTAAGTTTTTACATATGTCGGATGTCCATCTGGGCTGCCGACGCTACAACCTTGAGGAGCGCACGAAGGACTTCTTCCGGAGTTGGCACGACGTGATAACCAGACACGCGCTGCCGAGCGGTGTTGACTTCGTGCTCATCGCGGGCGACTTCTTCGACCGGCGCAACATAGACCCGCAGACGATGAATCACGCGCTCGCCGGTCTTCAGCTTTTGAAGGACGCGGGCATTCCCGTCGTCGCCATCGAGGGCAACCACGACCGCCGCGACGCCGTCTCGCCCTACAGTTGGATGCGCTCGTTCTCGCAGGCCGGTTTTATGATTCTGCTTGAGCCAACGTCCGACGAGGCGAATCCCATCTCGCTCGTGCCGTGGGACGAAGAGTCGCGCTCGGGCTCATACGTTGACATCAAGGGCGCGCGCATCTTCGGCACACACTGGTACGGCACATCGGCCAACGCCGCGATGACTATCCTCGCCGACGCGTTGCGCGGCGCGCGCGACGAAGGACTCTTCCACATCCTTCTGCTCCACACCGATGTCGAGGGGCAGCTCAATCGGCCCATCCCCGCGCTCTCCGTCGAGAAGCTGAAGGAGTTGCGCTTGCTCGTTAACTACGTCGCGCTCGGCCACACGCACAAGCGCTTCGAGGTTGAGAACTGGGCCTTCAACCCCGGCTCGCTCGAAGCCTGCTCGATTGACGAGTACCGCGAGGAGCGCGGCCTCTACCTCGTCGAAGTGGACGACGCCGACCACGTCAGCGCTACCTTCATCAACGACTATGTGCAACGCCCCTTTCAGCGTCTGACCTTCGACGTATCCGGCGTAGAAGACCCGAAGGCTGTCCATGCCGGCGTCATGGAGATGATCAAGCGCGAGGCCCGCGTGCATGATCCTGAGTCGGACTCGCCCGCGCCGATCATCGAGATAAATCTTCGCGGTCATCTCGGCTTCAAGAACTCGAACTTGGATTTGCGCAGCATGCGTGAGGAGGCACTTACAGAGACGGGCGCGCTCCACGTCATGTTGAAGAATCAGAGCGTGCCCGTCGAATACGCGGTCGCGGCCGGGCTCGACGCCGACACCTCGCGCGCTTACCGCGAACGCCGCATCGTCGAAGACCTCATCGCGCGCGACACGCGCTACCGCGACCGCGCGCCCGAGATGGCCGAACTCGTCCTTGAGGCCAAGCGCCGCGCGCTCAGTGACGAGCCGCCCGAAGTCATACTCGAACTCATCGAGCAGAAGATCGAGCCGCGCACGCGCGACGACAACGCCGCCGCCGCGACGGAAGTCGGAGCCGCCCCCTCGCCCTCCGCCCTTGATGCGCTCGAACGCAGCGCCACGACGGCAGCGACGAGTGACAACTAAGAGCCGTGAATCGTGAATTGTAAACAGGCTGCTTTGCACGCGCCGCTTACGATTCACACAAGTCGAGCGGCGCTTAAATACGATTTACGATTTACGATTCACGCCTTCTATGTCCGAAGCCTTCGACAAAGTTCGCGGTGTGCGGGAACTGCCGTTGTTCCCGCTGCCGCTGGTGCTGTTCCCCGGCGTGCCCGTGCCGCTTCACATCTTCGAGGAGCGTTACCGGCGGATGCTGGCCGACGTGCGCGCCTCGGATAATCTGTTCGGCCTCTCCTACTTCGTCCCCGACTCGGGCACCGGAGACCGCCCGCCCGCAGGTCACATCGGCTGCGCGACCGAGGTGGTCGAGTCGCAGACGCTCCCCGACGGTCGCTCGAACATCCTCACGCTCGGTGTCGTGCGCTATCGCGTCGCCGAGTACGTCGAACGCGGCGACCCGTACCTCGTCGCGCGCGTCGAGTTCTTCGAGGACGACGAGGAGGACGCACAGGTCGTGCGCAAACGCGCCGACGAAGTGACCGAGTTATTCATGCGCATCGCGCGCGCGATGCGCACCGCCAACGACGAGCGCGGCGCGCTGCCCGAGCTTCCACATGACGACCCCGAGCGACTCTCCTTTCTCGTCGCGGCCGTGGTTGAGATGGATGCCGATGCAAAGCAGCGGCTCCTTGAGATGCGCTCAACGTCGGAGCGACTGCGACGGCTCTACACACTGCTCGCGCAGGCCGTCTCGTCCTACGAGAGTCGCGCGCGCACGCAAGAGCTTTCACGCGGCAACGGCCACGCGGGCAGGAAGATAGACTTCGAGGAATGACACGAGACGCGGACGAGGGGCGCGCGGGCTCCGCTTCGGATGAAGCGGGAAAGGATGCGCGCGTGTCTGATGACGCTTATGTCGTGCGCGTGCGCGTCCTCTTCTTCGGCGCGGCGCGCGAAGCAGCGGCCGACGAGGGCGTGCTCACGCTCGGCGTTGCGCCCACGGCGCGCGAAGCTTTCGAGTGCTTGCTTGAAGAGTATCCTGACCTGCGTCGCTTCGGCTCTTCGCTCCTCGTCGCCGTCAATCAGGAGTACGCGCGCGACCTCGACGTGGTGCTGAAGGACGGCGACGAGCTGGCCGTCTTCCCGCCCGTGAGCGGCGGCGATGGGCAGCAGCCCGACGACGACGCGGACGATGCGCAAGACTTCTTTGAGTTGACCACCGAGCCGATTGATGTCGGCACCGTCTCACGCCGCGTCGTGCCGCGACGCTGCGGCGCGACCGTCACGCTCGACGGCTACGCGCGCGAGTGGACGAAGGGGCGGCGCACGCTCCACCTCGTCTACGAGTCCTACGCGCCGATGGCGCTTGCCGAGATGCGACGTTTGGGGACAGAGGCGCACAGACTTTTCGACATCGCGCACATCGGCATCGTCCATCGCACGGGGCGCACCGACATCGGCGAGACCTCCGTCGTCATCTGCGTCAGCGCCCCGCACCGCCGCGCCGCCTTTGAAGCCTGCGAATGGGCCATACGCGAACTCAAACGCACCGTCCCCATCTGGAAGAAAGAGTTCTTCGAGGACGGCGAGGTCTGGGTCGAAGGCGAGGGCGCGCCGGAGCATATGCGGAATCTTAAGTGAGTGAAGAGCATATGAGACGGCACGATGTACTTCGAGTTAATCAGAGATAATTGACGTTGAGGCCATCGCTGTCGGCAACTCTATCCACGAGATAGCGCCTGCGGAGACAGTTCGGAGCGGGGCGTTGGCGGAAGCTGAAGCGCGTTGCCACAGTTCGACTGCCGGGTGGTAGGATGCGCAGGGTCGAGTTGCATTGGTACGAGGCACACGGCCTCGGCTGTAAGAAGCTCAAGATCAAACGCTACCTCGATTAAATTATGAAACGCCGAAAAGCGCAGACGCAGTTCGTCATCTGCATCCGGAACGGGGACTGCGAAGATTTGGAGCCGCACAAAGTTTATCAACTCATCCCCGACGAAGCTGCCGCCGAAGACGGACTCTTGCGTGTGATTGACGAGTCGGGCGAAGACTATCTCTACCCGCGTGACCTGTTCGTCCCAATCGAGTTGCCGCAGGCCGCCGAAAAAGCTCTCCTGTCCGCAGCCTGAAGTTACACTGGAAGAGCACGCTCCGCCGCGCCCAAGTATGAGCCTCTGGAAAGTCGCCGTTCTAGTCTTCGTCATCAACCTGCCGTTCGGCTATTGGCGCGCGAGCATGAAGAAGTTTTCGCCGCGTTGGTTTCTGGCCGCACTACTGCCGGTGCCCCTTGTCATCGCGCTCGCAATCTTTTCGGTGATGCACTGGAAGCCCTTGAGCTTGCCCGTGCTTGTCGCTGTCTTCATCCTCGGGCAGTTCGTTGGCGGCCGTGTGCGGTTGCTCATCTCGGGGCGCGGGCCGAGATGAGTGATGAGGCTGACCGGGCGCACGTTGTGGCAAATAAGGGTGAACCAATAGAGGAGTTCAAGCGGAAAGGTCGGCGGAGAATGTTCGAGCGGCTTCGGTTCAAGCGACTCCATCCAGCAGCGCGGCTCCCAACGCGCGGCAGCGCACAAGCGGCGGGACTAGACCTATGCGCGGTCGAGCACGTGACGATTGAGGTGGGCGGGCGCGCGGCCGTGAGGACGGGGCTTGCGGTGGAGATACCGGCTGGATTCTACGGGCGCATCGCGCCGCGCTCCGGGCTCGCCGTGCGTCATGGGCTCGACGTGCTGGCCGGTGTGATTGACCCGGACTATCGCGGCGAGATTCTGTGCGCGCTCGTCAACCACGGCGAAGAGCCGTTCGAGGTAGAGCCGGGCGCGCGCATCGCGCAACTCGTCATCGTCCCCGTTGCGACGCCCGCTCCCACTTGGGCCGAAGACCTCGAAGAGACCGAGCGCGGCGCGGGCGGCTTCGGCAGCACGGGCGGCGCTTGAGACGAAGGCTAAAAGTAAGAAGGCAAAAGTGAAGAAGGAGAAGGGCGTGGCTTTCATCATCAAC
>JAVXWN010000077.1:0-23947 GCA_032230645.1 Acidobacteriota bacterium | reverse complement strand
AGAGGCGCGGCGCTTCGCGGGCGAAGTCATACCCTTGGACGGGCAGGCGACGGGCGCGGGGCGCACGGGATGGACTGAGCGTTTCCCGCGCGGCGTCGTCTTCGGCATCACGCCCTTCAACTTCCCTCTCAACCTCGTCGCGCACAAGGTCGCGCCCGCGCTCGCCTCGCGCAACGCAATCGTCGTCAAGCCGAGCCCGCGCACTCCGCTCACCGCGCTCCTGCTCGGCGAAGTCTTTCTCGAATCCAACCTGCCCGCCGCCGCGCTCCAAATCGTGCCGATGGAGATAGAGACGATTGACGCCGTGCTCGCGGACGAGCGCGTCGGGATGATCTCGTTCACGGGGAGCGCGGATGTCGGCTGGCTCCTGCGCCAGCGTGCCGCGCGCAAAACCGTTGCACTCGAACTCGGCGGCAACGCTCCCGTCATCGTTGACGAGACCGCCGACGTTCGATACGCCGCCGAGCGCACCGCAGCCGCGGCCTTCGCATACGCGGGACAGGTCTGCATCTCCGCGCAGCGCGTGCTCCTGCATGAATGCATCGCGGAAGAGTTCACGAGTATGTTCGTCGAGCGGGCAAAGTCGTTGCGCGCGGGCGACCCGCTCGAAGAGACGACCGAGCTATCGAACATGATTGACGAGGCGGCGGCACGTCGCGCCGAAGCGTGGGTGAATGAGGCGGTCGGCGCGGGCGCGCGACTCCTGTGTGGCGGCCAGCGCACGGGCTCGCTCCTTGAAGCGACCGTGCTCGCCGACGTTCACTCCGAGATGCGCGTCTGCTCCGAAGAGGTCTTCGCGCCTGTCGCCGCCATCCAGACCTTCACAGACTTTGACGAGGCGCTTGACGAAGCAAACAACACGCGCTACGGCTTGCAGGCCGGTGTCTTCACGCGCGAGACGAGCAGGGCCTTGCGCGCCTTGCGCACGCTCGACTTCGGCGGCGTCATCGTCAACGACGCGCCCGCCTTCCGCGTAGACAACATGCCCTACGGCGGCGTCAAGCTCTCGGGCGCGGGGCGCGAAGGCATTCGCTACGCGATGGAAGAGATGAGCGAGCCGCGATTAATTGTCATAAGCGACGAACGCTAAAGCGTTCTGGCATTGCCCGGCCGTTTCGCGTAAGATGCCCCGGCCTTTGACACCTTCCGTCTTGAGGTTTCACCCGATGAAAGCAGTCAGACTCGTCTCGCACTTTGTACTCACGCTCTCTTTCCTCGTCACTCCGCGATTCGTCTCGCCCGCGCAGACCACTGCGACGACGACGCAGACCGCGCCAGCCGTCGTTCATCTACAGGGTTTGAAGAAGAGCGTGACGGTCAGGCGCGACGAGCGCGGCATCCCTTACATCGAAGCCTCGAATGAAGAGGACTTGTACTTCGCGCAAGGTTACGTGACGGCGAGCGACCGCCTGTGGCAGATGGACTTGTTGAGGCGCACGGCGCGCGGCGAGTTGTCGGAGATTTTCGGGAAGAGCGTGCTCGAAGAGGACAAGCGCCGCCGCACATACGGCTTCGCGCAGGTGGCAGAGGCCAGCGCGGCCGAGGCCGACCCGCATTCGCGCGCGGTCATGGAGGCTTACGCGCGCGGCGTCAACGCCTACATTGATTCGCTCGACGAACGAAGCCTCCCTCTTGAGTTCCAGTTGATCGGCTACAGGCCGCGCCACTGGACGCCCGCCGACTCCGCGGCCGTCGGCAAGAACTTCGCCGAAGCGCTCTCGACCACTTGGCAAGTGGACATCACGCGCGCCGCCTTCCAAGACATCCCCGCAGCGCGACGCGACACACTCTTCCCCGAGATGTCTCCGCTCGACCTGCCCATGGTCGGCTCGGACACGGAGACAAAGAAGACGCCCGCGCCCGCCATACGCCGTTCGTCACTTCCCTCTCGCGGCGCAGTCTCCGCCGAAGTGCTTGCCGAGCTTGCGACGATTCAGGAGACGAACGCGCGCTCGCTTGCGCGCGTCGGCTTCTACGCCGAAGACCTTGCGGCGAGTAACAACTGGGTCGTGAGCGGGAAGCGCACGGCCTCGGGCAAGCCCCTGCTCGCTAACGACCCGCATCTCGCACCATCCGCGCCTTCGATCTGGTACATGGTTCACCTGAGCGCGCCGGGTGTGCGCGTCGCGGGCGTCACCGCGCCGGGCGGCCCCGGCGTCATCATCGGGCACAACGAACGCATCGCCTGGGGTCTGACCAATCTCGGCCCCGACGTGCAGGATGTCTATCGCGAGAAGTTCGACGCGCAGAACCCGCGCCGCTACCAGACGCCCACGGGCTGGCGCGATGCAGAGGTGCGACACGAAGAGATAAAAGTTCGCAAGAGCCTGACCGCGCCCGACACCGAGGTCGTGCCCTTCGACGTGACGGTGACGCGCCACGGCCCCATCGTGCTCCAGAAGAATGGTGAAGCTTACGCGCTGCGCTGGACTGCGCTCTCGCCCGCGTCGAGCGAGTTCAGCGCCTTCTACAAACTCAACCGCGCGCGCAACTGGCGTGAGTTTCAGGACGCGCTCAAGGACTACGGCGGCGCGACGCAGAATTTCATCTATGCGGACGTTGACGGCCACATCGGCTACTACGGCGCGGGGCAGATTCCCATCCGACGAACCGGCGACGGGAGCCTGCCTTACGATGGCTCGAAGGACGAAGGCGAGTGGCAGGGCTTCATCCCCTTCGACGAGTTACCGCACGTCTTCGACCCGCCCTCCGGCATCATCGTCACGGCCAACAACCGCGTCGTCGGGACGAGCTACACGCACTTTCTCACGCACCTTTGGGCCGCGCCCACGCGCGCGCGACGCATCTACGACATGCTTAACGCGCGACAACGTTTGACCGCCGAAGACTTCCGCGCCGTGCAGGGCGATGCTTACACAATCTCGGGCGCTACGTTCGCGCGCGAGACGGCGAAGGTCGCGCACGAAGCCGGGCTCGACTCGAAGGATGAGAAGTGGCGCGAGACCGTCCGTCTCTTCGAGTCATGGGACGGCCAACTGACACCCGACTCGCGCGCGGCGCGTCTCGCCGTCGAGATGTCAGGTGTCTTTCGTCAGAAGATTCTCGACGCGGCCTTAGGTGCCGAGCGTGTGAAGGAGACACGTTGGGGCGGAAGCGCGACCTTCTTCGACCGCGTCATACAGGAGCGGCAGCGTGAGTGGTTGCCGAAGGAGTATGCGAGCTACGCCGAGCTACTCGACGCCGCACACCGCGAGGCGCGCGCATCGCTCGCGAAGCAACTCGGCGCGGACGAGACGCAGTGGACTTGGGGTCGGCTTCAAGTGAGGTTCCCGCACCCGATTGCCTCGGTGCCCATCGTCGGCGCGCCTTTCCAGATTGCGCCCTTCCCGCAGAAGGGCGGCGGCGGACTCTTCGCCTCGCCAAACGTCGGCGCGGCCGTTTCGATGCGTCTTATCGCGGACGCTTCCGATTGGGATAAGACGCAACAGGGTATCGCGCTTGGCGAGTCGGGCGACCCGCGCAGCCCACACTGGCAGGATCAGCTCTCGGACTGGCGCGCAGCCACACCGCGCGTCTTCCCCTTCACCAACGCCGCGGTCACACGCGCCGCGCGCGCGACGCAGACGCTCGTACCCTGACTTGCCCGAGAGGGTTTCTTCATGGCAGAAGAAGCGCGCAACGCCGGACACGACGAACAACACGAGCATGTGAGCGAGGGCCATCGCGCCGCACTCCTCGCCGGATTCTTAGGCTGGACGCTCGACGCCTTCGACTTCTTCCTCGTCGTCTTTACGCTGACCGCAATCGCTCGCGAGTTCCACAAGACGGACGCAGAGCTTGCGCTGACGCTGACGGTCACGCTCGCCTTTCGTCCCGTCGGAGCTTTCATCTTCGGCCTGATGGCCGACCGCTACGGGCGGCGTTTGCCGTTGATGATAGACCTCGTCTTCTACTCGGTCGTCGAAGTGCTCTCGGGGCTCGCGCCGAGCTACACGACATTCCTCATCCTGCGCGCTCTCTTTGGCATCGGGATGGGCGGCGAGTGGGGCGTCGGTGCTTCACTTGCGATGGAGAAGGTTCCGCCGGGGCGTCGCGGCGTACTCTCAGGGTTATTGCAGGAGGGCTATGCGGTCGGCTATCTGCTGGCGGCGGTCTGCTACTTCTTCGTCTTCCCGCGTTGGGGATGGCGTCCTCTCTTCTTCATCGGGGGACTGCCTGCGCTGCTCACGCTCTTCGTGCGGTTCGGCGTCAAAGAGTCGGAGGTCTGGGAGCGGACACGCCACGCCAACTGGGGCGAGTTGGGACGCGGCATCGCTTCGCATTGGAAGACGCTGCTGTACCTCACGCTGTTGATGGCGATGATGAACTTCGCCTCGCACGGAACGCAGGATATGTATCCGACCTTCCTTGAACGCGACTGGGGATTCTCGCCGCAGGCGCGCTCGGCCATCACTGCCATCTCGATGGTAGGCGCGGTCACGGGCGGACTTCTTTTCGGTCTGTTGTCGGATCGGTGGGGACGGAGACGCTCGATGGTTCTGGCCTTCGCTCTCGCCGTTTTGATTATCCCGCTGTGGGCGTTCGCGGCTTCGCTCGTGCCTCTGGTCGCGGGGGCGTTCCTGATGCAGTTCATGGTGCAGGGCGCGTGGGGCATCATCCCTGCGCACATCACGGAGCTTTCGCCGGACTCGGTGAGGGGCTTCCTGCCGGGCTTCGCTTACCAATGCGGCGTGCTCATCGCGGGGTCGGTCGCATACATCGAGGCCGTCTTCGCTCAGCGGATGAGCTACGCACGCGCGATGGCGGTCGTGGCGTTAACCGTCTTTACGATTGCGGCCGTCGTGGCATGGCTCGGGCGCGAGCGGCGCGGCATCACCTTCGGCTCGGGCGCATGACGTTTGAGATAAGCGCGAACTCACTCGCGCCTGAGCGCGGCCAAGCGCAGCCGACGGCAGCAATTTGATTGTCAGAGGCGGCCTCACTCTGTTAAGTTTCACTCCTGTCAATTGCTCGGGCTACTTCGGACTGCGTGCGTGTGTACGCGACTGTTCGTCCTGCTGTCCGTATCGCCTGCTCTTTAAGGCGAATCTCCTTTACGTTGTCACATTTCTCCTGTTCGCGGCGCTCTGGCTGCGGTCGAAATTCCTCGTCGGGTAACATTCAAAGAAAGTAGACGATGCCCCGCCCATCCCCTCCTCGCCTAATTGTTTTAATCTCGATCTCATTTCTCATTGCGCTGGCTCTCGCGGGTCTGCTCTGGAACGGCGCGCCGCCGCGCGCCATGCGCCAAGGCGACGTGACGCCGCAGGTCGGCGCGGCCGACTCCGGCATTCGCGCCGTCGTCGCGGACTCTGAGCAGCAGCAGTTCGCTCAAGTGCATGAGGCTTACGGCAAGCTGCCCATGAGTTTCGAGACGAACGACGGGCAGACCGACCCACGCGTCAGGTTCATCTCGCGCGGCAGCGGCTACACGCTCTTTCTCACACCGAGCGAGGCCGTGCTTTCGCTCCGCGCGCCGTTGAGTAGAGCACAGCGCGCGACGGCAGCGTCCGACGATACACACGTCTCACGTCATCAGACGCGGGGGGAGAACTCGAAGTCGGCGGTACTGCGAATGTCATTCGCGGGCGCGAACCCGCGAGCGGCGGTCGCGGGGCTGGAAGAACAGTCGAGCAAGACCAACTACTTCGTCGGGCGCGACCCGTCGAAGTGGCGCACGAACGTCTTTAACTTTTCACGCGTGCGCTACACGCAAATCTATCCGGGCGTTGACCTCGAATACTACGGCAACCAGCGGCAACTCGAATACGACTTCCGCATCGCGGCGGGCGCGAGCGTGGACACGATCCGTCTCGCCTATCGTGGCACGAAGGGCGTGCGTGTTGAGGAGGCGAGCGGCGACCTTGTGCTCGAAACGGCGGGCGGCGAGTTGCGCCAGCCGAAGCCGTTCGTCTATCAAGAGATGGACGGGAGAAGAAAGGAGCTTGACGGCCGCTACGTTTTGCAAGGTCGCGGCGTTATTGGCTTCGAGGTTGCCGGATACGATCACACGCAGGCGCTTATCATTGACCCGGTGCTCTCTTACTCGACCTTCCTCGGCGGCACGAACGCAGAGACGGGCCGGAGCATCGCGTTGGACTCGTTCGGTAACGCCTATGTGACGGGCTTCACCAACTCGACCACGTTCCCGACACAGAACCCGCTTCAGCCCACCAACGGCGGCCAGAGCGATGCTTTCGTCACGAAGCTGAACGCGACGGGCACGGCGCTCATCTACTCGACCTATCTCGGCGGCAGCGGTATCGACGAAGGCTCGGGCATCGCGGTGGACGCGACGGGTAATGCTTACATAACGGGTGACACCTCTTCGTCCAACTTCCCCGTGCAGGGCGCGTTTCAGGCTGCGCTCGGCGGCACTCAAGACGCTTTCGCGTTGAAGCTCAACCCGACCGGCTCGGCGCTAGTCTACTCCACGTACCTCGGCGGCAGTGGGGCTGACTCCGGCTCCGCCGTCGCGTTGGACGCCGCGAGCAACGCTTACATAACGGGCGATACTTCTTCGACAAACTTTCCCTTACAGACTCCGCTTCAGCCTGCCAGCGGCGGCTCTAGTGATGCTTTCGTTACGAAACTAAATGCGACGGGCAGCGCCCTCACCTATTCGACCTATCTCGGCGGCGCGGGCAGCGATGCGGGCAACGATATTGTGTTGGACGCACTCGGCAACGCATACGTGACGGGAACGACCTCCTCGAACAACTTCCCCGTGCAGGGCGCATTCCAGCCTGCTACGGGCGGCGGCTCTAGCGATGCCTTCGTGACGAAGCTCAACGCGGCGGGTTCAGCGTTTGTCTATTCAACATACCTCGGCGGCAGCGGCAGTGAGTTCGGCGAGGGCATCGCGTTGGACGCGTCCGGCAACGCTTACGTGGCGGGCAGCACCGGGTCAACCAACTTCCCCGTGCAGAATCCGTTTCAGGCGACCAATGCGAGCGGCGTCGGTGTCAGCGACGCCTTCGTGACGAAGTTCAACGCAACGGGCACGGCGCTCGTCTACTCGACCTATCTTGGCGGCAGCGCACAGGAGGACGGGACAGACATCGCCGTGGATTCGCACGGCAACGCCTACATCGTGGGCGAAACTTTGTCGCCCAACTTTCCCGTACAGGATGCCTTTCAAGCAACACCGCCGGGCGGTGACAATGCCTTCGTCTCGAAGCTCAACACAACGGGCTCGGGGCTAGTCTATTCAACATACCTCGACGGCAACACCTCAAGTCAGGCGACCGGCATCGCCCTCGATACATTGGGCAACGCTTATGTCACGGGACAGACCACTTCAAACAACTTCCCCGTGACGACGGGAGCGTTCCAGACGACCTTTCAGGGCGCGGGCGATGTTTTCGTCACCAGGCTTTCGCAGTCCGGCTCGTGCAACGCCCCCACATACGCAGCCTCCACAGGGTCGCCTTTCGCCGCCGGAGGTTCTCCTGTCTCAGTGGCGGTTGGGGACTTCAACAACGATGGCAAGCAAGACTTCGCCACAGCCAACACTACCACCGATACTGCGGCGATATTTTTAGGCGACGGCGCGGGCGGTTTCGCTGCTCCCACGAGCTTCGGCGTTGGAGACCAGCCCTTCGCAATAGCGGTGGGAGATTTCAACAGCGACGGCAAGCAAGACCTCGTCACGGCAAACACGGGCCCCGCCGCAAACAGCGTCTCGGTCTTGCTTGGAACAGGCACAGGCAGTTTTGCTGCCGCGACGACCTTCAGCGTCGGAACCGCTCCGCACTCGCTGGCAGTAGGAGATTTCAACGGCGACGGCAAGCAAGACCTTGCGGTTGCCAACCGCAACTCGGATAACGTCTCGATCTTGTTGGGCAACGGCGCGGGCGGTTTCGGTGCCGCCACGAACTTCGCTGTTGGAAGTCGTCCTGAATCAATAGCGGTGGGAGATTTCAACAGCGACGGCAAGCAAGACCTCGTCACGGCTAACCTTTTCTCAAACGACGTATCGGTCTTGTTGGGCAATGGCGCTGGAAGCTTCAGCGCCGCCACGAACTTCGGCGCGGGAACTAATGCTCGCTCGGTAGCGGTCGGTGATTTCAACGGCGACGGCAAGCAAGACCTCGCCACGGCCAACGAAGGCGCAGACAGCGTGTCGATCTTGTTGGGCAATGGTGCGGGTAGTTTTGCTGCCGCGACAACCTTCAACGTGGGAACTGCTCCGCGCGGGATTGCCTTGAGCGATTTCAACAGCGATAGCAAAGAAGACATCGCAGTCACCAATCAAGGCACAAACGATGTGTCAGTCTTGTTGGGCAACGGCGCGGGCAGTTTCAGTGCCGCCACGAACTTCGCCGTGGGAGACACTCCTTCCTCAGTGGCAGTCGGCGATTTCAACGGGGACGGCAAACCTGACTTGGCGGCGGCCAACAATAACTCAAGCGATGTTTCCGTCCTGCTCAGCTCATGCGGATTGCCGACCAGCAACACCGTCGTCGTCACGAACACGAACGACAGCGGCGCGGGTAGCTTGCGTCAGGCCATCCTCGACGCGAACGCCACCGTCGGCGTCAAAGAGACCATCGTCTTCGACATCGCGGGCGCGGGCGTCCACACCATCCAGCCCGCATCGGCGCTTCCCACAGTCACCGACCCGGTTATCATCGACGGCTACACGCAGCCCGGCGCTTCCCCGAACACACTCGCCGTGGGCGATGATGCCGTCCTGCTCATCGAGCTTGAAGGTGAAAACGCTGGCATGAGCGGCCTGACAATCACCGCCGGTTCGAGCATCGTGCGCGGCCTCGTCATCAATCGCTTCGGCAGTAACGAGATTGACTTACAGACGAACGGCAACAACGTCGTCGAAGGCTGCTTCATCGGCACGAACACAACCGGCACGACTGACCTCAACACGGGCAGCGACGGTATCTTCGTCAGCACGGCGAACAACCGTGTCGGCGGCACGAACCCGGCGCAACGCAATATCATTTCAGGCAATGACACCTTCGGCATCGAGATCACCGGCAGCGGGGCGACCGGCAATCAGGTGAAGGGCAACTACATCGGCACGAATGCCGCTGGCACAGCCGACCTCGGCAACGGCAGCAACGGCATTCACATCTTCGCCGCGCCGAACAACATCGTCGGCGGCGCGACCGTCGCTGACCGCAATGTCATTTCGGGCAACGACGGGAGCGGCGTCTTCATCGGCAACAACACCGCGACCGGCAACATCGTGCGCGGCAACTTCATCGGCACGGACGCGAGCGGCGCTTCTGCTTTGGGCAACACCGGCAACGGCGTCGTCATCAACGCCGCGTCCGCGAATAATATCGGCGGCACGACGGCAGTCGAGGGTAACCGTATCGCCTTCAACGGCGTCGGCGGCGTGGTCGTCGAGGCGTCGGCCACAAACAACGCGATCCTCGGCAACGCCACCTTCCAGAACGGCGGCCTCGGCATTGATCTCAACAGTAACGGCGTGACGGCCAACGACGCGAATGATGCCGACACGGGCCCGAACAACCTTCAGAACTTCCCCGTGCTCACGGCAGCGACTAGCTCCGGCGGCAACACGACCATCGTCGGCACGCTCAACTCGACTGCCTCAACCGCGTACCGCGTCGAATTCTTCAGTAACGCCACGTGCGACGCTTCGGGCAACGGCGAGGGGCGTACCTTCCTCGGCTTCGCAAACGTGACGACCGATGGCGCGGGCAACGCCACAATCAACACGACGCTCGGCGCGACGACGACCGTGGGCGAAGTCGTCACGGCGACGGCCACCGACCCGGCGGGCAACACCTCGGAGTTCTCGCAGTGCTTTACGGTGACGGCCCCGCCGTCTCCAACGCTGGGCAACTACCCGGACGCGACGGCGCAACTAGGCGGCAACACGACCGTCTCTCCTTCTGCTTCGCCGGCCAACACGGCGCACATCAACGTTTCAACTTCGACCAACTTCAAAGGCAAGCTCGAAGGCGACCCGGAGACCGGAATCGTGCGCGTAACGGACGCGCATCCGGCAGGCGTGTACACGTTGACGGTGACGGCGCTTAACGGCAGTGGTCTGACAACTCAGAAGACGTTCGTGTTATCGGTGACGACACCCGCGACGTGCAGTCCGGTTAGCTTCGCGTCGGCTGCGAGCTTTGGCACAGGCACTCAGCCTGTCTCGGTGGCGATTGGTGATTTCAATGGCGACGGCAAGCAAGACCTCGCGTTTGCCGACGCCTCGGGCGGCTTCGGCGCGGGCGAGGTGGGAGTGGTGCTTGGTAATGGCGCGGGCGGTTTCGGCACCTTCACCTCCTTCAACGTCGGGACTACTCCACTCTCGGTCGCGGTGGGCGACTTCAACGGCGACGGCAAACAAGACCTCGCGGCCGCGAACGGTAACTCAAACAACATCTCTGTCCTGTTGGGCAATGGCACGGGCAGTTTCAGCGCGGCGACCAACTTCGCCGTCGGAACTGCTCCTCTTTCGGTTGCGGTGGGCGACTTCAACGGCGACGGCAAACAAGACCTCGCGGTTGCCAATCGCGATTCAAACAACGTCTCGGTCTTGTTGGGCGACGGCACGGGCGGCTTCGGCTCGGCCGTCAACTTCGGCGTCGGCACTCAACCTCAATCAGTAGCGGTGGGCGACTTCAACAGCGACGGTAAGCAAGACATAGCCGCCGGTAACTTTAACTCGAACAACGTCTCGGTCTTGCTTGGAGACGGCGCGGGCGGCTTTGCTGCCGCGACAAACTTCGGCGTTGGAACTACACCGCTCTCAGTCGCGGTTGGTGATTTCAACGGCGACGGCAAACAAGACCTCGCTACGGCCAACCTCGGCTCGGCCAACGTCTCGATCTTGTTGGGCAATGGCACAGGCAGTTTCAGCGCGGCCGTCAACTTCGGCACCGGCACTCAACCTGCCTCAGTCGCGGTTGGCGATTTCGACGGCGACGGCAGGCAAGACCTCACCACGGCCAACTTTAACTCGAACAACGTCTCGGTCTTGATTGGAGACGGCACGGGCAGTTTCAGTGCAGCGATTAACTTCGTCGTCGCCGCCAATCCACGCTCGGTCGCGGTTGGCGATTTCAACGGCGACGGCAAACAAGACATCGTTACGGCCAACCAGTTCGCCGACAACGTCTCAATCCTGTTGCGGCAATGCCCGCCGCCGCCGACCTTCAACTGGAACGGAAGCGTCAGCGCCGACTGGCACACTGCGGGCAACTGGAGCGGCGGAGTAGTCCCGACCGCGACGGACGATGCCGTCATCCCCTCGGCGGGTGTCACCAACGAGCCGACGATCTCTTCGGCCAATGCGGTCGCTAACTCGGTGACGGTTCAGACGGGGCGCACGCTCACCATCTCGAACCGGACGTTGACTGCGACGACGCTCGCGGTCAACACGGGCGCGACGCTGCACATCCCCTCCAACCAGACCGGCAACGTCAACGCCGCCGTTACAAACGACGGCACCTTCGACGGCGTCAACGCCAACTCGCTCGTGATGTTCGTCGGCACGTCGTTCACCAACAACGGGACGGTCAGTGTCGGATTCTTCCGCTTCGGCGGCACGACGCAGACGCTCTCCGGCACCGGCTCGTTCACAAGCGCGAACATCGAAATCATCTCGGGCGCAACCGTCACGCTCGCGAGTAACCACACGCTGAGCACGCTCACCGTTAGCGACGGCACGTTCGATCAGGGAGCGAGCTTTAACCTTACGGTCGGCCCCGTCGTCATCTCATCCATCGGCACGTGGCGCAATCTCGGTACAGGCGACCTGACGCTTGCGGGCGACTTCTCGAACGCGGGCACGGCGCAGTTCAACGGAGGCGGGGCTGCCTGCGGCGACGCCGACTCGATTCTGATTCGCTCCTCGGTCGCGGGCACGCAGCGCGCATGGACGGGCGGCGGCACGTACTCGCTGATTGATGTTGACGTGAAGGATCAGGCGGGCACGTCCGCCATCGCCGTGCGCAGCGGCACGGACTCGGGCAACAACGGCGCGAACTGGTCGTTCGTCGGCTGCGCGGGCGGGGCGACGACCTTCACGGTCAACTCCGCCAATGACGCAGACGACGGCACGTGCGACTCGGCTCACTGTTCGCTGCGCGAAGCTATCAACGCCTCGAACGCCAACATCGGCACCGACACCATCGTCTTCAACATCGCGGGCGTGGGCGTCCACACCATCTCGCCCGCATCGGCGCTGCCGTTAATTAACGACCCCGTTAACGTTGACGGCTACACACAGCCCGGCTCAAGCGTGAACACTTCGCCCAACTCAGACAACGCTGTCCTCAAGATCGAGCTTGACGGCACGAACGCGGGCGCGGGCACCACCGGACTCACATTTAACGCGGACGGCTCAACTGTTCGCGGCCTCATCATCAATCGCTTCAAAGGCAACGGCATCCAGTCGTTGTCTCGCAGCAACAACGTCGTCACCGGCAACTTCATCGGCACGAACGCCGCCGGAACTGCCGCCCTCGGCAACTCGCTGGACGGCATCCTCTGGCACTTCGCGCCGAACAACACCATCGGCGGCACGGCCGCGGGCGAACGCAACATCATCAGCGGCAACGCGCAGAACGGCATCGAGGTAGTCGGCGCGCCCGCGGGCGGCAATCAGATTCAGGGCAATTTCATCGGCACTGACGCGACGGGCACTGCTGCGCTCGGCAACGTGGGCAACGGCATCGTCTTCAGCGACGCGCCGAACAGCACCATTGGCGGCGCGACCGCTGGCGCACGCAACATCATCAGCGGCAACAACTCGTCGGGCATCTTCCTCATCAGCTCCGGCCCGGCGTTGAATCTCTCCATCGGCGGCAATTTCATCGGCACCGACGCGAGCGGCACAGCCGACCTCGGCAACGCGTTGGACGGCGTCACATTCGACTCGGCCTCCAACAACCACCTAGGCAGCACGATTGCAGCCGAGCGCAACGTCATCAGCGGCAACAATCGCAACGGCGTCTTCATGCTCAACGGCGGGAACAACAACGTCGTCACCGGCAACTTCATCGGCACGAACGCCGCCGGTAACTCGGCAATCGGAAACTCAAGCGACGGCGTGCGCATTGATAGCTCGTCGAACAACATCGTCGGCGGCGCGGCTGCGGGCGCGGGCAACCTCGTCGAGGGGAACGTGGGCGCGGGCGTCTCGGTCATTTCGGGCACAGGTAACGCGATTGTCGCCAACCAAATCTTCAACAACGGCGCGCTCGGCATTGACCTCGGCGCGAACGGGGTGACGACGAACGACGGCGCGGGCGACCCCGACACGGGCGCGAACGACCTACAGAACTTCCCCTTCCTCCCGAGCGCGGCATCGAACGGCGTGAGCAACAGCACAACCGTCACGACCCTCTTTGTCTCAAAGACCAACAGCGCCTTCACGCTCCACTTCTATTCGAGCCCTTCGTGCGACCCCTCGGGCAACGGCGAGGGCGAGACGTTTCTCGGAAGCGTCAACGCCAACACGAACAACAACGGCACGGACACGCCCTCCGCCACCTTCCCCGTCGCGCTGCCAACCGGTTCGGTCGTCACCGCGACGGCGACCGACGCGGCGGGCAACACTTCCGAGTTCTCGCCCTGCCGGACGGTCACGGCTCAGACCTTCTCCCTCAGCGGTCGCGTGAATGACCAGATGGGACAGGGGATGCTCGGCATCAACATCCACCTCAGCGGCTCGGCCACTGCCGACACGACGACCGACGCATCGGGCAACTACACGTTCACGGGGTTGCCGCAGGGGGGCAGCTTCACCATCACGCCCTTCGAGACAAACTTCCGCTTTGACCCCGCGAGCCGCGCAGTGAACAACCTGCAAGCCAATCAGACCGGACTGGACTTCACGGGCCGTCTCGTCAATCACATCATCAACGGCACCATCGTTGACTCGCAGGGTCACGGTCTGCCCGGCGTGACCGTAACTCTCGCGGGCGCGCTCTCGTTCGTAACCTTCACCGACGCGCAGGGCAACTTTACTTTCCATGACGTGCCCACAAACGGCAGCTTCACCGTCACTCCCGAAAAGGAGGGCTTCACCTTTAACCCCGCGCGCCGCGAGATAACGGACATCGACGCGGATGCGACCTTTGGATCAACCGGCACAGCGCAGCCCGTCCCCACGCCGACGCCCGACCAGAGCGACGACTTTAGCGGCGGCCCCGCGCCCGACCCCGACAAGTGGAGCATCGGCATCCTGACCAATCCGCCGCCATCTTTCGACCCGCGCGTGAATGTTTTTCTCGGAGGCGGACTGCTCCACATCAAGCCTCGTTCGGACGCCAACGGCCCGAGCTACAGCGGTCTCATCTCCGTGCGCGCGCTCGACCTCAACTCGACGCCCATCATCAGCGTCGAGGCCGTGCAGGCGGCCGTGGGCGTAGGGGCGCAGACCATCTTTGGCCTCGGCACCAACGACGACAACTGGTTCCGCTTCGCCGTTCAGGACTCGACGACAATCACATCATCCACACTCTCCGCGAACATAAAGACGCAATCGCTCACCTTTGCGAAGCGCGACGCGGGACTTGAAGACGCCAACACGGGTCAGACTCTTCTCTTCGAGATCAACGTCGGTGGGCGGAAGTTTTCGACCGGCATCGCTTACGACCCTTCGCTGCATCGCTTCTGGCGCTTCCGCCACGACGCGCCCGCGCGCCTCATCATCTTCGAGACGAGCCCCGACGCCGTGAACTGGACTGAGCGTTTCCGCGCTCAACTACCGGCCGACCAGACCTCGCTCATCGCGGAGCTTTCGGCGGGCACCTTCCGCCCAACGGCGAACTCCACCGAGGCGCTCTTCGACAACTTCCTTCTCTCGCCCTCGCCGCATATGCAGTTCACCGCCTCGGCCTTCAACGCGCGTGAGTCCGACGCGGCCGCGCACGTTCAGGTCATACGCACCGGCAGCGACGAGAGCCCCGTCGCCGTTGACTTCGCTACGAGCGACGGCACGGCGCACGCCGGAAGCGACTACACGCCCGTTCACGTCACGCTCACTTTCGGCATCGGCGAGCGTTTGAAAGTCGTTGACATTCCCCTTATCAACGACGACGCGCGTGAGGAGACAGAGACCGTCAACGTCTCTTTGAGCAACCCCGTCGGCGGTCGTCTCGGCTCGATTCCACTCGCCGTGCTCTCCATCCTCGACGATGATAACCAGACGAGCGCGAACCCGATTGACCAGACCGGGTTTTTCGTCCGCCAGCATTACCTCGACTTCCTCGGGCGCGAGGCGGACGCGCAGGGGCTCGCCTTCTGGACAAACAACATCGAGTCGTGCGGCGCAAACGCCGCCTGTCGCGACGCCAAGCGCGTTGATACGAGCGCGGCCTTCTTCCTCTCCATCGAGTTCCAGCAGACAGGCTTCGTCGTTCACCGTTTCTACCGCGCCTCGTTCGCACGCCCGCCGAAGTTCACAGAGTATCTGCCCGACCTGACAATCGTGCGTGAGGGCGTAGTGGTCGGCGAGCCCGGCGCGCTCGAACGGCTCGAACTCAACCAGCGGCTCTTCGCCGAGCAGTGGACGAACCGCACGACGTTCAAGCAGGTGTACGGCCAACTGAACGAGATGCAGTACGTTGATGCGCTCACCGCCAACGCAGGCATCACGCTCGTCGAGGAGGAGCGCACCGCGCTCATCGTCGGCCTGCTCACACGGCGCGAGACGCGCGCGAGCGTGCTCTTAAAGATTGTCGAGAACGAAGACTTCGCGCGGCGCGAATTCAATCCGGCCTTCGTGCGTATGGAATACTTCGGCTACCTGCGGCGCGACCCCGACGACGCAGGGTTCCAGTTCTGGCTCGCGAAGCTCGAACGCTTCGGCGGCGACTTTCATAAGGCCGAGATGGTCAGAGCGTTCCTTTCGTCCACCGAGTACCGCGCACGCTTCGGCCAACCGTGAAGCGAAAGGATGAAGGATGAAGGATGAAGTGAAGATATAATAGCCTTCATCCTTCATCCCTCATCCTTCCTATCGTTCACGCAACGATTCGACGGCCGGAACTTTTGCCTTTATAACGCTGAGAAGGAATCTTGTATGTTCCTCCGACTGAATCCCCTTTCGCGCACCTTCGTCGCCGTTGCTCTCGCTGCAATTCTGCTTGCACTCCCCTTGACGCGGCACTCGACTGCGACGGCGCAGGACACGGTCACGGGCGCGTTCGAGGGAACAGTCACGGACAGCAGCACGGGTCGCCCCATCGCGCGCGCGCGCATCGAGTTCATCAACCAGCAGACCCGCGTCTCAATCATCAAGCTCAGCGATTCGCAGGGACGCTTCTATCAAGGTCTGTTGCCTCCGGGCACTTACACTATCCGCGCCGCCGCCGATGGCTACGAGCCCGGCGAGACCGTCCAACGTCTTCTCGGCATGCGCACGGGCGATGTCGTCCCCGTGCCCATCATCCTCGACCCCGCCGCAAGCCCTTCGACCACACCCACGCCCGCGCCGACCACGACGACGAATCCGACAACGAGTCCAACGGCGACGACGAACCCGCGGCCTTCACCCACGATACTGCCGCAGCCTTCGCCAACCGCCGCTGCCACTACAGGCCCTTCGGCAATCCCGACTCCTTATCCGACGATACCGCACCCCGGCGTCGTGACGCAGCACACCGCCGCCGAGACGGACGTGCGCGCAAGCATCAACGCGAAGGACACGCGGCGCGGAGGGGCCTTCACTGAGTCGGAAGTGCTCGGCCTCCCGCTTGGCGGAAAAACCCTGACGCGCACCTTCGATGAGTTGGCGCTCTACCTGTCAGACGTGGCGCTGCCGCCGCAGACAATCGGCGGAGGCAGCGGCCCCGGCGTCGGCGCGGGCGTTGGAACTTCCGGCCAGTTCTCCGCCAACGGCCTTCGCTCACGCGCCAACAACTTCACCGTTGACGGCTCGGACAACAACGATGAAGACATCGGTGTTCGCCGTCAGGGATTCTTCTCGCTCGTCCCGCAGCCAATCGAGTCCATACAGGAATATCAGGTCATCACGCTCTTAGCGCCCGCGCAGTTCGGGCGCAACATCGGCGCGCAGGTCAACGCCATCTCGCGCTCCGGCGGCGGCTCGCATCACGGCACCGCTTACGGACTTTTCAACTCAAGCCAACTCAACGCGCGCAACTTCTTCGACACCGCCAACGGCAGCGCGACCTCGCCCTTGCGCTCCGGCACTCAGCCCGTCATCGTCTCTTCATCGCTCGTCTTCAATCCACTGACGATTAACTTCGACGCGGCCGGAGGCCGCCCCGTTAACGTGCGCAACGGGAGCGGCGGCGAAGACTCTTTCACGCTCGGCCACGGCGGCTTCGTTCTGGGCGGCCCCATCGTCGCGCGGAAACTCTTCTACTTCGTATCCGCCGAAGGACAGGTCTTGAACGCGACGAAGGAAGAGAGCTTCGCTGTTCCAACAATCGCCGAGCGCGGCGCGTTCGGCACGGGCGCGACCGGCATCTCCACAGACCCCTTCACGGGACTGCCCAACTTCACCTTCCCTTCGACGCTCGGCGGTGATGCCGTCTTCAGTCTCTACCCGTTCGCCAACAACCCGCGGGGCGTCTACGGCGAGAACACCTTCACACAAACATTGCCCGCCAGCGCGCGCGGCGCGATTCTATCGGGCAAGCTCGACTACCTTTTCAAACTCGGCGCGCGCGCGCAGTCCTTCACCAGCCGTTATAACTTTACGAACGATTGGCGCGACATCCCCGCCACCGGCGGCGCGCTCTTCTCGACCCTGCGGCCACGCGTCCGCACGCAGAACCTCTCGCTCTTCCTCAACAGCGAGCTTTCCGGCCCCGGCGCGAGCACGCAGACTCTCAATCAACTGCGCCTCTCATACGGGCGAACGCGCCTGCGCTTCGACGAAGTGCGCGACCGCGAGCACCTCATCACAAGTCAGAGCTTCCCCAACGAGCCTTTCCTTTTGAACGCGCCGCTGCTATCGAACTTCACGCTGCCGAACTTCGACGCCGCGAACAATCGCCTCGTGCCGAACACGGGGCCCGTGCTGCTGCTCAACAACATCGGCACGGTCGAAGACGTGCTCGGCCCCGTCGGACAAGTCACCATCGCGGGCTTCAGTCCCGTAGGCGTTGACGTTTTCAACTTCCCGCAGCGGCGCGTCAACAACACGTACCAGTTCGCAGACCAACTTACGTTCAAGCGCGGCAGCCATAACTTCATCTTCGGCTCCGACAATCGCCGCACGGAGTTGAACAGCATCCTGCCGCGAAACTTCCGCCCGCTGCTCAGCTTTCAGGGCGCGCCGCGCCTCGTCGCGGGCACTGGTGGACTCAGCATCTCTAACGACTTTGTTGAGCCGGTCACGCTTGCCGCCGCGAGTGCCGCCAGCGGCTTCTTCCAGACGCTCACCACGGGGAGCGATTCGGGCGCGAACCTTCGCTTCTACCAGTTCGACGCCTTCGTTCAGGACGAGTGGCGCGTGCGCCCGAATCTAAACCTCTCGCTCGGCCTCCGCTTCGAGTACAACACGCCCGTCCACGAAGCGCACAATCGCATCGAGAACGCTTTCAACGATTCGCGGCTCGCGCTCGTCCCCGGCCTCTCGACCTTCATCGCCGGACGCGCGCGCATCTACGACCCGGACATCAACAACTTCTCGCCGCGTCTCGGCATCGCTTACGCGCCGCACTGGTTCGGCGAGCCGGGCGCGACACGCATTCGCATTGGCTACGGCCACTTCAACGACCAAATCTTAGGCGCGGTCGTCAGCCAGTCGCGCAACGTCTTTCCAACGTTCCTCACGGTGAACACGGCGGGCGGCTTCGGCAATCTCCTCTTCCCCATCGCGCCATTGAGTCTGCTCAACCCGTCCGACCCGAACCTCGGTCTCGTCCAACGCGGCACGCTCAACCTGCTCGACCCGCAGACGCCACTCGCGCAGCAGGTCGCCGCAATCAACCTGCTCGCCAGCGCGGCGGGCGTGTTGCGGGGCGCAAGCGGAGTCGAGAGCACGCTCCCCTCGCGTCGGCAGAAGTCACCCGACGCGCACCACTACGCCTTGACGTTCGAGCAGCGCATCGGTCGCGACACGTTCTTCTCAGTCGCATATGTCGGAACGCAGGCGCGCAACCTCCCGCGCTTCTCGACACCGAACCTCGGCACCAACGCCGTCACGCTCATTCGCTCGTTCGACTTCGAGCTACGCGGCCCCGGTCGCTTCGAGCCCGAGTTCTTCGGCATCGCCATCCAACCGGGCACACGTCTGGGAAGTAACGGCCCGGCGGCGCAGCAGTTCTTCACGGGCGGGCGGCCCGTCCCCGGCGTCGGCGGCGTACAGTTCTTCGAGACGACCGCCTCTTCGCGCTACGACGCGCTCCAGCTTGAGCTACGCGGACGCCTCCGCGAACGCATGCAATACCGCGTCGGATACACGCTTTCCAAATCGACAGACGACGTGTCGGACGTGTTCGACCTCGCGGGCGCGGCGGCGCTCCCGCAGAACAGTCTGACGTTTGAGGGCGAGCGCGGGCCGTCGAACTTCGACGCGCGTCACCGCTTTGCCTTCCACGCCGTCTACGACTTCCCGCGCTTTGCGAACGCGGCAGCACGCCGTGTCTTCAAAAACCTTCAGGTCGCTACCACGGGTCAGTTCCAGACCGGGCAGCCCTTCACCGTCAACTCGATTTTCGACGTGAACCTCGACGGCAACCTGACAGACCGGCTCAACACGACCGACGGTCTGGCGGTCACGGGCGACCGGCAACAGCCTTTGCGTTTGACGACCGGAGACCTCGCCTCCTTACGCGCGACAGTCGGCCGGGACGGGCAGGTGGGACGCAACACTTTTCGCGCCGGGAACTATCTCGACCTCAATCTCGCGGCCGTCAAGACCTTTCACCTCAGCGAGTCGCGCAGCCTCGTCTTCCGCATCGAGGTCTTCAACTTTATCAACCGCGCAAACTTCGGCGTCCCCGTCCGCTTTCTCGAAGCGCCCGCCTTCGGGCAGGCGACCTCGACCGTCACGCCCGGTCGCCGCGTGCAGTTCAACCTCAAATATTCTTTCTAGAGCGGAGCGTCGTGAAACGATAGCTTCACTGACCCGCGCGCGACGCATCGGTGCGCGCGACGACGAGAGGGCGCGCATCGGTCTCGCGGCGGTAGAAGGTACGCGGGCGCTGCACCTCCTGTTCGTGTGGCAGGGCGCGTGCGACGGCAAGACCGCGCTGCTTCACACGCGCAAGCTGCATCTGCGGCACGCGCTCCGCCGCGTAGTCGAACCACTCGCGCACGACGATCTGTCCGTCGTGCGACGTGGGCGCGTCGGCCTCGCCCTTCTTCAAACCCTCTTCGATTAAAACGTATGTGAGAAACCCGTGGCCGAGTTGCGCCGCTTCGAGCGCGGCCTGATAGCCTTGCGCCGCCGTCAGAACATACATGCCCTTCTCGTATGCAAGCTGCGCCAGCCCCTTCGAGTTCATCGGCCCGCGCCGCTTCTCCTCTGCTTCGAGCGCCTGCCCCGAATTGCACGCGTCAATGACGAGCAGGAGTTGGCTGACGTTGAGCGGCTCGAACAGACGCTCAAGCTCTACGTCGCTGATGCTGTGGTCGAGAATGGTTTGCAGCGCGCCCTGAGTCTTCAACTCGCGCTCGCCCGTGTAGCCGATGTCGTGCGGGATGAGATAGAAGCGGTTCTGCTGCGCCGTGCCGTGACCAGCGAAGTAGACGACCACAACGTCTTCGGGCTCCGCCGGTTTCAGAGCTTCGAGCGACTTCGGTGCGTCCGCAGGCAGCGGCCCCGCGCCCGCGAGCCGTGCGAACGCCGTCTCGATGTTCTTCTTCGTCGCATCGGAATTCAAGAGCGCGGCGATTTCTACACGGCCTTCGGGCTCGATACGCGCGCGCTGTCGCTTGACCTCTTCGACAAAGTCGGTCGCGTCCGATGCAGCGTACTTGAGGTTATAACGAGGATTCGCATACTCGTTGACGCCGACGGCGATGACATAAGTCGTCGGCGTGCGTTTCAAACTGTCCGCACCCGTGATAACGAGCGTGGCGTCGGCGCTCTTCACGTTGTCGCGATTGAAAGCGTAAGCCGTGAACAGATTCTCGCCCGCGACGATTGGCACGACGGCTTCGAGCGCACGCGCATTCGGGTCGAGCGAGCCGTGACGCACGTAGACGAGCGAGCCGTTGCGAAACAGGCGCAGGTCTCGCGCGCCCGAAGCCGCTTCCGTCACTTCGATTCTCAACTTCAACGTGCGCGACGAGGCGGGCGCGGTTGTTTGCGGCCCGCCTTCCGCAAGCGAGATTTTCAGGCGCGGCTGGCGACGGTCAATCTGTGCGATGTCCTGCGCTGCGTGCGGGCGCTTGCCCGCGAGTATGTCGGCGAGCAGGTCGGGGTAGAAGAACTCGTTGAAGAAGACTTCGACGGGCGCGACCCTGCTCGTGTTGTGGTCGAAGCGCCAGAGTATCTGATTCCACGCGGCGGGCGAGCCGTCGAACAGTCCATCGGGCGCGACGACAAGCCAGTCGCGCGTGTCGGTCGTCGAAACCAAAGTCGCGGCGGGCACGCCCGACACCGCGTCCCATATGCGCGCGCTGCCGTCCTCGCTCCCGGTCGAGAGCCAAGCACCGTCGGGGCTGTAGGCGACGCCGTTGACCGCGTCGGTGTGACCGCTGAGGCGCGACAACTCGTTGCCCGTCGCCGCGTCCCAGATGCACGCGCTGCCGTCGGCTGAAGCAGAGGCGAACGTCTTCCCGTCGGGGCTGAACGCAACGCCGCGCACGCCTGCGGTGTGTCCCGTGAGCACGCGCGGTGTGCCCGAGCCGCCCGCTTCGTAGAGCCTGACTGTGCCGTCATTGACTCCGACGGCGAGCGTCTTTCCGTCGGGGTTAAAAGCAACGGAGAAGACTTCGCCCGGCTCTTTCAACTCTCGCACCGGCTGACCCGTCGCCGCGTCCCAGAGCTTGACGGAGTTGTCCGCGCCGCCCGTCGCGAGCATGTGCCCGTCGGGGCTAAAGGCGACGGCGTTCGCCTCGGCCGTGTGGCCTTCGAGCGTGCGAAGCATGTGCCCCGTCGCCGTGTCCCAGAGCTTGATGGTCTTGTCGCCGCTCGCGGTCGCAAGCTGTTTCCCGTCGGGACTGAAGGCGACCGCGTTGACGCCTTCGGTGTGACCTTCGAGCGATAGCGCTTCGCGCCCCGTCTCGTTCTCCCATAGTTTGACCGCGCCGCTCAACGAGGCGGACGCGAGCCAACGACTGTCGGGGCTGAACGCGATGGACGTGACCCAGCCCGTGTGCCCCGCGAGCGTCCGAACCTTGCGACCCGTGGAGACCTCCCACACGCGAATCGTCTTGTCCTTATTGCCGGTCGCGAACCAACGCCTGTCGGGGCTGAAGGCAGTCGCGTAGACGCCGCTCGAATAGCTCTCGAAGACGCGCGCGCCGCCCGTCGTCGAAAGGTCGCGGAGCCGCACGGCCTTGTCGCCGTTACTCGTCGCCACGAACTTTCCGTCGGGACTGAAGGCCGCGACCTCGCTCGGCGCTTCAACTCCTTCGCTCGCGCCGTCGCCGCTCGACTTGCGCACTTCGGCCCACGTCGCAGCGTCGAACACGCGCACCGAACGGTCGCCCGCAGCCGCGAGCAGCGAGCGAGAGTACGACGTGAAGGCAACGGCCACAGCTTTGTCGAAGCCATGTAGGGTGCGCGTCTCGATACCTTCGTTCGTCTTCCAGACTTTGACCGTGCCGTCGAACGAGGCTGAAGCGAGCAGACGCCCGTCGGGGCTGAAGGCGACCGACTTGACGAGCCCGGTGTGCCCCGTCAGCGTGCGTAGTTCGCGCGACGACCGCGCATCCCAGAGCTTGACCGCTCCGTCCTTCGCGCCCGAGGCGAGCGTGCGTCCGTCCGGGCTGAAGGCGAGGCTCGTCACCTGATTTTGATGACCCGTGAGTGAGAGCGGCTCAGTCCACGCGGCGGTGTCGAAGAGCTTGATCGTCTTCTCCATCGTACCGGCGGCGAGCGCGCGCCCGTCCGGGCTGAAGGCAAGACTGATGACACCCCCGACGCCTCGCAGCGTCTTCACCTCCGCGCCCGTCGCAACGTCCCACACACGCACGCTCCCGTCGGCCGAGCCGGACGCCAGCAGTCGCCCTCCGGGATCGAACGCGACGGCGCGCACGTAGAGCGTGTGACCAGCGAGCCTGCGCAGCTCGCGCCCCGTCTCTGTCTCCCAGAGGCGCACGGTGTTGTCGGCGCTCCCCGAAGCGACGAGCCGCGAGTCGGGGCCGAAAGCGATTGCGTCAACACGCATCGCGTGGCCCGTCTGGAGCACGAGTTCGGGCCGCGCCTCAACGCCGCTCGCCGCCGCGTGAACGTGTGCCAACGCAAGAGGCACAAGCAGCAGAAGCGCGAGCGACAATGTGCGACAGCGGCGGCTGTGCTTATCAACATTCGACAATGCATTCCACCGACATGTGGCGCGAACACTATCTTTATCCGATGTCATAAGGGATGTATAATCGCTGAACATCTAGTTTGGCAACACGGATGTAATAACCGGCCGGGTGAATCAAGCAGCACAATGGAAGGCGCACGGACAGGCACGTGGGGCGGAGAGCACATCAGCCTTGAGGTCACCGAACAGGGGGCTCGGGTCGAGTACGACTGCGCTCACGGAACAATCGCGGGGAAGATAGTCCCCGACGCGCGCGGGCACTTCGACCTCCGGGGCACGCACGTCAGGGAACACGGCGGGCCTGTGCGTAAGGATGAAGCGGTTGACAGTCATCCGGCCCGTTTCAGCGGTCGAATCGAAGGCGATAGCATGACGCTCAACGTCATCGAGAGCGACACCAAAGAGCTTGTCGGAACGTTTACTTTAGTCTACGGTCGAAAACCACACGTGGTGAAATGCAGGTGACTTCCCCGGCATCAGTGCCGGAGGTTTGAGCCGCAGCGGAAGAGACTCAATCAATCTAATGTAAGAGAAGG